>JAISJO010000086.1 GCA_031261485.1 Propionibacteriaceae bacterium | reverse complement strand
TGCTGCTCTGGCTATTTCGACGATTGCCCCGACACTGGCCGATGGTTCGACGACGATTCAGTACAAGTCGGTGGTGGCTGGTGAGCATGTTGCGGATGTGCGTGTGGATGGGATGACTCCTGAGGGGTCTCCTGTGAGGCCTGCGTTCGCGTCTCAAGGTGGTGTTGCTGCGAACTCGTCGTGGGATATCACGCCTGCCGGTCCGCTGGTTGTGGGGACGGGTGCGGATGCGACGTACACGGCGTCTATCACTGTGCGTGATGTGAACAACAACGCGGTCGACGGTGCGATTGTGACCCTCAAGGTCGCTCAGCCGGGTGTGACCTTCCCGGATGGCGCGACGTGCCAGACGGATGGCTCCGGCCAGTGCACGGTCGATGTCTCTTCGACAACGGCTGGGACCTTCGAGTTCACGGCCATGTTGGGTTCTGACCAGATTGGTGCGGCTAAGTCTCGTGCGTGGTCTCCTGATGAGGTGTGTGCGCAGGCGTCCGGGTGTACTCCGGTTCCTGGCGTGGACGCTGATCACATCACTCGTGTCGAGGTTACAGACAATGGCCATGTCGCTGATGGTGCGCAGCGTGATTATGCGACTGTGTATGCGTTCGACCAGTACGGCAACGCGGTTTCTGGTGCTTTGGTCCAGTCCACGACCGCGGATGCTGGTTTGAATATTCAGACTGGTATCGCGGGTACGTTCGGTAACGGGACGCAGACCATTTGGTACACGTCGAAGGTTGCTGGTGATCATGAGGCTCTGGTGACGGTGGCTGGCAAGATTCCGGCCAATGGGAAGGATGACACCGGTTCGGTGACACTGACCTTCATTCCGGGTGCCGCCTCCGCAGAGAAGTCCACTCTCACAGTGGATTCCAATTCTGTCCTCGTCAATGACACTGTGACCGCCACGGCGACGATCCGTGACATCAACGAGAACGTGATCACAGGTGCGGTGGTGACATTCGGCAAGTCGGGTGCGGCGAGTCTGTCGGCTCCCACCTGCGAGACGATTGCTGATGGGACCTGCACGGTGACGCTGACCGATGCGACTGCTGAGACGGTCCAACTGTCAGCGACCATCCCTGTGGGTGGGATTGCGACAGCGATCTCTGGTTCGCCGCAGTCCATCGCGTTTGACGCCAAGCAGGTCAGTGGTCTTGAATCAACCTTCACAGTTGCTCCTGCGGGCCCGCTGGTTGCGGATGGCACTGCCTTCTATACAGGCACGTTCACGGCCCGTGACGAGAACACGAACGTGCTGACTGCCCTTGATCTAGCGGACATTGTCTTCGGTGCTTCGTCTGAGGATGTCGTTGTTTCCTCGCCGGTGGTCAACCATGGCGATGGGACGTACACGGTGACGTTCAAGACGACGGTTGCCTCCCCCAATTACAAGGCGACATTGAATTATGTCACCATGAAGATTGGGGCTGATGAGCCGATTCCGTTCAAGGCTGGCGATGTCGATCCGAGCCGCTCTGGCTTGGCTGTCGATCCGACATCCTTGGGTGTGGGGGGAACGTCCACTGCGACAGTGACTCTGCGCGACGCCTACGACAATCTCGTGGGTGACGAGTCGGCTTCGTTCGCGGTGACCGGAAACGCCACGGCAAGCGCCAACACTTGCGAGACGAACAATGTGTACACCGATGCCGCATACGGCACATGCTCTGTCACGTTGACGGATGACACGGCTGAGACGGTGACGGTGACGGCCAAGTATGGTTCCGTGGTCATTCCTTCTCCGACGGATGTGACGTTCGTGGTCGGTGCGGTGTCTGACAAGTATTCGGATATCACCGTTGCTCCTTCCGAGCAGACTGTGGGTGCCGCTGTGACTGTGACGGTGAAGGTCAGGGATGATTCGAACAATGCGATCAACGATCTGACTGCGGACAAGTTCGTCATCACGACGACTGGTGATGATTCTCAGCCTGAGTTGGTGTTGAGTCATTTCACTCCGTTGGCAAATGGTGTGTACACGTTCCAGACGACCTCGAAGATTGTGGGCACGTTCACGTTCGCTGCTGTTGTGGATTCGGTTCCGCTGTCTGAGCGTCCGACCGCGAAGTTCACCAATGGCGGGGTGTGTGTGGAGAACTGCGACACGACCGATGGTCCGAATGGTGCGACTCGTTTCGAGATGGCCGTCAATGACCAGTTGGCCAACGGCGTTGCTGCCGACAAGGCGACCGCTTATGCTCGTGACACCTATGGCAACGCGGTTCCTGACGCATTGGTCAGTGTTGTGGACAAGACGACTGGTGTGAATGCTGGTGTCCTGTCTCCCGCGACGGCGACGTGTACGACGGGTTCTGACGGGACATGCCAGGTGTCGTGGACTGCGATGAGTGTGGGGACGTACACCGGCGAAGGCAAGATCGCTGGTCTGGCCCCGGCTGACGGTTCGGGTATTCTCAGCCAGATTCGGTTCACTAACGGTGCAGCGAATCCGGCGAACTCCGACCTGGTCGTGACACCGACGAGCCTTGTCATCGAGCACACCGCAACTGCGACTGTGACGGTTCGTGACAACGAAGGAATCTTGGTTCCTGGCGCTGTCGTGAGCTTCTCTCTGGAGGATGACATCACCGGTGTCGGGCAGCCCACCTTGTCTGAGACGACGTGTACAACTGGTCCTGACGGGACATGCTTCGTGACTCTGACGTCGAGCCTTGCTGGTGAGACGAAGGTACATGCGACCTTGCCGAATAGTTCGGGCGTTCCCACTGACCTGGGTGGCAACGGCGACGATGTGAAGGGCTCGCCTCAGACAGTGACGTTCACTCCCGATGTCGTGTGCTTCAGGAATTGCGACCCGATTGATCCGACGCATGTCACGCATGTGGCAGTGACGGTCAACGGTTCTGAGGCGAATGGCACAGCCACCGATGTGGCGACCGCCTATGCGTACGACCACAAGGGCAACCCGGTGCCTGGCATTGCTGTGGGAACCACGACTTCGGACGCGGCCCTGCGTATCGTGACCGCGACTGCATCGCCCACTGGTCCTGATGGGACGACGACGTTGTATTACACCTCGACGGTCGCTGGTTCGCACAAGGCCAACGTGACCATCGATTCCAATATCCCGGCTGGTTCGCCTGTCGACTTGGTGTTCGGTTCTGGCACGGCCGATCCGTCGCGTTCCACCTTGACGGTGTCCCCGGCGAGCCCGATCAAGGTTGATGAGACCTACACGATCACGGCTCATATCAATGACGCCACGGACAATCCGGTTGATGGGGCCTTTGTCGCCTTCCAGATTCCGAGTGGCTTGTCGGCGAGCGCTTCGTCATGCACAACAGTGGCTGGGGTGTGCTTCATCACGGTGACCACAACGGTGGCTGGTTCTTACAATGTGGGCGCCGAACTGTCGAATGGTGCGCTGTCGAACTCTCCGGTGACGGTGGTGTTCGAGGCTGGCGCGGTGTGCACGGCTGCCGATGGGTGTGTCAAGGACCCTGACGTGGACGCTGCACATACGACTCGTGTCGAGTTGACTGTGAATGGTTCTCCTGCGGATGGTTCTACTCCTGATGTGGCTGTGGTTCATGCCTTTGACAAGCATGGCAACGCCGTTAAGGATGCTGTGGTCACATCGACGACGTCGGATGCTGCTCTGGCTATTTCGACGATTGCCCCGACACTGGCCGATGGTTCGACGACGATTCAGTACAAGTCGACGGTTGCTGGTGAGCACGTCGCGGATGTGCGCGTGGATGGGTTGACTCCTGAGGGGTCTCCTGTCAGACCTGCGTTCGCTTCTCAGGGTGGTGTTGCTGCGAACTCGTCGTGGGATATCACGCCTGCTGGTCCGCTGGTTGTCGGCACGGGTGCTGATGCGACGTACACGGCGTCTATCACTGTGCGTGATGTGAACAACAATGCGGTCGACGGTGCGATTGTGACGATCAAGGCCGCTACCGCTGGTGTGACGTACACCGATGGTGACACCTGCACGACGGATGACTTGGGCACCTGCACGGTGGACTTCACGTCCACGAAGGCGGGCACGTACGAGTTCACGGCAATGCTGGGTTCGGAGCAGATTGGGGTGTCGAGATCTCGGGCATGGTCTCCTGATGAGGTGTGTGCGCAGGCGTCGGGGTGTACTCCGGTTCCTGGTGTGGATGCTGATCACATCACTCGTGTCGAAGTGACGGAGAATGGCAAGATTGCTGATGGTGCGCAGCGTGATTACGCGACGGTGTATGCGTTCGACCAGTACGGCAACGCGGTCTCCGGTGCTCTGGTCCAATCCACGACCACAGATGCTGATTTGAATATTCAGACTGGTATCGCGGGTACGTTGGGTAACGGCACACAGACCATTTGGTACACGTCGAAGGTGGCGGGTGGTCATGAGGCTCTGGTGACGGTTGCTGGCAAGATTCCGGCCAATGGCAAGGATGACACCGGTTCGGTGACGCTGACCTTTGTCCCGGGTGCCGCCTCCGCCGAGAAGTCAACATTGGTCGTGTCTCCCTCGACTCTGCCTGCTGGCGACTCGGCCACGGTGATTGCCACGATCCGTGACATCAACGAGAATGCGATCACGGGTGCCGTGGTGACATTCGGCAAGAACGGCTCGTCCACTCTGTCGGACACGACCTGTACGACCGTCGCTGGCGGCGCTTGCACGGTTCAACTGACGGACAAGGTCAAGGAAACCGTCCAGGTGTCGGCCACTATCTCGGTTGCCGGTTTGGCTACCCCGATCTCTGGCTCGCCTGCGACCGTGACTTTCACGAACGCTTGCGTGCCGGGTAGGGACGCTGGCTGCGTCACGGATCCGTCCGTTGACAACGCTCATCGCACCCGCGTCGAGGTCACGACTGATTATCAGCGCGAAGATGGTGAAAAGGACGTTGCCACTGTGTACTACTTCGACTCTCTGGGTAATGCGGTCGAGGATGGCGTCGTTCGTTCTCAGACAACAGCCACGACCTTGAGCGTCCAAGCTGCTCCAGCGGACACGAATGCCTTCGGCGAGTCCACCATTGAGTACACTTCGACTGTGGCGGGCGCCTTCCCGGCCGACGTCTCTCTCGATGGTGTGGCCGTGGTCTTCCACCCGCAACCCGGTTCTGCTGAGGACACTCCTGAGGGCGCTGCGGCCAAGTCCAGCCCGATCACGTTGCACTTCGTCGACGTGACCGCGCCTGATGCGCCGATCATACTTCATCCCTCGGATGGCGACTTGACCAATGATCGTCCCCTGGTGGTCGATGGGACTGCCGAGCCTGGCTCGACAGTCGAGGTGGTCGACAAGACCACAGGGGAGACAGTGTGCACGACGACTGCTGACGCAAGTGGCAATTGGACATGCGATGTCAACCTGCCCGATGGCGACCACACTCTGGTTGCCTCCTCGACCGATGACTCAGGTAACCGAAGCGTTGACTCGGATCAGGTAGATATCACGGTCGACACCACCGCTCCAGACGCCCCACGTGTGGATGTTGCCAATGGCGTGGAAGTCAGTGGTGATCCTGGTTCGTCTGAGCCTGGTGCGACCATCGAAATCACATGGCCGGATGGCACGACGGACACAACGGTCGTGAATCCTGATGGTTCGTGGACGATTCCGACTCCTGATGGGATGCCTTCTGGTGAGATCGAAGTCACCGCTACGGATCCTGCCGGCAACACGTCCCCCGTGACGACTGAGGACCTTGACACTGAGGCTCCTGAGCCGCCGCGTGTGGATGTTGCGAATGGTACTGAGGTTAGTGGTGGTCCTGGTTCGTCTGAGCCTGGTGCGACGATTGAAATCACATGGCCGGATGGCACGACCGACACGACTGTTGTGAATCCTGATGGTTCCTGGACGATTCCGACACCTGACGGGATGCCTTCTGGTGAGATTGAAGTGACGGCCACTGACCCGGCCGGTAACACGTCTGACCCGACGGTCGCGGACCTCGATACTGAGGCTCCTGATGCGCCGCGCGTGGATGTTGCGAATGGCACTGAGGTTAGTGGTGGTTCTGGTTCGTCTGAGCCTGGTGCGACCATCGAAGTCACATGGCCAGATGGCACGACATCTACTACAACGGTCGATCCTGATGGTTCGTGGACGATTCCGACCCCTGATGGTATACCGTCTGGTGAGATCGAGGTGACAGCGACTGATCCTGCTGGCAACACGTCTGACCCGACGGTCGCGGACCTCGATACTGAGGCTCCTGACGCGCCGCGTGTGGATGTTGCGAATGGCACTGAGGTTAGTGGTGGTTCTGGTTCGTCTGAGCCTGGTGCGACGATTGAAATCACATGGCCTGATGGCACGACTGACACGACGGTTGTGAATCCTGATGGTTCGTGGACGATTCCGACTCCTGATGGTATGCCGTCTGGTGAGATTGAAGTCACCGCTACGGATCCTGCGGGCAACACGTCTGACCCGACGGTCGAGGACCTCGATACTGAGGCTCCCGAGCCGCCGCGTGTGGATGTAGCCAATGGGACAGAAGTGGCTGGCAAGCCTGGTTCGTCTGAGCCTGGTGCGACGATTGAGATCACATGGCCGGATGGCACGACCGATACGACTGTTGTGAATCCTGATGGTTCGTGGACGATTCCGACCCCGGATGGGATGCCCTCTGGTGAAATCGTAGTGACAGCTACTGATCCTGCTGGCAACACGTCTGACCCGACGGTCGCGGACCTTGACACTGAGGCTCCTGACGCGCCGCGTGTGGATGTTGCGAATGGCACTGAGGTTAGTGGTGGTTCTGGTTCTTCTGAGCCTGGCGCGACCATCGAAATCACATGGCCAGATGGCACGGCATCGACTACAACGGTCGATCCTGATGGTTCGTGGACGATACCGACGCCTGATGGGATGCCGTCTGGTGAGATTGAAGTGACAGCTACTGATCCTGCTGGCAACACATCGAACCCGACAGTCGAGGACCTCGACACCTTGGCTCCAGACGCTCCTGTGATCAAGCACGGCGACAAGGACACGATCTCCGGCACGGCTGAGCCTGGCTCGACTGTCACGGTGACTGTGCCCGGTGTGTCCACCCCGGTGGATGTGGTGACTGGCGCCGATGGCACATGGTCCATCCCGACCCCCGATGAGGCGACCTCCGGCTATGTGACCGCTGTGGCCACTGACCCGGCTGGCAACTTCTCCGATCCGTCCGTTCCGTTCTGGCTTGACTTGGATGCACCTGGTGCGCCGAGCATCACGACGGCCAACGGTGAGGAAATCGGTGGCGTGGTCGATCCTGATACCAATGATCCTGGCGACACCATCATTGTGACCGATGGTGGCGGCAACGAACTGTGCAAGGCAGTCGTTCAGGCTGACATGACATGGTCGTGCAAGACGCCTGACACTGCGGTCGACGGCCCGATCACGGCTGTGGCTGTGGATGAGAACGGCAATGTGAGCGAGCCTGGCACAGGCACACTCGATGTGACGCCGCCTGCTCCTCCGCGTGTCGACGTTGCAAACGGTACTGAGGTATCTGGTGGTCGTGGTGCTTCCGAGCCTGGTGCGACCATTGAAATCACCTGGCCCGATGGCACGACGGATACGACGACGGTCAACCCAGATGGCTCGTGGACTATCGACACACCTGACGGTATGCCGTCTGGCCAGATCGAGGTCACAGCGACTGATCCGGCCGGCAACGAGTCCAAGCCGACGAAGGAATACCTGGACACTGAGGCTCCTGATGCTCCGATCATCGATGTCGCCAATGGCACTGAGGTGAGCGGTACGAGCGAGCCTGGTGCGACGGTCGAGGTGACGTGGCCTGATGGCTCGACCTCCACGACGACGGTCGACCCTGACGGTACATGGCGTGTGGACACACCTGCTGGTATGGAAGACGGTGAGGTCACCGCTGTGGCAACTGATCCGGCTGGCAACCACTCTGACAAGACCTTTGCTGACCTCGACACCACGCCTCCGACGACACCGACTATCGATGTTGCCAATGGCACTGAGGTGTCCGGCACTGGCGAGCCTGGTTCGACGATCACGGTGACGTGGCCTGACGACACGACCACCACGACAAAGGTTGATCCTGATGGCACATGGTCCGTGGACACCCCTGATGGAATGCCCTCTGGTGACGTCACCGCAGAGGCGACCGATCCTGCTGGCAACCACTCGCCTTCTGTCACTGAGTACCTCGACACGGATGCTCCGCAGCCTCCGGTTCTCGATCCTTCGAATGGGACGGTCATCACGGGCAAGGCTGAGCCTGACTCGACGATTACCATCACCGACGTGGATGGGAATGTGATCACCTGCCAGGAAGGCACAGTCAAGGCTGGTGCTGACGGCGGATTCAAGTGCACACCGGTCATTCCGCTGGCTCCCGACACGGTTGTCAACGTGACTGCCACAGATGAAGCGGGCAACACGTCCAAGCCTGCGCTGCTCATCATCGGCGAGTTGGGCATCTGGGTCGAGTTCCCAGTGCGCAACGCCGGTGAGAATGAGATCGTGGTTGGCGTCGGGTTCGTCCCCGGTGAGACCGTGACTCTTGAGTTCTGCACGACGTGCTCTGTTGTGGGTACTGGTGTTGCCGATGCGGGTGGCGTGGTCACGATCACCTTCCAGATTCCTGAGGGAACTCCTGGCGGTAACCACACCGTGCGTCTGACTGGTGACAAGTCGAGCCCGAACATGGGCTCGGTTGAGACAACTTTCGTGGTGACTATCAAGGTCAACACCGGTGGGTCAGTCATGACCTCCGGTGGTGGTTCCGCTGGTGCGGTCGCCGCCCTGATCCTCTTGGGTCTCGGCGCGACCGCCATCGGCGCGGCATCACGAAAGACAAAGGTAGGAGCATAGCTCCTTTCCAGTGAGGTGTGTGGACTCGCACTTCCCCCCGATGAGTCCACACCCTAGGCGTGGCTTCGGCCCCCGCCTCACAAAGACTTTGGTGCCGCACTTTTCTTCCCCCCGAAGGCCCCAAAGTCATGACTCCGCCCTGACGACTCGCGATCCGTCAGGGCGGAACCACATCCACGACACCCGACACATATTCGCTCCCCACGACCTAGAGCGAGATTGCACCACCCACTGAGTGCAGAGATCCCCAGCCCTTCCCTACTGCGCAACAGAAGGTCTGCTTACCGCGCAGCAAACTGGTTGCATATCGCGCAGTAGAAAACTTGCATATCGCGCAATAGACACGGAAAACGGCGGGACGACAGGCATGAATCTCGACTGGCCGATTCAGGCCTTCACGGATACACAATGAACAACGCTACAATTAGCGCGTCAGTTCGTACAACGCAATGGACGTGGCGACTGAAGCGTTGAGGGATTCGACCTCAGAGGCGATACGGATGCTCGCCAGGGAGTCGCAATGGTCTCTGACAAGGCGAGACAGACCCTCACCTTCCGAACCGACGACGAGAACAACGGGAGTGTCGCGCACAATATCCTCTAGGGGAGTGTCGCCTTCACCGGCTAGGCCGACAATCTGGAAACCTGCGTGGGAGAGCTCTTCTAGGCCCCGATTGAGGTTGACGACTTGGGCGACGGGCAGGCGGGCAGCGGCTCCGGCGGAGGCTTTCCATGCGGCAGCGGTCATCTTGGCCGAGCGGCGGGAGGGGATGATGACACCGTGCGCTCCGAAGGCGGCGGCAGAGCGGATGATGGCGCCGAGGTTGTGCGGGTCGGTGATTTGGTCGCAGGCCACGAGAATGCCCATCTCGTCCAGGGCTGGCTCCAAGACATCGGCCAGTTCCGCATACTCGAAGGCAGGCAATTGCAGAGCGACCCCCTGATGGACCGCACCGCCGGTGAGACGGTCGAGTTCGGCGCGTGTCACCTGGAGCAGGGCGATGGAGTTCTCGGCGGCGTACTTCAGGATGTCGCGCAGGCGGTCGTCGCGCTCAGTGCCCTCAGCGATGTACGCGGTCTTGACCGGCAAACCTGCGAAGAGAGCCTCCAGAACAGGATTGCGGCCCACCACAAAATCGCCGCCCTTGGGGCGTTGTGAGCCAGCACCGCTGCGGGGTTTGGGCGCGTCGCGTCGCACGCCAGCGAGTTTGGCCTTGTGAGCCTTGTGATACACGCGGTCTTCAGCCTTGGGGGTCGGCCCCTTGCCTTCCAGACCGCGCTTGATGCGTCCGCCCGAACCAGCGGTGTTACGTCCCTTACTCATCCGGCAATCTTACCGGCAAACGCCACACGGCAAGCAGGTCAGGGCTCTGGGGACTCCTGGGGGCTGGAGTTCTCGGATTGGCGGGCCGCCGCAGACTTCTGGGGCTCCGATTTCTTCGCTTTGCGCTGCGCCATCTTGGTCTTAGCAGAGGCGAGGACGGCTCGGGCCTTCGTTTTGGTCCAGACGTTGAGGCGGTGGGCCCAGGAAAACTCGCTGGCGAGAATGCCCAAGCCAAGGAAAATTGTCAGCCACCCCGGCCCTGGTGTGGCCAACATCACGATGCCCCCAACAAGAATGAGAGTTCCGAGAGTCCCGATCACGACGCGATAGGCGAGGTACAGCGCCGGGTTGGCCTGGAGTTTGGCCTTGCGAGCGGCCAGTTTCTGTCTGAATATCTTGCCCTTGCGCTCTGCCGCTGCGATGTCAGCTTCCAAGGTCGAACCGGCATCGTCCAGAGTGGAAACCTCAGGATCAACGTCTATCGCGTTCAGCGTGGAATCCATCAGTGGCTCGGAAAGAGGGCTGGCAATATCGTCGTTCGGGCCTGAGACCCCACCGCTGACTGGTTCGGTCAACTGTTCCAGAGGCAAAGGCATGTACTCAATTCTTCCATGTACAGGCAAACGGCCACAGTCCACTTGACCCCCACTCGACCCCGGATTGCCCCTGAGCCGTCCATCGTCCTTCTGGGTGAGTCGAGAATGGCAGGCAGCCGTCTGGGGCGAAGTGGGTACAGGTATAATGAAGCAAAGGAAAGCAGGCTCCACATGTTTGCGAAATTAGGACGCAGCGTCGCACACCATCCGTGGCGTGTCGTGGTGTCTTGGCTTATCATCGTGGGACTCGCTGTTGCAGGCGCATTCTGGGGATACGGCGAAGGCGGTCTGTTCGACCGTATGTCCAATTCCCCCTCTCTGGTCAGGGGTTCCGACTCCGACGACGTGAATGAAATGACGGCCAAGGGCGGGGGAGAGACCATGACAGTGGTCGTCGAAGGTCTCGACCTCGACAAGGACATCCCCAAGCTGATTCCCTTCATGGCTGACCGTCGCGGCGATTTGGCAGGTGTCGATGGGGTAAGGACCGAAGCTGATCCCTTCTTGGCCGGAGTCCCTACGCTTCCACAATTGCAGGCGCTCCTCTCAGACGACTCTGACGGTTTCCTCGTTGCCTTGACCCTTGACGATGACCTTGTAGGCCAGGAGTTGAAAGACGCTCAAGGGCGCGTGACCGATGCGGTGAATGACTTCAAAGATGGCCTACGCGAAGACTTCGGGGACGAGACCGAAGTCCATCTGCTGTACACAGAGGCATTCACAGACGCCATCATCGGCCAACTCGCTGACGATCTGGTGCGCGGTGAGGCGGTCGGCCTCCCCATCGCTTTGCTTCTCCTCGTCATCGTGTTCGGTGGGCTCATCGCAGCGGGCTTGCCCATCATTGGGGCCCTGGTCAGCATCGGTATCGGTATGGGCGCCCTGTGGGCCATCACCTTCACCGCCGATGTGGAGTCCTTCATTCTCAATGTCGTGTCCATTGTCGGGCTCGCTCTGTCTATCGACTACGGTTTGCTCGTTGTTTCTCGGTATAGGGAGGAGCTCGCGCGCGCCCTCGCCTCAAAGGGATACCCGTCGGATGGTTCCCGAGTCCCGCGCAAGTTCGCTTCCCGCGAGATTGTGCGGGAGGCCGTTGTTGCCACAGTCAAGACTGCCGGACGCACAGTCTTCTTCTCCGCGCTGACCATCGCCATGTCCATGGTGGGCCTCGTCGCCATGGAAGCAGACTTGCTGAAGATCATTGCGGCTGGCGGTATCGTCGTGACCCTGCTGGCCGTGCTGACCGCCATCACGCTCGTGCCCGCGCTCATTGTCATTCTCAACCGTCGTCTGGTGAAGCCGTCGGTCATCACCCGGATCCCAGGGTTGCGTTCTATCGTCAAGACCGTGGGCGACTCTGCGTCCGACAGGGGATTCTTCTCCCGTCTCGCCCACGGTGTACACAAGATTCCTTGGCTTATCATGATTGGCGTGTTCGCCATCCTCGGGGTGCTGGCAGTTCCGTTGTACGAGTTGCAGGCGCGCACGGCCTTCATGGACTATCTGCCCGATGGCCACGACGTGACTCTCGCCTATGACGCCATCCAGGCCAATTACCCTGCCCTACAAGCAGCCTCTATCGTAGTCGTCGCGGACGCCGCGCCCATTGAAGTGGGCGACTTGGTGAAGTACCTCTCCGATTTCGACGATGTGGATTTCGTTTCCCAGCCGACCAGCCTGGATTCTGACCGCAGCAAGACAACGTTCAGTGTCCATATCAAAGTGGAGAACCAGGTTGGCGCGCAGATCACTCAAGACGTCAAAGACTTGCGGGCCCATGAAGAGAAATACGACTTCCAGGTCGGTGGCCCAGCGGCTCTGCAACTGGACTTTGTGGACTCGGTCGTCGCCGGGGCGCCCATTGCCTTGACGGTCATCATCTCTGCGGTGTTCCTTCTCTTGTTCCTGATGACGGGCTCCATCGCCATCCCCATCAAGGCTCTGATCATCAATTCCCTGTCCCTCTTGGCTTCCCTGGGGGCGACGACATTCATCTTCATGAACGGATACTTGGGGATGCCGAAAGTCCTGGGCATGGAGACGTTCGTCCTGGCCGTGACTGCGTGTTTTGGCTTCGGGCTGGCGATGGACTATGAGGTCTTCCTCGTCGCGCGCATCAAAGAGTATTGGGACAAGGGGGAGTCCAACGACGAAGCAGTCGAGCACGGCCTCCAACGCTCCGGCCGCATCATCACTTCAGCAGCCGCTATCATTGTCGCGGTCTTCATCGGGTTCACCACCGGTGACATGGTCGCTATCAAGGAGATCGGTGTGGCCATGGCAGCCACCGTCCTCATCGACGCGACCCTAGTGAGGATGTTGCTCGTCCCCGCCACTATGACCATCTTGGGTCGTTGGAACTGGTGGGCCCCGCCGCCGCTACGCCGGTTGTACGAAAAGTTCCACATCGTTCACTGAGCAACCTATCCAGTTGTTCTGTAAGTGACGAGGATCCCGCAAGGGTGTGAGCAGTGTGGAATGTGCAGGCTTGGGCGCAAATCGTCCCACCGATTTGGGGTGCCCCTTGGGGACCACTGATAAGTCATGCACTGTCGTCGGAACCACGGATCGGGCGGTCTTCGCGCCCCCAATCTTGCGATGGACGTCCAGTCCATGTACAAGATTGGGACCACGAATCCCATCCCGCCCGAGGCCCCGCCACCAGCACAGCATTTATCAGCACTTCCCAGTGAAGCGAGGCGGTAAAATGGCGCAGCCATCGCCTCGCGTAACGACCTGCACATTTCACACTGCCCACACCCGCCCGTACAACCCTGCACATTTCACACTGCCCACGCCGCACGAGTGCGCGAAATGAAGAAAACTAGCAATGGTGTGTGATACACCCACATGCGCATGTCGGACCAGGACTGTTACGCCGCAGCGTCCACCAGAGGTCTTGCTTTGGGCAGCTTGAGGCCATGCTCGGCCAAACTGAGGTTGGCCAGCCGGGCAATGACTTCGGGGTTTCCTGCCTTCCACGCGCCCATGGGATCGGGCGTGATCTTGAGCAAGTCGTGCATAGGGGCGGTGGCCATGGCGCGAAGGGCGAACAACTCCGGGGCGGATTCCGCTGACAACAGGCGTGTGCCCGCTGAGGCGCGCCGGACGAAGGAGAACCGCCACGGCAGCCACTTCCAGGCGTACGCGACCACAGGAACGAGGAAGATGAGGATAGCCACGACGATGGCGAAGGTATTGATGATGGAGACAAGCTGCAACATCGATGTCGCAAGTTCGTCCAACCCCGTCGAGGCCGATGAGAAAGGCGTGGAGATGGTGCTGAAAGCACTGTCGATACTGAGAGCGGTCGCGCTGAGGGGGACGGAAAGCATGGGACCGACGAGAGCGACATTCGATACTTGGTCAGCCGCAGCAATCCAGGAACTGGACATGTCTGTTCCCGCCTGCGCCACGCTGACCCCGGCCGCTCCCATGGTGCCAGACAAGGAAAGGGCGGTGTCGGCAGTCATCTGCGCAGGAGCGGCGAGCAAGTTCACAAAGTCGCGCACCTTCACGGCGATGAAGACCATCAATGAGACGACAACGAGGAGTCCAAGGTCGGCCAGTGCTTGGGGGACGGCCTTGATGTTTTTCGCGTACAACATGGGACTATGGTCTCACGAATTGGTCTGCGCCCCACCCGATGCCAAAGCGTCGCCATCCCGGCCCAGCTCGTGTACTATCCTCGGGCTCAGTCTTCGCCCGGTTCGACTTCGGGCAGCCGTACAACGAACTGCGCACCACCGGACGGCGCCCTTCCCGCCTCGACCGAACCGGAATGGCTGGCGACGGTATGGGCGACGATGGACAGGCCCAGGCCGGTGCCGGGGGTGTTGCGGGAAATGTCGGAACGATAGAAACGCTCGAAGATGTGGGGCAAGTCGGCATCGGAAATGCCTGGACCCTCATCGGTAATGACAAGCCCATTTTCTCCCAAGTCGACAGTGACCGTGCCGGACTCGGGGGAGAACTTCACGGCATTGTCCAGCAGATTGGTCATCGCTCTCTCGAGGAGCGACGAGTCGCCCATGACGTACATCGGTTGCAGGTTGACAGCGAAGTTCAGCCCGGGCCCACGCCTCTTCGCCCGTTCGACCGCTCGCAAGATGATGGCCTCGAAGTCCACGGGCACAAGCGTGGCGGCGGGGACGGTATCGCGGGACAGGGCAACGAGGTCGCCCACGAGGGATGTGAATTCGCCGAGTTGTGCCGCGACATCACGCAGAATGTCACGACGGGCGCCTTCGGGGAGCATCTGCGCGTTCTCGTCGGCAATGAGCAATTCAATGTTGGTCCGTAGGCTTGTCAGAGGTGTGCGCAATTCGTGACTGGCGTCGGCGATGAGGCGGTTTTGTCGGTCGCGGGATGTCATGAGAGAGCCGATGAGGGCGTTGAAGGACCTCTCCAGCGCGGCGGCCTCGGAGCCTCCATGTACTTCGATGGGCGCGAGTTCGTCTGTGGTCGTCATCTCGGAGACGTCGGCGGTCAGTCGGGCGATGGGGTTGAAGACCGCGCGGGCCAGGAAGTAGGTCGTCACAGAGCCCAGCAGTATGATCGCCAACCCGATGAGCCATTGGAGAGCCGACAATTTGGATAGGGAGGCCATCGTTGGCGCGAGTTCACGGCCGAGGACGAGCGCGTACGGTTTACCTTCTGCTCGGAAAGGCACGGCGACGATGCGGAACTGAGCACCATCTGCTCGCAGTCCATTGCGAGCTGACGACCCGGTTTGCACGCGAGCGATAGCGATCTCGGAGGGAGAAATGAGCAAGGTGTTGTTTGGCTCTCCAAGCATGGTCATTTCATTCTTGTTGGCTTGGACAACCATGATGACGACATTCTCCGCGCGCAGGGAATCTGCCGACACGATGGCAGCAGCCGTCATGTCCACGCCCAACTGCTGGGCAGTCTGGTCCGCGATGGCGATCAGCTCGACATCAAGTTCGTCGAAAAATGAGACACGGGCTGCCTGGTACGTGGACATAGTGGATGCCACCGTCCCCAGGCAGATGGTTGCCATGGCGAGGATGACCAATCTGAATTGCAGGGAAGTCCTCATCTTGTGGACATAGAGGGCCAGCACCTCGCGTACGCGCTGCACCAGGTCAGGCCTCCCTCAGGGCGTACCCCATTCCGCGCACTGTGTGGATGAGTCGGGGTTCGCCATCGCCTTCGATCTTGCGACGCAAGTAGCCGATGTACACCTCCAACGAGTTCGCCGTCGTGGGGAAGTCGAACCCCCACACTTCGTTGAGCAGCCAACCGCGTTCCAAGACGTGGCGCGGGTTTTCCATGAAGGCGACGAGGAGCGCGAACTCTGTGCGGGTCAGTGTGATCTTGCGTCCGGCCCGGGTGACATCGCGTGTGGCAGGATCGACCACGAGGTCGGAGAAGACCAGAACCCGCCCGCCCTGCTCGGTGTCTGACGGATGCGAACGTCTGACAAGGGCGCGCAGCCGAGCCAGTAATTCGTCCAGCGCGAAGGGTTTGACCATGTAATCGTCGGCTCCGGCATCGAGTCCGTCCACTCGGGCTTCCACAGCATCGCGCGCTGTCAGGATGAGAATGGGCACATCATTTCCGGAGGTTCGCAACATGCGGGTTGCCTCCAACCCATCGAGGCGCGGCATCATGACGTCCATGATCACGGCATCGATGTGACCCCCGCTGAGTTTGGCGAGCGCGTCAATACCATCGACGGCGGTCACTGTTTCGTACCCCCCGTAGGTCAACGAGCGAGCCAAAGAATCACGCACAGCTTGGTCATCATCAACGACAAGGATGTTCATACCTCAAGAGTACAGGGGTGTGTCCCCACAGGCACGCCAGCGCGACTCGTCCTACGCCGAAACGTCGCTGGGCCAAACTGGCTGACGCCTTACAGGTACATCCCACCGCCGGGTGCACCCGCAGGCAACTCAGGGGCTGACTGGGGGATGGCGGGGGTGCCTGCCTTCATCGCAGCATTGAGGTGCTGGGCGACCATGGCTGTCTGCAATCCCTGGAAGAGTCCTTCCAGCCAACCAACCAACTGAGCTTGGGCAATGCGCAATTCTGCATCCGATGGGGTCCAGTCGGCGGCGAAGGGTGTGGTGATGCGCCGCAACTCCTCGGCGAGTCCCTCATCCAAACCTCCGGCCAACTCGTCGATGGATTGTGCGTAAATCTCGCGCAAGCGCGCGCGGGATGCGTCGTCCAGAGGAGCGTCCTTTACCTCATCCAAGAGACGCGAAATCATCCGACCGATTCTCATGACTTTGGCCGGTTCAGTCACTTGCTCGTCGGAGCCGTCGGAATTGTCGGTCAGAACGAATACCTCACCGCCCAGGCCTTGGCCGAGGACGATGGGGCCGGGTTCAGATGTGGCTTCACTCATGGACTCCATTGTACGTTGCCTGTCCAGTTGACTTCATTGGCGAAGCGAACGGACATAGGAGAGCCTGCCAGACTAGCAGAGAGTCGAAGTGGGGACGATCCTGTTCTCGGCATGGATGGAGAGTTGGGTCACTAGGCTAGATTGGATGGTATGACTTTGGCTTATCTTCCTGAACCCGCCTACCTCATAGATATGGCGGATGGAACGATCAAGCAGATCAATCCGGCCACGGGCACCCAGGTGTGGACAGTCCCTGGTCGTGGGAACCGTCCGCTGACAGAGCCCAGCACCCGCGCGCGGCCTCTGTCTGACACTGATTGGAACCATGGGTGCGCCTTCTGTTCGGCGCGGTACTTGGAGACTCCGCCCGAGAAGGCCCGTATCGTGGCCGATCCCTGGCGGCTAGTCGAGCGCGTGCAACCCGAAGCCCTCTTTGACACTCTGGCCCAGTTTCGCGTCGTTCCCAACCTGTTTGAGATCGTTTCCTACGACTACTGGAACAAGAATTACGGCTATCATCTGGATGAAGAATTCGTGGCCCACAAGCGAGAATACCTTTCAACGATGGCAGGTAAGAGGCACGTCCTCGCCCTGCAATCAGCAAAGCTGAGAGCCGCTGGCAAGACCCCCGACGAGATAACGCAGTTGGGTGAGGAAACCATCATCGATCAGGCGTCGGGGTTCTTCGGTGGGGGCCATGACGTCGTCATCGCTCGTCGTCACTGGGTTGATGGCGCCACCGACTGCTCTCAACTCGCAGGATCGGGAACGCTGACCAGGGACGAGCACGAGCAGTACATCCTCTTGACGCTGTGGGCGATGCGACGGTTGTACGAGTCGAATCGGTACGTGCGCTACGTGGCCGCTTTTCAGAACTGGCTCAAGCCCGCGGGGTCGAGTTTCGACCATCTCCACAAGCAGTTGGTGGCCCTCGACGAGCATGGTGCGAACACCGACCAGGTCCTCCCGCGCCTTCGGGACAACCCCAATTTCTTCAATGAGTGCGAGGTCAATTACGCGACCTATCGCAACCTGCTCATCGCGGAGAATGATTCGGCACTGGCGTTCGCGGGTTTCGGCCACCGTTACCCCACCATCGAGATTTACTCCAAGTCTGCCGAGGTGCGTCCCTGGATGCAGACCGACGCCGAGATTCGGGATATGTCCGACATGATTCATGCCATCCATGCCGCGTCCGGGCCGACCATTCCCTCCAACGAAGAGTGGCACCACACCCCAGTGGACATCGACACGCGGATGCCTTGGCGAGTCAATATCAAATGGCGTGTGTCCACCGTTGCTGGGTTCGAGGGTGACACGAAGATCTACATCAACACTATTTCCCCTTATCGCGTGCGGTGCATGCTCGTGGACCGGTTGATGGAACTGCGCGAGGAAGGCAGCGTTGCGGATATGCGCGTCGGCGAGGAGTGCGCAGGGACTCCCAACCCGCTGAAGTACAACCCGGCGTTGTGGTGAGTAGTGCTCTGCCAACGGTCGTGTGTGTGGCGCGTGGACGATTCAGAACTCTGAAGTGGCGAAGCCATTGTTTGGTGGGCATTCAGTCTGGAGACGTTCCACTGAGCTAGACTGCCCTAATGCTTGACTGGATAACGGGACAACCGTTTTGGATTGCAGCTGTGTTCCTCACTGGCGTAGCGGGGTTTCGCTCCCAGGCGACGTATTGGTTGGGGCGGGGGATTCGTGAAGGTGCCGTCAGAACCAAGTGGGCCAAGAGTATCTCATCTGAGAAAGAGCAACGAGCGGTCAAGGCGCTGGAGAAATGGGGCTGGCCCATCATCCCGGTGAGCTTCCTCACCCTGGGGTTTCAGACGGCGGTGCAGTTGACGGCTGGGTTGCTGGGATGGCGCTGGTTCCCGTACACCATGGCGGCTATTCCTGGCTGGATACTGTGGGGATGTGTGTACGCGGCGGGCGGTTTGGCCGTCTTCATCGGACTTTTCGCTCTGGCGGCCAAGAGCTGGTGGCTCGCTGGCGCGGTCGTCTTATTGGTCGCTGGTCTTATTGCAGGGGTAATAATATGGCGACGTCGTCATAAGGTTGTACCTGCGGTTGACTAGGGGAATCCCACATTTTGATACCCCGATTATGACATTGGTGTCATAATCAGCTATACTCACGGACAGGGGGCATGTCTCCTTGGTCATGCTCCCCTTATCCTAGCACCGGTGCTCAAGGAGGCCCCATGAAAAAAGTGCTCATCGCTAATCGCGGAGAAATCGCTGTCCGAATCATTCGCGCTTGCGCGTCCTATGGGTTGGAGTCAGTCGCTGTTTACGCCGACCCAGATGCCAACTCCCTCCATGTACGTCTGGCCGATTCCGCTTACGGACTCGACGGGCGCACCGCCCTTGAAACCTACCTCGACCAGGAAAAGATCCTGCGCATCGCCAAAGAGTCTGGCGCAGACGCCATCCACCCTGGTTACGGCTTCCTTTCCGAGCGCGCCGACTTTGCTCGCGCTGTGGAGATGGCTGGCCTGACGTGGATTGGGCCAACCCCAGAAAACATCTCCCTTCTTGGAGACAAGGTCGCGGCTCGTCGCATCGCTGAGAAAGTCGGTGCCCCTCTGGTCCCTGGTACCCCTGGCCCAGTGTCCTCAGTGGACGAAGTCAAAGCCTTCGCCGATGAATATGGCTATCCCATTGCTATCAAAGCCTCCTTCGGCGGTGGCGGACGTGGGCTCAAAGTCGTGACCAAGCCTGAAGAGGTGGAGTTGCGTTTCGAGTCTGCCGTGTCGGAAGCTGTGTCGGCCTTCGGGCGCGGTGAATGCTATGTCGAGCGATTCGTGGAACGTCCCCGCCATGTCGAAGCCCAGATCATCGGCGATGGCCGAGGCAGAGTCGTCGTTGTGGGCACACGCGATTGCTCCATCCAGCGCCGTCACCAGAAAGTCTTGGAGGAAGCCCCGGCTCCTTTCTTGAGCGCCGCTCAGTCGGAGAAGATCATCGCCGCATCCAAGGCCATTTGTGAAGAGGTCAAGTACCGTGGCGCCGGGACGGTCGAGTTCATGCTCGGCGCTGACGGAATCCTCTCGTTCCTCGAAGTCAACACACGTATCCAGGTCGAGCACCCCATCACCGAGCGTACAACAGGCGTTGACTTGGTCATGTGGCAGTTCCAGGTGGCTGAGGGTCATTCCCTCGATGCGCTCCCTGACGTTGTGCAGCCCAACGGCCATGCCATCGAGTTCCGCATCAACGCTGAGGACCCTGGCCGCGGATTCCTCCCGCAGGCCGGAAAGGTGAGCCGTTTCGATTCTCCTGGTGGTCCCTTCCTGCGTGTCGACGCTGGCATCACCTCCGATGGTGCGATTCCCGCCGAGTTCGACTCGATGATTGCCAAGATCATCGTCTGGGGCGTTGACCGCAACGAGGCCATCGCCCGCGGCCGCCAAGCCATCAAAGAGTGCGTCGTGGAGGGCGTGCCCACACTTCTGCCCTTCCACAAGCGTGTGCTGGAGGAGCCAGGATTCTATGCGGTAAACCCGGTCGATTTCACCATGCATACGTCATGGATTGAGACGGACTGCGACTGGCTGCCCGAGTTGGCCCAAGCCTTGCCGCCTGGCGTGACCCGCGAAGAGGTCGCCCGCGAATGGTTCGAGGTGGATGGCAAGTGGATGCGTCTCGGATTCCCCGCTGCCCTTCTGGGGTCGAGTGTGGCTCCCCGCAACGGCGGGTCAGGTCCCACCGTTGTACAAGGCGGAGTGCTGGCGCCCATGAACGGCATCCTGTCGAGATGGTTCGTCGCAACCGGTGACCATGTGTCCGTGGGCCAGAGCATTGGCGCACTAGAGGCAATGAAGATGGAAACTCATATCATCGCCGACCACGCGGGCGTCTTCGCCTCCATGGTCGAAGAAGGTGCCATCGTCAAGGAGAGACAGGTTCTCGCCACTATCGCGTGAGTCTGTGCGCCCCTCCTGGACGCAACGAAAATGCCCCAAGCCACCCCCCTTTGGCTTGGGGCATTTCCCTGTCGGCTGAGTACTGTGGACTCAGTACTGTGACTCAGTACCTCACGTACAATGCCTGCGACTGGAGGTACTCCTCCAACCCATGGCTGCCGTCCGCGCCACCGATGCCAGACTTGCGCCATCCGGCATGGAAGCCCTGAATGCCCTCGAAGTGCTCGCGGTTGACGTAGGTCTCACCGAAGTTGAGGTCTTTCTGGGCCTGCATGACCACATTGACGTCTCTGGTGAAGACGGAGCTTGTCAGACCGTATTCGCAATCGTTGGCCATCTCAATGACTTCGTCGTAATCGGACCAAGGGATAACGGGCAGGACTGGTCCGAAGACTTCCTTCTGCACGATCTCGGACTTCTGGTCCGCACCGGTGATAATCGTCGGAGCGAAGAAGTAACCTGTTCCCTTGTCGAGAGGCGAACCACCTGTGACGACTTCCACACCAGCAGCCTTGGCCCGGTCGACCATGCAGGTGATCTTCTCCAGTTGAGCCTTGTCCACCTGGGTGGAGTACGCCACACCGTCGAGCGCCGGGTCGTCCACCTTGGCAGCCTCGAAGGTCGCCTTCAGCTTGGACATGAACTCGTCGTAAATGTCGGCATGGATGTACGCCCGCTCGGCGCAGTTGCAGACCTGGCCGGAGAAGATGAGCCGCGAATCCGCGACACCCTTGACTGCGAGATCGATGTCGGCGTCCGGGAAGACGATAGCGGGGGCCTTGCCACCCAACTCCAGGGAGGTCTTCATGATCTTCTCTGCGGAGTTCTTGATGACTTCCACGCCAGCGTCCACTGAGCCGGTCAGGCTGACGATGTCGGAGAGGGGATGCTTCACCAGAGCGTTGCCCAAGGTGGACCCACCACCTGCGACGAAGTTCAATACTCCTTCTGGCAAGCCCAAACCCGCGATCAACTCAGCAAAGCGCAGAGTCGTCAGCGGGGTCGTGGAACTCGGCTTGATGACGGACGTGCAGCCCACAAGCAGGGCTGGGGCGACCTTGCGCGCCATGACGAAGAAGGGGAAGTTCCACGGGCAGATGCCCACAGCGACCCCAATGGGCTTCTGGAAGAGGAAGATGTTCTCACGAGGATCGTCGGAATTGATGATCTCACCTTCGTAGATGCGCGCCCATCCGGCGTAATAGTCGAAGTACGTCGCTGTGACGTCGATCTCGACTTGGGCGAGAGGGGCGACCTTGGCCTGCTCGTGCATGAGCAGTTGTGCCAATTCGATGCGGTTGTCCCGGATGACCTGGGCGAACTGCTTCAGATAGTCGGCTCGGGTCGCAGGGGCGAGTTTGGCCCAGGAGGGCTGTGCCTTCTTTGCTGCGGTGAGCGCGTCATCAGCCTCTTTTTCTCCACCTCTGGCGGCCAACCCGATGATCTGGTTGGTGTAGGGGTTCTCGACTTCGATGTACTCGTCGGCGCCGCGGAACTCTCCTGCGATGTAGTTGCTGTATTTCTTGATGTCGGCCATGTGACTCCTTTGTTCTGCCATGACATTTGGGGCCACCCGTGGGCCTCTGATGTGGTTATCATATCCACGACTGGCCTGTTCGGGAAGAGCGCGAACTCACGTTACAGGAGGACGGTTTCCCAATTCTGGGAACCGTTGGTGGGAGCATCGGGCAAGGGGCAGAACACCGATTTGGCTGACCATGGTCGAACGTGGTGTCGCAGTCGTTCAGTTGTCTAGTGGTAGGAGTCAATCGGCACTTCCTGCGTCTCTCATCTGTCCTCACCCTCCGTGTCTTCAGGACTGACAGGCAGTTCCGGGATGAGCTCCACCACATCGGGATACATCAAGGCCAACCCCTCGTCCAGGGTCGCCAGCTTCGAGCCAGGATGTGCGCGGACCAGCGACACAAGATAGGCGTCAGTCACCTGGCGATGTCCGATGACACGGGCTAGGTCGACCTCGCCATAGGACAGGGAATCAGGCCAGAACTCGTGACGGGCGTCAGCGGTGAGGTCTGCGAGTGTTCCCGAGGCCGTCTGAAAGGAGTGGCCGATGCGAATGAGATAGCGGACGAGCGAACCCTCAACACTGGGACATGTGGCGCATGATTGTATCGTCGCATACCAATCATCGCAGCGTTGTTTGTGGTCATGGCCGTCATAGGCGAGGGCGATGAGAACATTGGCATCAAGGAGATAGGTGGGACTAGTCATTCATCCTCGTCCAATAAGTCAGCGATTTCCTTCATTGTGTAGACGTGACCGTCACTCTTGACATTGAGAAGGCCAGTGACGGGATTCCGCTCCAGTCGCGACGGCAATCCCTCCATCTGGTTCAGCCGTTCCAACAGAAGAGTCGTCACCACAGCGGACATGGACTCGTTTCTCATATCCGCCACATCTTGGAGCCTGGATTTCAAGCCAGGCGGCAGGTCAATGGTTGTTCGCATGACTGCATCATACCAACGCATCATGACATGATGCAGCCATGTGATGCGCGAATTGTCCCGCTGTGGGGTCAGTGTCCTCATACTCCACACTATGGGGCTGCGAACTCTCTCCTGGACCAGAAGCACACGATCTGTGGATAGCTCTTCTTTGTTCCGGCACCCTATGGACAAGTGCCGGAACAAAGAAGACTAGGGCTTACGCCAGGGCGGCCTCCAGTTTGGCTTTCTCGGCTTGCAGCTCGGCGGGAATCTTGTCGCCCAACTTGGTGTACCACTCATCGATCAGCGGCAACTCGGCTTTCCAACCGTCGACATCCACGCTGAGGAGGGTCTTGACTTCGTCGGCAGAGATGTCGAGGCCAGTCACGTCGAGGTCTTCGGGGCGAGGCAGATAACCGATAGCGGTTTCGACCGCGTCGACCGCGCCTTCGAGTCGCTGGGTGATCCACTTGAGAACGCGGGTATTCTCGCCGAAGCCTGGCCACAGGAACTTGCCTTCGGCGGACTTGCGGAACCAGTTGACGTAGAAGATCTTCGGCAGGTTGGCACCTTCGGTATCGGCGACATCCAGCCAGTGCTGGAAGTAATCGCAGACGTGGTAGCCGATGAAGGGCAGCATGGCCATGGGGTCACGACGCACAACGCCGACTGCGCCCACAGCGGCTGCCGTGGTCTCGGACGAACAGGTGGACGCCATGAAGACGCCATGGGTCCAGTCGCGGGACTGGTTGACCAGAGGAATCGTGCTCGCCCTGCGACCACCGAAGATGATCGCGTCAATCGGCACACCATTGGGGAGGTCATGCTCGTCCGACAGGATCGGGCACTGCTCGATGGGCGTGGTGAAACGGCTGTTCGGATGTGCGGCCTTGTCGGTGGAGGCGGGAGTCCAGGAGTTCCCGTGCCAGTCGGTCAGATGGGCCGGGGCCTCGTCGGTCATGCCTTCCCACCACACGTCGCCGTCGTCAGTGAGAGCCACATTGGTGAAGATGGAGTTGCCCGCGTCAGCGGTACGCATGGCGTTCGGGTTCGTCTTGTAACTCGTCCCAGGTGCCACGCCGAAGAAGCCAGTCTCGGGGTTGATCGCGTACAAGCGACCGTCCGGCCCGAAGCGCAGCCACGAGATGTCATCGCCAAGCGTTTCTGCTTTCCAGCCGGGCAAAGTGGGTTCCAGCATGGCGAGGTTGGTCTTGCCGCATGCCGACGGGAAGGCCGCGCAGATGTGGAATGCCTTGCCTTCGGGGTTGGTGAGCTTGAGGATGAGCATATGCTCGGCCAGCCACCCTTCGTCGCGGGCCATGACGGAGGCGATACGCAAGGCGTAGCACTTCTTGCCCAAGAGCGAGTTGCCGCCGTAGCCAGAGCCGTAGCTCATGATTTCGCGGGTTTCGGGGAAGTGCGTGATGTACTTCTCGTCGTTGCACGGCCAGGCCACGTCTTCGACGCCTTCGGTGAGCGGCATGCCCACGGAATGCAGTGCGGGAACGAATGTGGCGTCGCGCTTGACCATTTCCTCATCGACCGCACGGCCCATGATGGTCATGATCTTCATGGAGATGACGACATAGGCGGAGTCGGAGATTTCGACGCCGAACTTGGGGTCGACAGCGCCGAGGGGGCCCATGCAGAACGGCATGACGTACATCGTGCGCCCAACCATGCAACCGTCGTAGAGACCGTTGAGGATCGTGCGCATCTGCCCGGGGTCCATCCAGTTGTTCGTGGGGCCCGAATCGGACTCCTTCTCGGAGCAGATGAAGGTGCGGGACTCGACGCGCGCCACATCATCAGGATTGGTGATGCAATAGACGGAATTGAACTTCTTCTCGGGATTGAGCCGAATCAATGTTCCCTTGTCAACCATCAGGTCGACGAGAGAAGCCCATTCGGCGTCAGTGCCCTCGCAGTAGTAAATAGCGTCAGGCTTGGTCAGTTCAGCGACTTCTTGCGCCCAGTGGACAACACCTTCATGTGAAGGGATATAGGAACTCGTGACAGGTACACTCATAGTTTGCTCCGTTTCTTTCAAGGAAAACCCCATCGATTCTACAGTGGTCACATGGGGGTGATTGGGTCGGATAGGTACAGCATTGATTCAATAGTTCAATAGCAGGAGGGGACTCTCGTCCCGTCCCTAAGAGTCAGCCTATCAGTCAGGTCTGACAAAGATGGTTCATTCCAGAATGTGTGGTCGAGAAATGAGACAACGCCACAAATCCCAGCCCGCTCAGCGCCCCTGCGACCCAAAGCATCGACGAGCACTTCCCCAGGCCTGGCCAACACTGCCGAATGCCATCAGCGACGATCCCTACACGACTGCCGCGAGTTCAGCCGCGAGAGTCCCCTTGTCTGACACGCGGATGTCGTCCAACCCGAGCCAATCCGCACAACGACGCAGTTCCCGAGCCAACTGAACCACCACACGTTCCCGGCTCATCTCGCACCCCTCTTCCCACCACGCCGATTGGACGAGCAAGGCAGACGCTTTCCGGTCGGCTTTGAGATCCACGCGGGCGGCGAATGCTTCGTCCAAGAGGAAGAGATAGACGTAATACCCGTGAACCCGCTTGTCGACGGGGGTGTACAAGCTGATGGAATAATCGACTTCGAACAGGTTGCGCAGACGCTGGCGCTCGAAGATCAGGGAGTCGAACGGGGAGACGAGGGCAGCGCCGCGCACCTTCTTCGCCGACGATTCACCCGACCAAAGCCACGTTGGTGCTTTCCAGCCGTCCACCTCGACCGGCGTCAATTCACCTCTGGCTTCCAGTTCGGCGATAGCGGCCTTAGTGGGCGCGGAATCAGTGCGGAAGTAATCTCCTAGGCATCGAGCTGAGGCAACGCCGAGGGCCTGGGCGGCCCTTCTTACCAAAGCGATATGAGCATCGTGGGAATTCAAGGCGGGAGCAGTGAACATAGGGGAGGGGATCACTGACTGGGGAAGGTCGTACACCCTCTCGAACTGACTGTTCCTTCGCGCCACACTGACTCGACCACACCAGAAAAGCCACTCCAGAGCGGTCTTGGCGACCGACCAATTCCACCCCCAATTGTTGCGTACCTTCTCTTCGCCAAGATCGAGTTCACGAGCAGTAACCGGCCCGCGCTCAAGCACGGCTTCGAAGATGTCTTCGATGAGGGAGGGAGACTCGTCAGCCAGGGCCCGGATACGTCCCCATGTCATGGAGTAAGCATCGGTCATGCGGAACCGCAGAGCAGGGTACAACTCCACGTCCATCAGGGCCGCGGCATGGCCCCAGTACTCAAAGAGAAGGCGGGAGGAAGTTCTGGAGCGTCGAGATGCGACCGAGGTCGTCTCGGCAGTCACATTTGGCAAACCACCGGCCACTGCGTCCAGGAGCCCAAAGTCGTACGCGCCAAGTCGTGTGTACAAAGGCATGAGATGGGCTCTGGCCAAGACATTGACAGTATCGATTTGGAACTGTCCCAGTTGGGAGATGACACGAGCAATGTTCCGAGGTGTCGCCGCCGTGTCCCGGTCGCGCCCCATGCCCTGAGCCGCCAAGGCAATTCTGCGAGCCTCCTGAATCCTCACCCCACAAAGGATAGCGAGTAATTGTGCGCGCTGGTCTCGGGACCATTCCACCGCCAGATATCCTAGAGAAACACTGATTGGCGCCTATCGTCATTCTGCGACTTCGCGCAGAATCGCAGAGAATGTGGTCAGTTGTCAGCGTTTCCCCAGTCGCAGGTGGGACATGAGTCGACTGCCGGGTCGACACGGGCGCGCGTTGGTGGGACGGTTCCTTCAGGCAACGACGACCCACACTAGGATGGATGCCATGAATGTGGCCCAACTCACTGAGGGAATCGCTGCCAGGCAGCGGCGCTCAATTGCCCGCGCCATCACTCTCGTGGAGTCCATGCGGGTGACCGACCGTGAGAAGGCCCGCGAATTGCTGACAACTCTCCGCGCGGGCGAACAGAGCCGTGACAAGGCTGTACGTGTCGGCGTCACGGGTGTACCGGGGGCGGGAAAGTCCACGTTCATTGATGCCCTGGGGGTCAAACTCATCGAAGCTGGGCACCGCGTCGCAGTGCTCGCAGTCGACCCGTCCTCCACGAAGACCGGCGGTTCCATCCTGGGCGACCGCACACGTATGGCGGCACTGGCGGCCTCCGACGACGCTTTCATCCGCCCTTCCCCTTCCGCGAACCATCTCGGCGGCGTGGCTCGGGCGACCAGGGAGTCCATGCTCATTGTCGAGGCAGCAGGTTTCGACGTCGTGCTCGTGGAGACGGTCGGCGTGGGTCAGTCCGAAGTCGCCGTCGCAGGCATGGTGGACACATTCCTCCTTGTCACTCTGGCGAGAGCGGGCGACCAACTCCAGGGCATCAAACGGGGCATCCTGGAGATGGCCGATGTCATCACGGTCAACAAGGCTGACGGCGACAATGAGTCGGCTTCCCGTGTGGCGGCCCGCGAGCTACGCACCGCCATGAAACTCATCACATCGGATCCGAATGCTCGCCGCCCACCGGTTCTGACCTCCAGTTCGTACACCGGCGATGGCCTCATGGACGTATGGCAGGCCGTCCTCGACCACCGGGCGTACCTCGAAGAAGGCGGTGGCTTGGCCGAACGTCGCGCCCGCCAGCAACGCGACTGGATGTGGTCGCTCGTCGACGATGAGGTCATCGAATCCGTGCGCCAAAACAGGGATGTCAAAGCAATGCGCAAGGGGTTGGAATCCAAGGTAATGTCAGGACAGTTGTCGGCAGTCGAGGCCGCCCAGCAGATACTCACTGCCTTCGCGCGCAACCTGCCCCCGACCTGGCTGGATTGATTCGGCAAATATGTTGTTCGACGACATGACATCCCGCCTGAAAGCCGCCTTGACTGAGTCTATGAGGGCAAAGGACACTCCTGCCGTCTTGGCTCTACGTTCGGCGCTCGCCGCCCTGGACAATGCCTGTGCTCTTCCCCTATCTGAAATTCAGAAATCCCCAGTCACAAGCGAGTACATCGCCGGAACCACCCAAGGACTCGGGGCCACAGAAACACAACGCCAAACCCTCACAGATGCTGAAGTCATCTCCATCCTGGAATCAGAAGTCGCCGCCCACCTAGACGAGGCCCGCTACCTAGCGCAAGCCAACAGAGCCCGCCAAGGCGAAGCCGCCGCGTACCAGGCCCAAGTAATACAGGCCATCCTAGAGCGGTAATAGCGAACCACTTTCACGTCGCTCATGTTCCTTGGTCGGCGTTGAGGCCGATTTGTTCGACAAGGCAACGCCAGCCTCATTCAGCCCGCCTAACAACTCTGCTGTAGTAATCCACTAGACTCGACTCAGCTGTCTACCGGTTCGAGACTAGGTAATCCTTTGATCCGTTTCCGGGATATCACCAGCCAACCTGAAGGCGCCAGCCAGGTTGCTTCGCAACGTCAGCGTGGTCGGATGGTCTGCGCCCAGCACCCGCACACAGTCGGCGAGCGTTTCCTCGTACAGTGGAATCGCTTTGCCCACGTCGCCAGCCGACTGGTAGGCGAATGCCAGGTTGTTTCGTGACGTCAGTGTGTCTGGATGGTCTGCGCCCAGCACGCGCACCCGGTCGGCCAATGTCTGCTCGTGCAGTGGAATCGCTTTGCCCACGTCGCCAGCCGACCGGTAGGCGCCAGCTAGGTTGTTTCGTGAGGTCAGTGTGTCTGGATGGTCTGCGCCCAGCACCCGCAACTTGTCGGCGAGCGTTTCCTCAAACAGTCGAATCGCCTTGCCGACGTCACCAGCCGACTCGTAGGCGGCAGCTAGGTTGTGTCGTGAGGTCAGTGTGTCTGGATGGTCTGCGCCCAGCACCCGCATCAAGTCTGTTTGATAGTCGGCGAGCGCGATTGTCGTGAATGGATCTTCATGCTCGATTGCCACGGACGCAACACGATGGACAGTAGCGAGAAACTCTTTGCTGTCCACGAGTGCTTTCGAGTGCTGCTGCTCATGGATAGCGACTAGTTGGGCACCCAAACTTGTGATAGCACTACGCCTGCCCATGTAGTCACCGATCAGGTCAACATCCACCGCAGCAAGCACCCGGGCACTATATTGGACTGCTTCACCAGCGCGATGCTCTGATGGGTCGTCTTCACGAACAACTCTGCCCATAAGACGATGCAACGAAACTATGCTCTTGTCTTCAGACTCGATGAGGACAGAAGACTCGACCAGATCGCCAACCGCTTCACGAGCAGCATCTTCATTTTCTCCTACTGCGTACAACCAATTTCTTGGAACACCAGATTCAGCCAAGAGTGACAACACTTCCATAACGCCAAGAGCAGCCCGCCCCACCGCCGGATTTCCCTTGCCGCAAGTTTCAACAACAGTAGTGAACGCTAACCATAGAGCGACATTAGCCGCATAAGGGTAGTCACCGAACGGCTTAACAACTTCATCCAACACAGCCTGCTTCAACCTGTCCAAGTATTGTTCGAAGGTGTAGCCACGATTACGAATAACTGCTGCTGCCTGAGTCAAAGCAACCGGTAAGTTGCCCAACTCTTTGGCGACCTTGCCAGCATCTACGCGGTCTGACAAGCCAGTTGCGTTAACAAGGTATTCGACGGCCTCTTCTGTGCTGTAAGCAGAAACATCCACAGCGGTGCCGAATGTCGCTTCTTGGTGGGTTGTGGTGACCAATACTCTGGTCCCAGGACTGGTAGGAATCAAGTCTTCCAGGTCAGCTCGTCTTTCAACATTGTCGAACACCAACAGTTTGTCCTTGACGCCATCAGTTCCAGTTTGATTCAGCCACGTCACGAGACGACTCGCAGCAATGTCAGGAGGATCATCTTGTTCACTTTGCCCTAGGAGGGCGGCTATCTTGGCCATTTCAGTGATAGCCTGTTCACGGCTACCGGCATTTATCCATCCCACGAACGACCAGCGTTCTTTCTCGCATTCCTTCGCGTAGGCCGATGCTAGCCAAGACTTGCCAACCCCGCGCATGCCCTTGAGCGCACACAAAGTAGCCTGGCCACCATCACCAAGCGCTGACTTCAACGCAGCCATTTCGTCACGGGCAACAAAATCAGCAGATAGTAGCGGCCTAGACCCAGCAATCTGAGACAAAGGCTCAGGTCGCTGATTCTGCCTCTCCCTCCAGATGGCCTCAACGATAGCTTTCACATCACCTAGCTCGCTGTGTGTGCTGAGGAGCTCGCGGTCAATCTTGAGGAGTGTTCGTAACGAGAGCTGTTCTGCTGTAGACAGTCTTGGGCAGATAGCTTCAATGAATGCTTCATGCAACTCAACCAGCAACTTGTTGTTTGTATCGGTGTCGAGTCCGTCAAGGATCTCCGCATCGATAGGGCACTCTCCGCGTTGTTTTGGATCTTGACAAAGCCACCGCACCAACAAGTCGTCTTTGGCTAGCTTCCTTTTCTGCCTGGACGAGATCAAAATGTCGTCGTGATTATCGAGAACTGTTGAGAAGGCCTTACTAATCGCTCTACGCAAGGAAGCGTCATTGATGCGTTCCCGGATGGAGGTAGCGCCCTCGCCACCTACCACGCCAAGGCCCGCGTTAATCAGCTCTGCTAAATCAAAGACCAGTCCCATGACCACACTCTAGCTGCTACGAGCTCCGCACCGTGTCGCCGACTCCTAGTGAATTGGCCTGGGTTTGGTTCTGTTGTCTATGGAGGGATGGACAGACAACCTCCGAAGGACGGATTGAAGTTGGCTAGATCAGACCAGACTCTCGTATTATCCGGGATTCTGTGAGCGCAACTGTCAGCATCTTCGAGGCAAAGACGACCTTGTCGCGCCTGGTGGCGGGGCGGAAGAGGGCTACGAGACAGTCTTGACGCGGTACGTCAGCCAGTCAGTGATGCCGAATCTGAAGCGTTATTGCCCTAGCGTCGTGCCCTCCGGGGGATGAGCATGAACACGATGACGAGGAACATGACGAAGACGGCTAGTCCTACGAGTCCCCAGCCGACCGGTACTCCCGCGACACGGATATAGGTGACCTGGGTGACGTGGGTTCCCACTTCCTCATCGGCGGGGGCACGGACGAATGTCAAGTCGTCGAGGATACGCTGGGATGGGTTGCCAAAGGTCAAGGTGATGGCTGTGAGGTAGGTGCCCAGGCTAGTCAGCGAGGTGTTGCGCACTGTTCTGGCCCAGGTGGTGTCTGCATCGGGTATTTCCGAACCGTCTGCGAACCTGACCTCTTCGCGGTGGTCAGAGAAGATGAACAAAGAGACATATTGGGGTGTCGTGGCAGCTTTCGACAGGGCGAGGGGGTATGTCAGGGTCGCGGTCTCGAACTGGAAGCGCAGGGGGTCTAGCTTTCCGTCCAGGGGTGTCTCGCCGGTAAGTTTCAGCGCGACGAAAGACCAGCCCCTGTCGATGTAGTGGGGGAGGAGGGCAGTCACGGACTCCGGCAACCCATACCCGTTGGCGGTCAGCCAGGCGGTCAACCCCTCCGCGTCGGTTGCCTCCAGAGTGGTGGCCTGGATGGGTCCGAGTTGGACAGTGGCGATAACCTCAGGGGGTGCAGGAGCGCCAGGAGCCCCACCAGATGCGCCGAGAAGTCCGTCGGTTGGCCAAGTCCACCAGTCGTCCATCCGGTCGATCTTGGGCGTCATCTCTGTGTCCACGTTGTCGAAGAGGGTTTCAACGCCCAAAGACACAGTTGCGGGGGTGGGGGTGGGCACAATGAGCCCAAGATTGGCGTTAATGGTATCCAGTGACAGTCTCATGTCCATTTGTTCCACGCCGTCTTTGAGGGACAGTATGGCGACTTCTCGCTGGAGGGACACCGGCCCGGAGGCATCGGTGGGAGGCGCGAAAGCACCGCACGCACAGGCGATCGCGGGGGATGCGACACCGGCAGCGAGCAAAGGAGCAATGAGAAGTGCCGCGAGAGCGGGCGTTACCGAGAATAGGGGTCTGCGCTTGGCCATGCCCTCCAGTCTACGAGAATCTGCCGCTCGAAGGGTCGGAAGTACGACTCGGCGCTGTATATCGCGGCCCAATCGTTATCTCGCGCACAGGTCCTTCTCAGAAACCCGGCAATACCGACCAGGTGGTACACCCAAACTTTGGGGTCCTTGATTAGACCTGAAAGAATGGAGGGCGACGAAAGGAATGCACATGCCCGGATACAACTTGACCAGAATTGAAGCAGAGGAGAGGGCACGCATCCTTGCAGTGCAGTCGTACGACATCACCGTCGACCTGACCGCCACGGGAGAGACCTTCCCGGTCACGACACTCATTCGCTTCACCTGCGCCGAGCCGGGCGCCTCGACATTCCTCGACCTCATCGCGCCCAGCGTGGACAAAGTCACGCTGAACGGTCTGGACCTCGATCCGGCTCAGGTCTTCGCCGATTCGCGTATTACCTTGTCAGACCTCAAGTCTGAGAATGAAGTAAGAGTCAAGGCGAATGCTGAATACTCGCATACTGGTGAGGGCCTCCACCGTTTTGTGGACCCTGTGGACTCGCTGACGTACATCTACACACAGTTCGAGGTCGCCGACGCGCGCCGCCTCTTCGCCTCATTCGAGCAGCCCGACCTGAAGTCCCGCTTCACTTTCCATGTCATCGCGCCCGACGACTGGACGGTCATCGCCAACACAGAGACTCCCGCGCCGAGCCCGCTGCCCCAGAACCCCGGCGCCGCCCGTTGGGACTTCCCTGAGACTCCGATCATGTCCACGTACCTGACCGCCATTATCGCCGGTCACTATGCCCGCTGGGACGACACGTACACCTCAACTGACGGTCGCGCGATCCCACTGGCCGTCCTTGCTCGCAAGTCGATGGCGCAGTACATGGATTACGCCGAAGTCTTCGACATCACCAAGCGCGGATTCGAGTTCTACGAGAAGAGCTTCGGGATTCCTTACCCCTATGACAAGTACGACCAGGCTTTCGTCCCCGAGTACAACGCGGGCGCGATGGAGAACATCGGAGCGGTGACCCTGACCGAGGCGAGGTACGTGTGGCGCTCCCGTCCGCTGGACTCCATGGTCGATGCCCGAGCCAACACCATTCTCCACGAACAAGCGCACATGTGGTTCGGCGATCTTGTGACGATGAAGTGGTGGAATGACCTGTGGCTCAACGAGTCGTTCGCCGAGTTCATGAGCCATTACGCGGCCGTCGGCAACACTCGCTGGACGGGCGCATGGGCCGATTTCCTGGGCCGCAAGATGGTGGGGTACGCGCAGGACCAACTGCCCACGACCCACCCCATCGTCGCCGAGATCAACGACCTGGCCGACGTCGAGGTCAACTTCGACATGATCACCTACGCCAAGGGTGCTTCCGTCTTGAAGCAGCTTGTTGCGTGGGTCGGCGAGGAGAACTTCCTGACCGGTGTGCACAACTACCTCACGAAACATGCCTGGGGCAATGCCACCCTGACGGATTTCTTGGCTGAGTTGTCTGCGTCGTCCGGGCGTGACCTGACTTCGTGGTCGAAAGTATGGCTGGAAGAGGCTGGCGTCACAACGCTTCGCCCGGTGGTCGTGGCGCAGGACGAGGGGGTCTACTCCTCGGTTTCTGTCGCTCAGGAGATTCCGGCGGTGTACGGACGTTTTACGGACATTCCTCATCGTGGACTGCCCGCCATCGATGTACACCCGTCACTGAAGCCTCATCGTGTCGGCATAGCCGGTTACTCTATGACCGACCAGGGACTGGAAAAGGCGTGGGGCGTGGAAGCAGACGTGGATGGGGCTCTCACGGAACTTCCCGAGTTGACGGGCCAAGTCATCCCCGACTTGCTCCTCCTCAACGACGCCGACCTGACGTACGCCAAGCTGCGGCTCGCCGAGTACGACATGGCCCTTGTGCGCAAACACCTGAACGACATTGTGGACCCCCTAGCCAGAGCCCTGATTTGGGCGTCGCTGTGGGATGCGCTCCGCGACGGCGAATTGGCGGCGCGAGACTACATCGAGATCGTCCTGAACAACATTGCTGACGAGACTTCCTCCACCACGGTGTCCTCCACCCTCGCGCGTTTGGCCCAGACAGTGCGCCGCTATGTCGCCGCAGATATGCGTGAAGAGGTGCGCGACGATGTCGCGGCCCGTTTGGTGAAGCTCGCCCTGCAGGCCGATGCTGGCTCGGATATGCAGTTGCAGTTGTTTGCTTCTTTCGCACATCTGGCGTGCAATGACACTCAGTGGGACTTCCTTGTGGAAGTCCTCGACGGCGCCGCGCAAGTCGAAGGGCTTGTCGTGGACACCGACCTGCGCTGGGAGTTGTTGACTATCCTAGTTGCCAACTCCAAGAAGGGTGAGGCTGACATCCAGGCCGAACTGACAAGGGATGACACGAGTTCTGGGCGAGAAATGGCCGCCGGAGCAAGGGCTGCCCTGCCGTCAACGGAGGCCAAGCGGGAAGCATGGCGTTTGGCTGTCCGGGACAAGTCGGTGGCCAATGCCGCTCAACGGTCTATCATTGCTGCTTTCCCCGGCGTTCCCGATCCCACGAGCCTGCGCGAGTTCGCCGTGGAGTACTTCGCTTCGCTCGAATGGGTCTGGGAGAACCGTACCCGCGAGATGGCCAACAACATCGTCAAGGCCTTGTACCCCTTCTGGGCCATCAATGACGAGGGCATCGACGTGCTAGCGATGACCGATCAGTGGTTGAACCACATCGGCGCGCGTACCCCGGCACTGCGTCGGCTCGTCCTGGCTAACCGCGAGGAAGTCGTGTGCGCACGAATCGCGCGGGCCAAGGATTCCGAGTAAGGGTTCACGGAGCGGGACAAAAGGTCCCCTTTTGTCTTACAGCAGCACTGCTTGAGCGCGCAGGAAATTGACTACCTTCTGCGTGAGCGCAACTTGCTTCAAGTAGGGCAGTCCATAGTTTGTCTCGAACTGCGAATAGTCACTCACGTGAATTTCGTTGGTGAAGTAATCCGCGACATCATCCACACTCGCCGTGATTCCTTCGCTCTCAGCGACCGCCTGGACAAGGAGTGAGTCTTTCGCTGTTGTCTCGTTTGTTTCGGCGTTGGCGGTAATCAATTCGGCCACCGACGCATACCCGACCTGTTGTGCGAGGAACTCTTCGAGGGTTACGTTGTAGCTGTTCGCGTACCCCTGATAGTAGGCCACCATGGCATTGATCTGATATTGGAGCATCGAATCGGGCACAGACGAAATTGTCGCGTTCTCTTCCAGGTAGTCGAAGAGGTAGTTCTGGACCGCCACTTTGTCCAAGTCAGCACGTACGCCAGCCTTCATCTCGTCCACTGTTGTCCAGCCATATGTGGGCGCGAGGTTGGTCGCAACAAAGGCGTCGTCCACCGTCGGAGTCACGGTCTCCACGATGTAGTTGATGGTTGTGACGAAAACGGCCGCCTTGCCGTTCAGGTCGTCCTGGCCGTAGTCATCGGGGAATGTGACATTGACATCGAACGTGTCACCAGGCATGTGCCCAATGAGTTGTTGGAGGAAGTTGTCGATGTACTGGGTCGTGCCGATGGTGACCTCGGTGCCGGCCAGATTGGTGTTGCCACCCTCGAAAGGCACCCCACCAATGCTGCCCACATAGTCGATATTGACGGTGTCTCCATCAACGACCGCCCGGTCAGTGACGTTCTGTGTCGTGGTGAAATTCTCCACGAGCGAATCAATTTGCGCTTGGACCGCCTCGTCAGTGACGGCATGGGCGCTAGCGGGGATCTCAATCCCCGTGTAGGTCGGCAGCGTGACGTGGTCTTTGGCCGTGACGCCGATCCAGTATCCCCTGTCGTCAAGACCATCGCTGTAGGAGAACGTGCTGCTTGCCGTTGGAGATGGTGCCAGCGAGGTTGAGGTTCCGGCGCTCGGAGTGGGTGTACCCCCATCTGCGCCGCACCCTCCTAGGGCAACCAACAACATGGACGATACAAGCAAGAACGCAACATGCGATTTCGAGGTATTCACAATTCTCCTGTCTCTTCTGCGCACAGAAGACCCCCAACGCTCGTCCGCCATCCTACCAACTCATGGGAAAACACCAGTGTGGCGCGATGGTCGAAGACAACGCCGTGAGGCTCAGTCTAGACGAGGATTCACAGATACCACTAAGAAACCCGGTCGCACCGAATTGGCGTGGCTCGTAGACTTCTCCCCATGCAGCTCCTCATGATTCGCCACGGCCAGTCCTTGTCCAATGTCAGCTGGGTGGCCAATGGTGGACGAGACTTGGATGCAGATACAGACCTATCTGAGTTGGGCAAGGTGCAGGCGGCAGCACTCGGGAAGGCTTTCGCTGAAGGGTGTTACCCCAAGCCAGACGTGATATTGACATCTCTCATGGCTCGCGCGGTTTCCACGGCTGCTCCTATCGCCGCCGCTCTGGATATGGAGGTAACAGGTGTTGCTGATGTCCATGAGGTCGGCGGGGTGTACAAGCGGATTCCCTCTGCTGGGCCGTTCTCTGGTGGGGAGGACCTGTCGAGTCGTGGCCCCCTGGATGACACGGATACTGATGATGGATCTCAAGTCATGGCTGCCCACGGGCGCTCTCGCACGGAGTTGCTCGACCTCTGCCCGGGTCTGGTCTTGCCCGAATCGGCGACCGAGGACGGGTGGTACCACAAAGGCATTGAGACTCATCCCCAAGCCTGGGACCGGGCCTGCCGTGTCGCGTCCCGGTTGACAAGGGAGTATGGAGTGTCGGCCCCGTCCGCATCCCTGCCGGAGAATGCCGCAGTCAGTGGTCCAACTGTGGCGCTCGTTTGCCATTTCCTGTTCTCACAAGTCCTCTTGCGCGCTCTCATGGGGTGGTCCCCCGACCTCAGTGAACCGCTCCCATCGTGGTACTACCTGAACAACACCGGCCTCACCATGACCTGGATTCCGAACCTGCAGCGCGCCACCTTCGAGATACGCTGGCTCAACCGTACAGACCACCTGACCCAGGACCAACTCACCGACTAGTTCGGCATGATTCGTGGTTCGTCGTGGCCGGGGGCCTGCGGAGGGTGACATGTGACGCATGGCAACCCTTTGGCGCCGATTGGCATGTTAGGTTTGACCTGTCTTTGGACATGTAGAGATATGGACGACACTCAAGCCTTCGTCACCTTGTACCAGGAGGAGTACCCCCGGGTGGTGGCGTACGCGCGGCGCAGACTCGGAACTCTCAGCGACGCGGAAGACGTGGCCGCTGACGTGTTCCGACTGGCGTGGGAGAAAGAGACACTCGTCTCGGCGGGGTGGCTGTTCGTCACTGCCAAGAACATCGTGTGGGCCAAGCAGCGAACTCAGGTACGGGCGTCTCAGCTTGTCACACGGTTGGCTGCGGAGACCAATGAGGCCAGTGACCCGTTCGCTGGCGACCCGGAACTGCTGGCGGCCCTTGACACGCTCTCGGACTCCGACAGGGAACTTCTCATGGCCCGCTATTGGGACGATCTGTCGGGGGCGCAGTGTGCGCAACTCATGGGATGCTCGACAGCCACGGTCTTCATGAGGCTCAGCCGTGCTCGCAAAGCCCTCAAGAGTGTCTTGCGAGAGGGAACATTACCCATTCCTCAGGGCAAGCGAGAGTCCCACGAGTGGAAGGTGACGTCACCGCCCGCTTACCCGGCACCTGTGGAGGCGCCACTCGTCATCGGCCCGCCGCTCGCCCTCGACTATATCCCAGCATGACAAGGAGAAATATCATGACTATCGCATCGCGTATTCGCCAGGCGAACCCAGTGGAAACTCCAGCCCTGAGCCCCAGGGGACGCGCCGAACTGCGTGTGCTCGCGGGGTCCGACAACGTGCCCGAAGTGAGCATGGCCAAGGCGCCGATTCGTTCGGGCCATGCCCGCCGCACTGTTCGCTGGTTGGCTCCCGTGGCCGCCGCGACCTTGGTCATTGCGGGAGTGACGGCGGGCATGACCCTTAGCGGACACGACGTCGGCCCGGCCCTCGCGCCCTACGTTTTCGCCGACGAGATTGAAGCACCTGTCGTCAGTAGCGAGGTATCTCCGGAGAGGTTTGGGACATCCATCATTGTGGACATTCCTTTCGCGCCCGTGAGTGGGACTGCGCCGATGCACTTGGTGCAGCGGATATGGTTCCTTTCAGATGCTGGTTGGGTCGATGTCCCGGAGAATCTGGTGTTCCGCTTGAATGATGTTTCCTATGGGGTGGCCACGTATCAAGCTGAGAACTGGCCATTCGGTGGGAGCCATCGCATAATCGTTGCAGGCCCCGATTCGTCTTTCTGTGCACCCTCCGAGAGCGAAACGGGGGCTGGGGAGTACTTCAGTGGTGGTGAATTCCGAGTAGACGGCGACACCTTGGAATTGTCTTCTATCACCGGCTATTCGCTCTGTGGCAAGCGGGGGTCCAGCGAGCCCTTGATTGAGGTGTCAACGACAGACCTAGATACTGGCAGTTCCAGTTCTTCCACTGTCGCCGCCAATGGAGTGACCACTAATCCTGACGCGATCATCTCCCTAATGAAACAATTCGAGTTGGGCTCTGACGGTCAGTGGGTATCAGTTCCCGCAGGATACGAGTCCTGGAGGGACATCCACATCTTCGCCTCGGCTGGAGGCCCAGCAGGACAAACTCTGTCTGCAGGAAAGCTGACAATCCATCAAGGGGGTGGCTGGACAGTCACCGTGATCGTTGATGAAGATGGGCAATGCACAATCACCGCAGGAGAAGAGTACCTGGCCAAAGCTGGCGTACAACTCAATGGCGATGGGACGTGCTCGTACACGCAGTAAAGGCACGCAAGAGCGGACCGAGGTTTCCGGATAACGGGAAACGCAGGAAACGTCGCCATCCAGCGAACGAGCCGCCCGCGCAAGCCTTGGGGCCCCCGCGATCTTTGTACGCTGAAAGCAAGACGCAAGATGAAAAGCAAACAGGCGTACAAAGATGTCGCGGGGAAAAGGCGCAGCAGGGCGATGCCGAAACTGGAAATAGCCGCCGCGTCGAAATCAAGGCTACAAAATCACAACATCACAAGCCAAGGAACTCTCGCCAACGCGGGAGTTCTTTGTGCGATTGGGCGTACCCGGCGGCGTACGACTGGCGCAACTTCGTCAGGTCGCGGGTTCTGCTATTGACCGACATCTGATCGGGGAAGAATAAATACGCCTTGCCTTGTGCTTCGAGGTCGAACAACTCTTCGCGGACTCGGTTGTAGTTCTTGGGGCGCGACATGATCCCCTCGGCCACTGCGGGTTGCTTGCGGTAGAACCAGCGGTAGGGGGCTTCGGGTTTGTACGGCGGCTTCACGAACGACCTGGGTTGGGACAGGACGACGAAGAAACGCTCGTAACCATCGGCTTGGGCTGCGTCCAGTGGAATCCCGCCCGCTGAACCCAAGGCGCCATCGCAGTATTTCGTGCCGTCGATCTCAACTTGAGGCATGAGCAGAGGCAGCGATGAACTCGCCCGAACCACCTTCATGAGACGCGCGATATCGGGGATGTCTTCTTTGCCAAAGTAACGAGTGACTCCGGCTTCACAGTCGAAGGCCCCCATCCTCACAGCCGCCGGATTGGAGATGAACTCGTCCCAATTGAAGGGGAGGGAGTGTTTGTACGCCTCCTCGTAGATGTACTGAGAATTGAAGTATCCTTTGCCCTGGATCCAGGTCCACACGGAGCCGAAGTCGGGGTTGGCGGCGAAGTCCACGAAGGAAGCTCGGGCGCGATCAGGGTCGCGGGAGACATAGTTGGCCGTGTTGGACGACCCTGCTGAAATGCCGCTGACATGGGGAAATACGACGCCTTCATTCACGAGGGTGGCGACGACTGCCGAGGTGTAAGCGGCACGCATCCCGCCTCCTTCGAAGACGAGGGCGGTGTTGGGAGCATTCACAATCGGTGGGGTCATACCTCCGATTTTAGGACATCAAGTCCTGCCGCGAGGCGCAGGCACGCTTCGCGGAACACTGGTTCTTCGGGCAGGAGGGACAAGGCCAGGGTCGAGTCGGGCAGGTCGTAGAAGTAGCCCGGATGGACGTAGATCCCGGCACGGTTCATGAGGGCGATGCCCAGGTCGTCGGGGGTAAGGATGGGCGGAACGTCCAGGAGCATCATCCAGCCGCCGTACGTTGTACGGACGCGCAGGTCAGTGAAAACCTCTCGGGCAGTGGCCAGATTGGCGGTCAAACGGGCTGTGACTCGGGCAATTGTGGAGTCGGCCAGGGTCAGCAACTCGGGCAGGGCGAGGGCCACCGGGGAGTTGACGGACAAGTACGTGTCGGCAATCTCGTCGAGGGCTCGCTCTGCTTGTCGCCTGAGGGAATACGGCCCTGACAAGCGTATCCAGCCCAGCTTGAGTTGGGGAGCGGCCAAGAGTTTGGACAATCCGTCGAGGCCGAAGGTCAGAGCAGTGTCATCTCCCGAGAGTCGTTGGGGCTGATCGCTGGGGAACCACTGATTGTTGGCCACTTCACGGTCATCCTGCGCGCCAGTCGCAGGATCTATACCTGTCAGATGGATTCTGCGACTTCGCGCAGAATGACGACAGTCATTGATCAATGGTTCCCGTGCGGTCTCAGTGAGCTGGAATGGGTAGAACACCTCGTCAGCAATAAGGGCAGTTCCCGCCTCGGCACAAGCCTGGGCGATCCAGGGGTCGGTATACGCTCCCGTCGGGTTGTTCGGGTGGACGGACACCACTGCCCTTACAGAATGCCCAATGTCACTAGTCCTAGGTTCGCTTGGGAAGCGCCGACCAGCATCAGTAGTCATCCTGCGCACTGCGACTCCGCGCAGCACAGGCTCCGTCGCGGGATCCGCGTCTTCCGCCTGAGTCGTGGACCCTGCGACTTGCGCGCAGGGTGACAGTGCAGAATGTCCACTGTCACTCTCTGCCCCCAACATCTCCTCCACCGAATCCCGGTCAAGTTCCCACCCCGATGGATGAACGTACAATGTTCGGTAAGCACACGTTCTTACCGAATGGAGTCGGGCCAGTGGCTCGATGAGCGGGTACCCCGGCGTGGGGACGGCCACCGAATCCCCAGGGTCGCACAGGAGAGTGAACAGCCACCCGTAGGCCTCGGAGGTCGACGCGGTCAGCCAATAATCCTCCGGGTCGCCGCCGAACCGCTCAGCCAGGGCTGCCCGGGCGGGCCACGGTCCCTTGGGCGTCGGGTCGTACCGGGCCGAACGGCCGACGTGACTAGCCACGATATCCAGAATCGCCGGGTCGAAGAGCCCATGCCGCGTCGGGTTGGTGTCCGTCAGGTCGGTCAACTCGATACCGGCCGCCGAAAACTCGGCGCGGGCCTCCGCGATCCGATTCGGCGTGCCAGGTGCCACTCGTGAGGAGGTCATCCCTACTGCCATTCTGCGCATAGTCGCGGAATCCATCCTCTTGGCATGCCCGACTCCACCGCCCGACGTCACCCCCGGACAGCGGCGATGATCCGGTCAAATGCCTCGTTCACTGGGGCTTTGACACTGCGGGCCTCCGGATGGGCGTCCAGGAAGGTGATGACCCGACGGGCCCCGATGTGGAAGGGGACCTTCTGGACGAATCCGGGCCGCAAGGCCCGTACCTTCGAGCAATCGAAAACAACCGAATGTGCCTTGTCGCCAATCAGGCCAGGCCCCATGTCGGGAGCGTAACGAGCAATGGTGTCACTCGAGACATGGACCAGGTCGGGAGACTCGACCCCTGCCGCATGGGCCAACTCGGTGAAGATGGCGTCCCAGGTCAGGAACTCGTCGCCTGTGATGGTGTACGCCTCGCCCACCGCCGCCGGATTCGAGAGCAAGCCAGCGAACATATAGGCGAAATCAGTGTTGAACGTCACAGTCCACAGGCTTGTGCCGTCCCCATGGACAACCACAGGCAATCCGCGTCGCATCCTGTCGACGGTCGTCCATCCGCCTTCGAGGACAACCTGAGTTTGGTCATAGGTGTGCGAGGGGCGCACAATGGTTGCCGGGAAGCCTTCATTGCGATACAGCCCGGTCAACAGTTCTTCGCAGGCGATCTTGTCGCGGGAGTACTGCCAGAAGGGGTTGCGCAGGGGTGACGAGTCCCGGATGGGCAGACTCGGCACAGGCTTGGCATAGGCCGAAGCCGAGGAGATATAGATGTATTGCCCCGTGTGTCCCTTGACAGCGTCCACATTGCGGGAGAGTCGGTCAGTGGCGAAGGAGCAGAAGTCCGCGACGGAATCCCAAGACTGAGATGACAAGGCAGAACGGATGGCTTCGTCGTCTTCCAGGTCCGCCACGATGGTGCGCACCTCGGCAGGCAAGGGGCGTAACCCAACCCCTCGACCACGATTGAGCACAGTCACCTCATATCCGAGGGACACCGCCTCAGCCACACATGCCGACGAGATGGTGCCGGTGCCACCGATGAAAAGAATGGATGGGTACATGAAACTCCTCCTTGACGTTGCGTTCCAGCGTACTCCGCCCCCATCCACCACGAAAGCACTTCCCCAGAGAATGGGAGGCGCACCACTAGGATGAGGGGATGGCGAGAGAAGATACCCCTGCGGGCCGTGCTCCAGGACGCGCGGTCGGCGGGACCCGCGCTCTCACCACGAAGCGCCGCGAAACTCGCAAGGAACGCCAAGAGCGCCTGGCGATGTACGCTGCTGCGCAATCCGCCAACTCCCGCCGCAAGGAGAACCGCCGCAGGAGGCAACTCCAGACCGTCTTCAGAGTCTCTCTCATCTTGTGGGGAGTCGTTCTCATTGTGGGTCTCATCGGGCCAGTGATGCAGATTATCTATACAGATAAGGCCTTGCCAGGGGCAACTCTGGGCGGAGTTCCAGTGTACGGATGGAGTAAGGAAGAGTTGCTGGCGTTCATAGAAGAGGCAATGAACACCAACGTCATCAACGTCATAATCGACGACACGGCGGCCAGCGCAACGCCTTCAGAACTGGGTATTTCAGTCAACGCCGAGAAGTCCATCGCTCCTCTCATGGACCACGCCCCCTGGTGGCCCCTCGCGCTCAGCCACCGAAACGCCGAGCTTCAGGGCCAGCTCGACCGCAGTGTCTTGGATTCGTGGTTGGCGAAAAAGTTTCCACGCCAGATGACGACTCCCGTCAATGCGTGGGTTGTTTTCGACCCGGAGTCTGAGAATTTCGTGATTCGGGAATCTGTTCCGGGACTAGGAGTCAGCCCACAGGACAAGCAGCAACTATTCCATACAATCCTCGCCAATCCCACGATAGCGACTGTGACGATGACCTCTGGACCTGTGGATGCGGAAATCACCGATGACGAAGCCGGGGCGACGAGGGATTATCTCAATGACCGCATCGCGTTGGACATTTCGCTCCACGGCAACGGACTGACCTACACCCTGACGCATGCTGACATTGCCTCTTTGGCCACTGTGTCCACGACTCCGGCGGGCACTCTGGCGGCTTCATTCCAAACGGCCACAGTGGTGGCCTTCTTACAGCGCAGCGTTGCACCTGCCCTCAACGCCGACGCTATCCCGCGACTCGTCTTCGAGGCTCCCGACGGCACTGTGCTGTACGTCGAGCAAGAGGGTCATGGGGGCACCTCGCTGGCAGATCCGGAAAGCGCTGCTATTCCCATTGTCGCTTCACTAGTCGACGGAACGGACGTTTCACTCGACCTGACTTTCACCCAGGGACTGATGGAGACAATCTCCACGACATATGTCTTGCCTGAAGCGGTCTCGAATGCTGTGCCGGACGGACACTGGGCCGACGTGGACCTAGCCCGTCAGACGGTGACACTCATGGACGGTGGCACTCCAACGCGAACCTTCACCATGAGTTCCGGCTCGCCCGATCATCCCACGCCGACAGGAATATATCCCGTGTACCAGAAGGTCCCTTCGCAAACGGTCGCGGGGTGTGTGGGCTACGACTGTTACTCCTTCCCCGATGTCAGGTGGTGTACGTGGTTCAATGGAAACTATGGTTTCCACACCGCTTATTGGCACGAGGATTTTGGCAAGCCAGTGTCCCATGGCTGCCTCAACTTGCGGGAGGCCGACGCTAGGAAGGTGTACGACTGGCTTGAAAAGGGCGACGAGGTAGTCGTCCACTGAGTTCGTGAGAGAATCAAGTCATGGATTTGCCGCTCATGATATTCCTCCACGGCCCCGGCCAAGCTCCGCCCGTGTGGCAGGATGTGGTGACCCAGATCAACCCCGCCCAGCCCATGGTGGCGCCATGGCTCAAAGGTCTCAAACCCACAGAACATGCTGGTTTTGACATGGCGGAGGCTGTGGGGTCCATCCTCGACCTCATGGAGGCGCGTGGTGCTGCCCAGGCGGACCTCATCGGATTCTCCTTGGGCGGGCTCGTGGCTTTGCGCGCAGCAGCGATGTACCCAGAGAAAATCAACCATCTGGTCCTAGTGTCGACTCCCGTCGTCCCTAGTCAGAGGGACTTGGCGAAGCAGAAGACAGTGGTCAAGCTCATGCCGTCATACATGTTCAAGTCGGTGCCGAAGGAGCAAGTACTGGCCGGATTGGACGCCCTGATGGCTGCCGGTTTGAGCGCTGAAGTGGACAACGTGACCACCCCGACCCTCGTCATCGCGGGAGAGAAGGATTCGCTGGGCAAGGTGTCCGCTGAAGTGTTCCGCAACCACATTGGCGCGCAGGTACGGCTTGTTCCTGGTGCGGACGCGGACCTCCTGAAGGTCGCGCCACAGCAAGTCGCCCAACTGACCTCGGACTTCATCGCTGGATTCCTGGACGATGAGACGGAGTCAGACGATTCTCAGATTCACGAAGACCCACAAGAGGGGAGCACACGATGAAGCGCGTTGGATTTTACGGTCGGGTCGACCCCACCCGCATTGAGGAGTACAAGCGTCGTCACGCCGACGTGTGGCCCGAGATGAAGCAGGCGCTGACCAAGACCGGATGGCACAACTATTCGCTCTTCCTGCGTCCAGACGGTCTGCTCTTCGGGTACGTCGAGGTACCCGAGTCCCTGGAAGCCTCCACAGCAGCCATGGCCCACGAAGAGGTCAACGCCCGCTGGCAAACCTGGATGTCCGAGTTGTTCGAAGGTTCCGACGTCCCCCCCGACGAGTCCTTCATCGAGTTGGATGAGGTTTTTCATCTGGACTGATGATGTCGACGCTCCAGTCCCCTGCGTCACATGTCATGCTCCGCAAGCCGCGCCCGGTGTCGGGGGACCCCCAAACACCGGACGGCGCCCCTCGACGCAAGTGTCACCATGATAGGCAAGCCAGCGTCGGAGGATTTTGGGGGTGACACCGAGGCAGGCCCCCAGCCACGACCGATAGCAGCCGACAGTATTTCGGGCATGTCTGTGCAGAACAGCAAAGTGGGCGGCCCCGAAGGACCGCCCACATCACTTGCTTACAAACGCTACTTGCTTGCCTTGATGTCGGCGTCAAGCTTGGCTAGGAAGTCCTTTGAGGCGTCTGCGGGCGACTTGTCGCCGAAGAGGACCTGGGACTCCGCGTCTTGCGAGTACTTGTTGAGGTTGGCAGCGCCGTTAGGCTGCGGCGGGGCAACTTCACCAGTGTCGAGGATGGACTCCACGTAAGCGGCGGCAGCCTTCGAGGTGCCTTCGAGCAGCGGGGTCACCACAGCGGCGGTGTCAGGGTTGAACGGAACGCCACGGGTGTCCTTGATGAGCTGTGCAGCGGAAGGCTCGTTGAGGAACCAGTCCATGAGCATCGCGGCTTCGGTCGGATGCTTGGTCGCAGCGTTGATAGCCCAGAAAGCGGACGGCAACAAGGCCACACCATTCTTGCCAGTCGCTGTGGGCGGAGGCAGGATGATGGTCTCGCCACCACCGGCGTATGTGCCGATGAGGTTCGAATAACCGAAGGTCAGGGCGGCCTGGCCCAGCGTGTAAAGCTGCTGGTCGGGAGGCAGTGCCCAGTTGGAGGTCACGATGGTCGGATCGGGCAGACCCTTGCCGTCCTTGAGCTGGAGCTCGATCTCGTACCACTTGGTGATGACGTCGGGGGTGACAGAGAGGTTGCCGTCCCAGTCATAGAAACCATACTGTGTTTCCTGACCGGCGAAGGTGCCGATGATGTCCTGGACGCGCAGGTCGATGCCGTACACCGGCTGGCCCGTGTCATTCGTCAGACCGGCTGCGCCGACCTTGTTGGCGATGGCGACGAAATCATCCCATGTCCACTTGTCGGTGGGGATGTCGATCCCGGCTGCCTTGAGGATGTCAGTGTTGACGAAGGCTGCGGTCGCGTTGCCACCAGTGGGCAGTCCGTACAACTTGCCTTCCCACACAGCATTGGTGGTGGAGAAGTCAGGATACTTGTTGATGTGAGCGATGTCAGCAACGGTGGCCAGGTCGAGGAGGGCACCGGCAGCGCCGTACTCCTGAGGCTTGGCTCCACCCAGGGCGAAGACGTCAGGGGCTGTGGACCCGCCAGAACCGAAGTCGGTGGCGAGACGGTTGAATAGGTCGTCAGGGCCGCCCACAGGAGTCTGCTTGACGGTGATATAGGGGTACTTGGCCGTGAAAAGGTCGATGACCTGCGCGAACATAGCGGCGCGCTCGTCAGACCCCCACCAGCTCATCTCCAGGGTCACGGGCTCGGGAGCCGCAGCGGTGGTTTCAGTGCCTTGGGAGGGAGGGGTTGAAGGGGTATCCGAACCGCTCGAGCAACCGCCCAGCAACATGCTGGCGGCAGCCAAAGCGATCAAGACGCCGGACTTGCGGAATCTGAGCGACATAGGTGGCTCCTTTGGAGTAAGTGGACGCATCCACGATGACAAGGAAAGTAACCAGTTCTCTGTGTTTCTCGAAACACCATTGGAAACGATACGCACGAAGAAAGGGCTTGCCCCCTATGCTAACCGTTCGTACTGAAAGGTTTCAATGGAACAGCACTGAAAGAAGGTTGCAATTTCATAACGATTAGTTGAGCGGTTAGACTAAGGCCGTCGAGGAAGCAAGCAGGCAGTCCTGCCGAACCCTTGACAAGGCTGGCTCGCGCGGTCAACGATAGGGGTATCGCCACCACGGTCGTGTCAAGGACGACAAGAGCCTTACGACTACCAGAGGAGGTGCGGCGTGAGCAGTCTCGGTGAACTCAGAACCATGGCCGTCAACGCTCGCAAGAAGCGGGGGGGCATCGCTGTCAAAGAGAAGACCCCTGACAATCTTGCGGGCCACCTCTTCCTTGCCCCGTGGTTCATCGGGATATTGGGCTTCACCATCATCCCGATGATCGCGTCGCTGTACTTCTCCTTCACGAGTTACAACCTGCTGAAGTCACCTCTCACGAATCCGCCGAAATGGATTGGCCTGAAGAACTATCAGGACATGTTCGCCTCTGCGGAGTTCTGGAACTCCTTCCGAGTCACCGTGCAATTCGTGGTGGTCTCCGTCCCCCTGCAACTGGCCTTCGCTCTCGGTTTGGCGATCATCTTGGACAAGGGAATGAAAGGGCTGACTTTCTACCGCTCCGTGTTCTATCTGCCCTCGCTCATGGGTGGCTCTGTGGCTATCTCAATTCTTTGGCGACAGGTCTTCGGGAAGAACGGAATAGTCAACGCCTTCCTTGCTTTGTTCGGTATTGATGCACCTGGATGGATCGGCCACCCGGCGTACGCTCTGTGGACAATCATCATTCTGCACATCTGGACCTTCGGCTCGCCCATGGTCATTTTCCTTGCGGGACTTCGCCAAATACCCGAGATGTACTACGAGGCTGCGACCGTGGACGGGGCGAGCAAGTGGCGTCAGTTCACAAAGATCACCATGCCGTTGCTGACCCCCATCATCTTCTTCAACCTCGTCCTCCAGATCATCTTCGCCTTCCAAACCTTCACCCAGGCGTACGTGGTGTCCGGCGGCACAGGCGGGCCTGACGATTCCACCATGTTCTACACCTTGTATCTGTACCGAAAAGGCTTCCTCGACTATCGAATGGGGTATGCCTCGGCGATGGCGTGGTTCCTCCTCGTTGTCATCGGGGTGTTCACTGTGGTCAATTTCTGGCTCTCGAAGTATTGGGTGCACTATGACGACTGAATCTCCCACCACCTTGTCCGCGACTCGCGCTGTGCGCGATGCCTCCGAGATTCGTGACATTCGCGGTTCCCGTCGCGCTCGTTCCGCCAAAGGCATCATCGGTTCCATCGTCAAGCACATCCTGCTCTTGGGCGGCGCCGTCACTATGATTTACCCTTTGTTGTGGCTTGTCGTCTCCAGTTTCAAACCCAACAATGAGATATTCCGCAACCTCTCCCTGTTCACCACGAACCTGACTTTCGACAACTACATCAGTGGGTGGAACAACCTGCAGTTCGCCTTCGGGAAGTTCTTGCTGAACTCCACAATCATCGCCGTGCTCGCCATCGTGGGCAACCTCATCACCTGTTCGCTCGCGGCATACTCCTTCGCGCGCCTTCGCTTCAGAGGGCGCAACATCTACTTCGCCATCATGTTGCTGACGGTCATGCTGCCCTTCCAGGTCGTGCTCGTCCCGCAGTTCACCATCTTCAAGGAGTTGGGATGGATCAACACGATTCTGCCTCTGGTCGTGCCCAAGTTCCTTGCCACCGACGCCTTCTTCATCTTCCTCATGGTGCAATTCCTGCGAGGTCTGCCGAACGAGATTTTCGAGGCAGCGAAGATTGATGGTTGCGGCCACTTCAGGACGTACCTGCGCATCGGCATCCCCCTGATGATCCCCGCGATGGCCACCACGTCCATCTTCACTTTCATCTGGACCTGGGGAGATTTCTTCGGACCTTTGCTGTATTTACGTATCCCTGAACAGTTCACAGTTGCCGTCGCCTTGAAGGGATTCATCGACGCACAGTCCAGTTCCAACTTCGGAGCCATGTTTGCCATGTCAGTGGTGTCACTTGTGCCACTGTTCATCATCTTCATGATCGGTCAGCGATACCTCATCCAAGGTTTCGCCACGACAGGCATCAAGTAGGGCCAGTCGCGCAGGCCAAGGCTGGCCATTGAGCCCCTCCTGAGGACCAAGGTGCCCTCCATCGGAGGCAATAGACGGCAACTCCACAAGGATTTCATCGTTTCTCAGGGTATTTGAGAGCGTTTTCTGGAAAGTTTATGGCACCACTTGGCAACACGGGCCATTATAGGCGCAGGTCCCTTGCATGCGCGTGTACATTTGGTGTAACGCTTCTTCAACGAGTGTAGAAGCCATACGGGACCAGAGCAGGCTGCACATCTTCCCCGTCCCGCAGTCGGGCTCACGTAGAGGGGGTCAGCGGACGCATGGGACCGCTGACCCCCGACCCCCCCTCTCTCGCCAAAATGACACGACTGTCACTTTTTCACTAGTGCTACTGTCGCGAGATTGTCTGTCCGGGCCCCCATTCTCCAGTATTTCAT
>JAISJO010000025.1 GCA_031261485.1 Propionibacteriaceae bacterium | reverse complement strand
GCTCCCCCGACTGGACTCGAACCAGTAACCCTCTGATTAACAGTCAGATGCTCTGCCAATTGAGCTACAGGGGATTGCAGCCATACGAGATTAGCAGATTCTGGGGTCCGAGTGGTAACCAGTCGGGGCGTGTTTCGCACGTGGGTGGGTCCATTATTCCTCCAACGCAGAGCAACAATCCCTGTACAATCGAAGCAATTCGACGAAATGGAGAGGGCCCATGCCTGAGATTACTGACAACACCGACAAGTCACGCTTCGAGGCACTTGTTGACGGCACGCTGGCGGGATTCGCAGAGTATTCCCTAGCCAATGGGATCATTGCCTTCACGCACACTGAGATATTCCCGCAATTCGAGGGGCAGGGGATCGGCTCGAAACTGGCGCGTGGGGCTCTTGACCAAGTGAAAGAGGACGGGACCCTCAAGGTGCTGGCCGTGTGCCCATTCATCAAGGGCTGGATTCAGCGCAACACGGACTACATGCCCCTGTTGTACGACGCGGCTTAGCCGCTCACACCGTCACGGCCTCAACCAACCTGGCTAGTCGCTGAAACGGTCTGTCTTGGGGCTCTGAGCGAGCGCTGGTCAGGGCTTTCGTGCCGCCGGTGACGTGGCACAATGTACCTCATGAACCCCGCAGTCATTGTGGATGGCCTCACGGTCAAACGCGGAAAGACCCAAGTCTTTGACGGGTTTTCCGCGACCATCGCCTCCGGTCGGATCACCGGCCTGCTCGGCCCATCCGGGTGTGGCAAGACGACACTGATTCGTGCCATCGTCGGTATCCAGAAGATTCAATCCGGCTCAGTGGTGGTCTTGGGCCGCCAGGCCGGGGAGTTGTCCCTGCGTGACCAGGTCTCGTACTCGTCGCAGGCCGATGGGGTGTACAAGGACCTGTCCGTCAAGGAGAACATCGAATACTATGCCCGCCTGGCCTCAGTCAGTGAAGACGACGTGGCCCGCGTCATTGACCTCGTCGGACTGGGGAGCCAGACCAAGCAGATCGTGGCGAGTCTATCCGGTGGTCAATCGCGGAGGGTGAGCCTGGCCGTCGCTCTGCTTGGTTCGCCCCAGGTGGTCGTTTTGGACGAACCCACAGTGGGCCTCGACCCTGTCTTGCGGGCCAGTTTGTGGGATATCTTCGCCTCTCAAGCCGCCCAAGGGACGACCTTCATCGTGTCCAGCCATGTCATGGACGAAGCTGCCCGATGCGACGATCTCATACTCATCCGACAAGGACAATTGGTGGCCGCAACCACACCTGAGCGACTCCTGAGCGACACCGGCCAGAAAGACGCTGAGGCTGCCTTCTTGTACCTCATACGAAAATCTGAGCAGGATGCGGGTGCCGGTCAGGACGAGACTTCCGTCGACTCTGCTCCTGCGCACAATGGCGATCACCACGACGCAGGGGGCCAGCGATGAGACTGCTCGCCACCACCCGACGGGTCATCGCCCAACTCGCCCATGACCATCGCACAGTCGCACTCATATTGATCGTCCCCATGGTGCTCGTCGGCCTTTTCGCCTGGCTCTTCTCGTCGGGAGAGGCTTTCCAAACGATTGGCCCTATTATCCTGGGGCTGTTCCCGTTCGTGCTCATGTTCATCGTGACATCAGTCGCCACCCTGCGCGAGCGGACTTCTGGGACTTTGGAGAGGTACATGACCACTCCCGCCTCGCGTACGTCCCTCATCTTTGGGTACGCCCTGGCCTTCGGCATTTTCGCCATCATCCAGGCGCTGTTGACGGTGTTCTTCGCCGTCTGGGTGTGCGGGCTCGACATCGACGGGCCGCTGTGGCAGTTGATCCTCATCGCCGCAGTCAATGCCATTTGTGGGACGGCTATGGGTCTGTTCGCTTCGGCTTTCGCCCGTACAGAGTTCCAGGCGGTACAGATGATGCCCGTCTTCGTCCTTCCGCAAGTCGTCGTCGGTGGAGTCTTCATGCCCATCGATGCGATGGATGAGCCGCTGCAGTGGTTCGCGCATTGCCTACCGCTGACCTACGCCATCGAAGCGGTACAAGCCGTCGCGGGGAATGAGTCAGGATGGGCTGTGGGCAGACCTGTGCTGATTCTTGCCGCCTTCGCCGTGGGGTTCCTTGTCGTCTCGTCCCTGACGATGCCGCGCAAGACGGCGTAGCAAGGAGCAATGGTAGCCGTAGTAAGGGGCGCGGCCCCTAGAACGTGATGCGTACCTGCGTCGGGGAGTCCAGCCCATCGCTTATCCCCACCCAACCAGGCAGGACGGTCGTCGAGGCTTGCCACCGCACATTACCCACCAGAACTTGTGAGACTCCCGTTGTCGAGGTCCACGACTGGGCGAAGGCCGCGACAGACCAGGCGATATCCTGAGTCGATGCGCTCACTTCGATCCGAGCGGGGGAGGTGCCAGACGCTGGCACAAGGGTGGCTGTCGCAGTGGCCCCGTAGGACGAGGTGATGCTGGTCAGCAGAGTGCGTGGATCCGGGGCTGCGATATCAGGGGTCAGGCACGACCATGCGGCATGGGTTTGTCCAGACAGGGCGGTCGCCAAGAGACGGGCTCGGTCGACGTGCTGGTCGTAGGCGTCGGGGAAACCGCTGCGCTGCACAGCTTGGGCGACATCGCCGATATCCTCATTCGCCCAGTTGGGGACCATCGCCTCCATGGCGTCGAAGAAGGTGTTCGTGGAGTACCACGGGTCCATGATCTCCTCGGGTGTGCCCCACCCCTGACTCGGTCGTTGCTGGAACAGGCCCAAGGAATCGCGGTCGCCATAGTCGAGGTTGCGGATGCCGGATTCCTGGAACGCCGTCGCCAAGGCAATGGACACCGCCCTAGGTTGAAGGCCGCGCGAGGCAGCGATCCCCGCCATGATGGAGGCGTATTGGGCCTGCTCGGGGGTGATTTCAGCCGAAGCATCGGGCAGCGTGGACACACAACGCGCGTCGGGCGGAGGCAGAGGGGTTTGGCCCCAATTCTGCACCCAACGAAACGCCAGGAAGCACCCACCGATCAGAGCGAGGGCCAAGAGTCCGACCAGGACTCCAATGGTGATTGTCTTCGTACGATTCATGTCAGTGCGCGTGGAGGGTTTCATTGAGGGTGACGCCAGGACCTGTGCGCGGCTTGGCGAGTACTCGCCCGGTCAGCGAGTCGCGGATGTACAACCAACCGGATTGTCCAGACAATTCGCGCGCTTTGACGACACTGCCATCGGGGAGTGTGACCTTGGTTCCGGCGGTCACGTACAACCCTGACTCGATCACGCAGTCATCGCCCAGCGAGATACCCAGGCCTGATTCAGCGCCCAAGAGACACCTGCGCCCGATGGTGACCATCTCCTTGCCGCCGCCCGACAATGTGCCCATGATGGACGCGCCACCGCCGATATCCGAATCCGGGCCGACGACGACCCCTTGGGAGATGCGACCTTCGACCATGGAAGGCCCCAGGGTTCCCGCGTTGAAGTTGACGAAGCCTTCGTGCATGACGGTCGTGCCTTCGGCCAAGTGAGCGCCCAGACGCACGCGGGCAGCGTCAGCGATGCGAACCCCTGCCGGGATGACGTAGTCGGTCATCCGAGGAAGCCTGTCCACAGCGTGAACCGTGACCTCGCCCAAGCCGCGCAACTTGACCCGGAGCAGGTCAAATCCTTCGACCGCGCAAGGACCGACCGAGGTCCACACGACATTGGGCAGGATGGAGAAGACACCCTCCAGATTGACGGTGCGGGGCTTGACGAGGCGGTTGGATAGCAAATGAAGGCGCAGATAGATGTCTGCCGTGTCGGTGGGTGGCGCGTCAAGGTCGATGGTTGCGTGGATGATTTCGCTTGTCACGCGGCGAATCGAGGCAGTCGGGCTGGCAGGGGAGCCGAAATCCACTTCCTGCGCGTCGGCGCCCAGAACGGGGTTGGGATACCAACAGTCGAGCACCCCCACACTCTCGTGGACGGTGGCGAGTCCCCACCCTGAGGCGATTGTCATAGTCCCAGCCTACCGGACCCGATACGCTGGGAGACATGTTGCCTGTGACATCGCCCATCGCTGACCTCCTGCACACCATCGTGGACATCGAATCGGTGAGCGGAAATGAGAAGAACCTAGCCGACGAGGTGGAAGCCACCCTTGCGCCACTGAACCATTTAGAGGTAAGTCGCCACGGCGACACTGTCGTGGCGCGTACCCATCTTGGAAGGGCTAGGCGAGTGGCCATCGCCGGACATCTCGACACAGTCCCTGTGGCAAACAACCTTCCTTCCGTCCTGCAGATCCGAGAAGGCCGGGAAGTTCTCGTGGGGCGAGGCACCGTGGACATGAAAGGCGGAGTGGCTGTACAACTCAGCCTCGCTGCCGCCCTGGACGTGCCGACCACGGACGTGACTTGGATCTTCTATGACAATGAGGAAGTCGAGGCGACTAGGAATGGTTTGGGCCGACTGGCTTCCACACACCCGGACTTGGTGGCGTCCGACTTCGCCATCCTCATGGAACCCACTGGGTCAGTCATCGAGGGGGGCTGCCAGGGGTCTCTGCGTGTACGACTGACCACCCACGGCGTCGCCGCTCATTCCGCGCGTTCTTGGCGGGGGAGCAATGCCATCCACGGGCTCACACCCGCTTTCGACGCGCTCAACGCCTACCAGCCAGCCACAGTGACAGTCGACGGACTGGATTACCGCGAAGGTTTGAACGCTGTGGAAGTGTCCGGCGGCATCGCCTCGAATGTCATCCCTGACAAGGCCCAACTCACCGTCAATTACCGATTCGCGCCCGACAAAGATGGCTCTCAGGCTCAGTGGTTCCTTCGCCAGGTATTCGCGGGCTACGAGACGGAGGTGCTCGACCTCGCGGAGGGAGCACGCCCAGGTTTGACCCTGCCTGCCGTGGCCGATTTTGTCGCCGCCCTGGGTGTGGAGGTACGCCCCAAGTACGGCTGGACTGATGTGGCACGCTTCGCCGCCTTGGGGATACCCGCAGTGAACTTCGGGCCTGGAGACCCGAATCTGGCTCACACGGACGACGAGCACGTGTTCTTGGACGAAGTCGTCGCCTGCAGAGACGCGCTTTCCCGATGGCTCATGGCGTAGGCCAGGACGACCCAGACAAGATAGAGGTATTGCAACTTGGTCGGACACTCCCAAGGCTCTGCAGAGCTTGAGGCGCTACAATAGACGGGTGGAGAAGGGGTATCGCATACAGCAAGGCACAGTCGTGCGCCGTTCGCCTGGCGAGTCCGCAGTGACTGCCGATCAGCGACTCCTCGACTCTGAAGCCGACACGTGGAAGAATGGCGACCCCTGGCGGGTCCTGCGCATCGGGTCAGAGTTCGTGGAGGGTTTCGAGAACCTCGCCGGACTCGGCCCAGCTATTTCCCTATTCGGCTCGGCGCGCGCCACATCCGATTCCCCCTATTACAGCGCTGCTTACGACATCGCGGCGGCACTGGCCGCGAAGGGGTACACAGTGATCACCGGCGGCGGACCAGGAGTCATGGAGGCCGCCAACAAGGGCGCGTACGAAGCAGGCGGACACTCCATCGGCCTCGGCATTGAGTTGCCCCATGAGCAGAGCCTGAACGAGTACATCCACCTCGGCATCACCTTCCGTTACTTCTTCGCCCGCAAGACCATGTTCCTCAAGTATTCTCGGGGCTTCGTGGTCATGCCCGGCGGTCTTGGGACCTTGGACGAGTTGTTCGAAGCGCTCGTTCTCGCCCAGACGGGCAAAGTCACCAAGTTTCCCATCGTCCTATTCGGGACGACATACTGGGCCGGACTCATCTCTTGGCTGCGCGCCGCTGTCCTCGACAATGGATACGCCGCGGCCATCGACGTGGACTCCATCCCCGTGACCGATTCAGTCGACGAGGCCGTCGCGCTCGTCACGAGGCAGGTGTGACATGGAATGGTTCATCGCTCTACTCGCTGTGGTAGTCGTCGGTATTGCCGCTGTGGCTGCGTCGGGCAGACTCGGCCAGTTCGGCCAGTCCAGCCATGACAGGCCCGAGTTGATCCTCCCCGAAGGAGACTTGTCAGCCGAGGATGTGCGCAGGATTCGACTGGCTGTGGTGCCGAGAGGGTACGCGATGGACCAGGTGGATGAGGTGCTCTCACGCTTGGTCGGGCAACTCCAATCGGGCGAAACTTACGCGGAGTTGGCTGAAACTGGAATAATAGGTGAAGAAGAACTTACGGGAAAGGCGAGATAATGGCAGCGATGAAGCCACGTACGGGCGATGGCCCCATTGAGGTAACCAAAGAGGGGCGCAGCATTCTCTTGAGGTTCCCCGTCGATGGTGGGGGTCGTCTGGTCGTGGAGATGAATGCCATCGAAGCCAATGGGCTCTTTGAAGCGTTGAAACCTGTCGCGGCGGGAGTTGTCGCACAGTAGGTGCAGTCTCGGTCTGGGTCTCGGAGAAACCGAAACCCCAGCGGTCGTCTACGACCCGAATCGCTCGATGGCTTTCTTGTACACCTCGACAGTTTGGTCGGCGATGGTGTCCCACGAGAACTCAGCAATGGCGCGGCGTCTGCCCGCCTTACCCATCTCTTCCGCACGTCCCGCATCGCGGGTGAGGGCATTGACGCTGTGCGCGAACCGTTCCTCGAAATCAGCGATGAAGGCAGGGTCGTCGGCCTGTGCCGGATCGTAGGACACAAGGATTCCAGTGTGCGAGTCGTCCACCACTTCGGGGATTCCTCCCACCGCTGATGCCACGACAGCAGTCTCACAGGCCATCGCTTCCAAATTGACAATGCCTAGCGGTTCATAGATTGAGGGGCAAGCGAACACGGTCGCGGCGGACAGGACCTGGCGCACATCGGCGCGCGGAAGCATCTCCTGGACCCACGTCACCCCTGTACGTGACCTGTCAAGAGTGGAGAACGCCTCCTCGAACTGGGCGGCGATTTCGGGCGTGTCGGGCGCCCCTGCCAGCAGGAGCAACTGGGTGTCAGGGTCGAACATCTGCGCAGCCCGAACGAGGTGGACCAGGCCTTTCTGCCGGGTGATACGCCCTACGAAAACCACGAGCGGCTTGTCCAGGTCCACACCCAATTCCGTCAGGCGATGGGTGTCGTGGTCGGGTTTGAAGTCGTCAGTGTCGATACCGTTTCGGACGACAAATACCTTATCAGGGTCCAGTTCTGCGTAGGAGGCGAGGACATCGTTGCGCATTCCTGACGAGACGGAAATGACGGCGGACGCATCCAGGAAGGCCGTCTTCTCCGCCCAAGAACTGACACGGTATCCGCCGCCCAACTGCTCGGCTTTCCACGGACGGTGTGGCTCAAGGGAGTGGGAGGTGACGACATGGGGAATATTGCGATACTTCCCGGCGATGAGTCCGGCCATGTTGGCGTACCAGGTGTGCGAATGGATGACGTCGACCTCGCCCACGGCGGCCGCCATCGCCACGTCGGTCCCCAATACCCTCAATGCGGCGTTGGCCCCTTCAGGGAAGGTCTCCCGATGGGCGGTCGCGCCGGGACGGTCCTCGCCCATGCACTGCACCTCCACGTCGACCTTTCCGGCCAGATGGGCGACGAGTTGGCCGACATGGACGCCGGCGCCGCCGTAGATGAAGGGGGGGTACTCACGGGTGAGAATCGATACGCGCATGCCTCGATAGTGCCATATTTTCGCCCAATGTGACAGCGGTTGGGCGCAAGGTTATGGAAAGTCTTTGTCAATCGTGTGGATTGGGTTATCTGGAAGGGAAAAAGGACATAGAGTAATCGACATGGCTGTCAGACCTAATGTTCTATCCATCGTCCTGGCTGGTGGCGAAGGAAAAAGACTGATGCCCCTCACTGCGGATCGGGCAAAGCCAGCCGTTCCGTTCGGGGGCACGTACCGGCTCATCGATTTTGTCATGAGCAACCTGGTCAACTCTGGGTTCACTCGTGTCGCAATCCTGACCCAGTACAAGTCGCACTCGCTGGATCGTCACATCTCCCTGACGTGGCGGATGTCCACCTTGCTGAACCAGTTCGTCACCACAGTGCCTGCTCAGCAGCGCACGGGCAAGCAGTGGTTCCAGGGTTCGGCGGACGCCATCTACCAGTCGTTGAACCTCATCTCCGATGAGAATCCGGACTATGTCATCGTGTTCGGTGCGGACAACATTTACCGCATGGACGTGGAGCAGATGCTCAATGCCCACATCGAGTCCGGCGCTGACGCCACTGTGGCAGGAATCCGCGTGCCGAAGTGGCAGGGTGACCAATTCGGCATCATCGACGCTGATGCGGGTGGCCGTATCCAGCAATTCTTGGAGAAACCTGCCAATCCACCCGGATTGCCCGACTCGCCCGATGAGTGCTTCGCGTCGATGGGGAATTACATCTTCACCACCAAGGCCTTCGTGGAGATGCTGAGGACGGACGCCCAAGATGGGGCTTCGCGTCATGACATGGGCGGCAATATCGTTCCGGCCTTCGTTGCGGCTGGCAGCGCTGGCGTGTACGACTTCATGAGCAACGACATGCCCGGCTCCACGGGCAAAGACAGGTACTACTGGCGCGACGTCGGCACAATCGACGCCTACCACGAGGCCCATATGGATCTGGTCAGCATCGAGCCCATGTTCAACCTGTACAACCGCAGGTGGCCCATATTCTCTCATCAGGTACAGTCGCCGGGCGCGAAGTTCGTTCTGCGCGGAACGGCGGAGGACTCCATCGTCTCTGCCGGGTGCATCGTCTCCGGTGGCGATGTTGTGCGATCGGTGCTCAGCCCCGATTGCATACTGAACAAGTGGAGCCGCGTGGAGGAGTCTGTGCTGTTGACAGGATGCCAGGTGGGCGAAGGGGCGGTCATCCGTCGGGCCATTCTCGATAAGAATGTCCGGGTCCCGCAGAGAGCCGAAATCGGCGTCAACCACGATTGGGACAAGGAACGCGGGTTCTTTGTCTCCGACAATGGCATCACAGTTGTCCCCAAGAATACGGTGGTGCCCGAGGTCTAGTTGGGTTGGGAACATCCAGTGGCGCTCGACTGGACCTGACAACCCACACAGCGATAAAGTATGTGAGCATAGTGAAGGAGATACCCATGCCCATCCCAACGCTTTCCGCAGGCGAACTAGCCGCTGCTCGCGCTAAGGCCGTTGTGACCCGTCGCGCCCGTGCTGCGCTCAAGGACTCAGTTCGTTCTGGTGAAGTGCCCTCGACGAAGGCTCTGACTCAGGCCATAGCCGACCCTCAACTCAAGCTCATCAAGGTTGTCGATTTCCTCAAAGCGGTTCCTCGCATTGGTGAGAAGAAGGCTGAGGCCATCATGGAGAAGTACTCCATTGCGACATCACGTCGTCTGGGCGGGCTCGGAACTCATCAGCTTGAAGGGCTCAAGAAAGAACTTGCGTGACCTTCGCCCCGACGGTCCTGACTGGGCCGAGCGGAGTGGGCAAAGGCACTATTCTTGCCCGTGTGCTTGAGGCGTACCCGCAGGTATGGTTGTCAGTGTCAGTCACGACACGGCAGCCTCGTCCCGGGGAAATCGACGGCACACATTATTACTTCTTGTCAGACGTGCAGTTCGACGACTTGCTTGCCCGCAATGGCCTTCTGGAGTGGGCCACATACGGTCTGGCGCGATACGGCACACCCCGCAGGCCTGTGGAGACCAAGATGGCTCAGGGTCGTGCGGTGGTGATGGAGTTGGACCTGGCTGGTGCTCGGCAAGTGCGTGAGTGCCTGCCTGGCGCCCGGTTCGTGTTCATCGCCCCACCTTCCTGGGATGACTTGGAGGCGCGTCTGCGCTCACGGGCGACCGAATCGGAAGAGGCAATCCAGCGTCGTCTTGCCGCAGCGCGCGTCGAATTGGACGCCATGGACGAGTTCGACCAAGTCATTGTGAACACTGAAGTGGCACAGGCAACCACCGAGTTGGTAAACTTCCTTAGTCTGGACAGTGTTCTGGGCTGTACGAAAGAGAAAGACTGACATTATGGCGACCGCTGAAGGCATCACGAATCCCCCCATCGACGACTTGTTGAGCAAGGTGGATTCCAAGTATCGGCTGGTCTTGTTCGCCGCTCGTCGGGCCCGCCAGATCAATGCCTATTACTCCCAATTGGGTGAGGGCCTGCTCGAGAATGTCGGGCCCCTCGTGGATGCCAACTCCCAGGAAAAGCCTCTGTCCATCGCCCTGCGCGAAATCCATTCCGACTTGCTCGAATGTCAGCAGATCGACCCTGAGGCCGAGGCCCGCGCCCGTGAAGAGGCTCTGAAAGAGTCGACCTTCGATTTCGCGGATCCTTTCGCCGATCCCACGATCTAGAAGTGTCCTGGCGCCTTAGCGCACCTCAATCTCTCATCCCTTCCCAGGAGGAATCTATGAAGCTGTTCACGTCTGAATCCGTCACAGAGGGCCATCCCGACAAGATGGCCGACGCCATCTCCGACTCTGTGCTCGACGCCCTGCTGGAGCAGGACTCGGCCTCCCATGTGGCAGTGGAGACTCTGCTCACCACAGGGGCCGTGGTCGTCGCGGGCGAGGTCAACACTGAGGGGTACGCCGATGTCGCAGCCCTTGTCAGAGAGACCGTGCTCAACATCGGGTACAACTCCTCCGAGGTCGGTTTCGACGGGGACTCCTGCGGTGTGCTCGTGGCCATCGGCGCCCAGTCGCCGGATATCGCGCAGGGCGTGGACAAGGCAGAGGAGACCAGGGACGGCTCGGCCGACGCTTACGACTTGCAGGGCGCTGGCGACCAGGGCCTCATGTTCGGTTACGCCTGCCGCGAGACCTCCACTCTCATGCCATTGCCTATTCACATGGCCCACCGCCTCTCGGAGAAACTGTCTGCTGTGCGCAAGAGCGGCGAGCTGGCTTACCTCCGCCCAGACGGCAAGACTCAGGTCACCATCGCTTACGAGGGCGACAAGCCCGTCGGTGTCGATACTGTCGTTGTCTCGACGCAACATGATCCGTCGGTCACCCAGGCGCAGATCAAGGCGGATGTGACGGCCAAGGTCATCGTCCCTGTCGTGTCCTCGCTGGGTTTCTCTTTGGACGACACCAAGATTTTCACCAATCCCACGGGGTCTTTTGTCATCGGCGGACCCAAGGGCGACGCAGGTGTGACGGGTCGCAAGATCATTGTGGACACGTACGGCGGCATGGCTCGCCACGGTGGTGGGGCCTTCTCAGGTAAGGACCCGTCGAAGGTGGATCGCTCTGCGGCGTACGCGCTGCGTTGGGTGGCCAAGAATGTCGTGGCTGCTGGACTGGCTGACCGTTGCGAAGTGCAGGTGGCCTACGCGATTGGGCGTGCCCATCCTGTCGGGTTGTACGTCGATTGCTTCGGCACAGCGGCGGTTCCCGAGGACCAAATCCGCGACGCCATCTCGACCGTCTTCGACCTGCGTCCCAAGGCCATCATCGACTCCCTCGACCTGTTGAGGCCCATCTATTCCAAGGTCACCAACTACGGCCATTTCGGGCGGGAGTTGGACTTCATCACCTGGGAAAAGACAGACAAGGCGGAGGCTCTGACGCACGCTGTGCGCGGGTGAGTCTCCTGTGATCGCCCGCTGCTATGTGGATGTGGGCGTTCCGCATCTGGACCGTGTCTTCGACTATGTCGTGCCCGAAGCCATGGAGGGTTTGGTCGCGCCTGGCGTGCGGGTGAAAGTGCCCTTCTCGGGCCGGAAACTGCCAGGATACGTGGTCGAACTCGCCACTGAGTCGGAAGTCGCGGACCCGTCGGCTATCTCTTGGGTCTCGCCTGAGATCGTCCTGCCTTTCGATTCTATGGGATTGCTGCGTGCTGTGGCTGACCATTGTGCGGGCTCTTTCATGGAAGTGGCGCGGCTGGCGGTGCCTCCCAGACAGGCGGCAGTCGAGAAGACACAGTGGTCTGCCCTGGAACTGGGCGCTCCCGATGTGGGGCCGTCCTCAGTGGACCTGTATCCGACAGGGGAGGGTTTGCGACGCTCTCTGCGCGATGGGGGTGCCCCGCGTGCGTCATGGCTTGTCGCGCCAGTGATATCGCCTGAGGGCGATTGGGCTGATGGGTTCGCCGCCCTGGTTGCGGACACAGTGGCGTCTTCGCGTTCCGCTCTTGTGGTGGTCCCGGATGGGGCCGATGTCGCCCGGGTTCTCGCGGCAGTCCAGAAGCGAGTCGATCCGCGCGCGGTTGCGGTCTTGTCTGCCGACCAAGGTCCTGCCGCGAGATATAGACATTACCTCATGGCGACACGCGGGAGAGCGAAAGTCGTGGTGGGGACGAGGGCGGCCGCGTACGTGCCTCTGAAAGACCTGGGACTCATTCTTGTGTGGGACGACGCCGACCATTCCATGCGGGACCAGCGTTTTCCCTACCCCCATGTGCGCGACATCGCCGCCATCCGAGCCGCATGGGAGAAGTGTGGGTTGGTGTTCGCGTCCCACTCTCGTTCAGCGGCGGTCCAAGCGTGGGTGGAGAAAGACTGGTTGGCGCGTTTGGAGTCGACTCCGTCTGCGGTGAGGTACTTGGCTGCTCGCATCACGGCCACCGATGGGGCGGGCAAGCCTGGGTCGTCTCGTCTTCCGCATGAGGTCTTCGAAGTGGTGCGTGCGGGGCTGCGGTCTGGTCCGGTCTTGGTATGGACCCCGTGGGCGAGCGCCTCTGGGGCAATGTCTGTAGAGGAGGAGATGCGGGCCGCGTTTCGAGGGGAGACCGTGGTGTACTCCCATGGCGGTTGGCCCATTGCCGAAGTGGAGGGGTCGCAGATTGTCGTGGCCACCCCTGGGTGCGAGCCTCGGGCCGAAGGCGGGTACGCAGCGGCCGTCATCCTCGGTGGCACATCCATGGTGGGGCGTTCCGACCTGGAAGCCGGGGAGGAAGCTGTACGGCGATGGCTCGATGTGGTGAGTTTGGTGCGCCCGGGCAGGGACGGGGGAACTGTTCTGGTTGTCGGACCCCTCACCGACAGAGCTGTGCAGGCAGTCGTGCGACTCGACCCTGCGGGGTTCGCCGCTCGGGAACTGGGGGAGCGACGCGAGGCCGGTCTGCCTCCCGCAGTGAGGATGGCGGGCTTCGCCGGAGATGCTGGGACGGTGGAAGCAGCTCGCGAGGCTCTTCAGAATCGCGGGTGGGAATTGTTGGGACCGATGCAAGACCTCGACGACCCGGAGGTGACACGTCTGCTTGTCAGAGCCCCTGCGGCCCAGGCCGAGGGCTTGGCTGGCGGTGTGCGTGAGGTCCTGGTGCAACGTTCGTCCTCGCGCGACAAGGGTAAACTCGTGGTGAGACTTGACCCGGACGAGAAAGGATGGCTGTGAGACTTATTGTCGCTGGCACTCCTGAGGTGGCTTTGCCCTCTCTGGACGCCCTGGCCGTCCGCCACGATATTGTGGCTGTCCTCACACGCCCTCCTGCCGCTCAGGGCCGCCATGCCCGCCTCGTCCCCAGCCCGGTAGCATCATGGGCTCAGGCGCGCGGGGTGGAGATTCTGGATCCGGTGAGTCCTCGGGACCCGGCCTTGCTGGAACGATTGGTGGCTTTGGCTCCCGATTGTTGCCCTGTCATTGCTTATGGTGGGCTCATTCCGCCCGCCTTGTTGGCTGTCCCGGTACATGGGTGGGTCAATTTGCATTTTTCCTTGCTCCCACGCTGGAGGGGGGCGGCACCGGTGCAACATGCCCTGCTGGCTGGAGATTCAGTGACAGGGGTCACGGTGTTCCGCCTTGTGAAGGAACTCGATGCTGGGCCGGTGTACGTGCGCCGCGAGGTGCCGATTGAGGCCGACGAGGTCGCGGGGGACCTGCTCGACCGACTGTCCATTGTCGGGGCCGAGGCTTTATGCGAGACGCTTGATGCTATTGAGTCTGGAAGGACTCCTGTCGAACAGTTGGGCGATGGAGTGACGCTGGCCCCCAAGATCGAGGTCGAGGAT
>JAISJO010000006.1 GCA_031261485.1 Propionibacteriaceae bacterium | reverse complement strand
TGCCGACCATGATCATCTTCCTTGTGCTTCAGCGGTCCTTCGCCAATGGCATCACGGGAGCAATCAAGTAAGTGTTAGTCGTAGAAAGTCCTTGTCATGTCACAGTTCCTTGACCGTCTCGCCGACCCCACGTACTTCGCCGAGAACCGATTGCCCGCCCATTCCGACCATCGGTGGTTCGCGTCGTCGGCTGAGGCTGCCACTGGGGAGTCCTCGTTCGAGCGGTGCCTGAACGGGTTGTGGAAGTTCCATTACGCCACCAACGTGGACCAGACCATTCCTGGTTTCCAGGAGGTTGGGTATGACTGCTCGTCGTGGGCGGACATCCGTGTCCCGGCGCACATCCAGATGGAAGGGTACGGCGTTCCGCAGTACGTCAATGTGCAATACCCGTGGGATGGTGTGGAACACGTCGAACCGGGCCAGATACCGACAAGGTTCAATCCTGTGGGCTCGTATGTGACCCGGTTCACTCTGGATGAGCCCCTCAAGCCGGGAGAAAAGCTCATTGTGAGTTTCAATGGCGCTGATTCGGCGCTGGCAGTGTGGCTCAATGGGGTGTGGATTGGGTACGCCTGCGATTCCTGCACCCCGTCTCAGTTCGACCTGACCCCTGCCCTCGTGGCCGGGGAGAACAAGTTAGCCGCTCAGGTCTTCCGCTTCTCGGCCGCGTCATGGATCGAGGACCAGGACTTCTACCGCTTCTCCGGTCTCTTCCGCGATGTGGTTCTGTATCGTCAACCTGCTTGTCACGCCGAAGATGTACGGGTGACGTACGACTTGAGCGACCTGAGTCGGGCCGAAGTGCGAGTCGAGGTGAAACTCAGTGGCGAGGGGAGCGTAGCCGTTCGGTTTGGTGGCGTGCCGATGGAAGAGGTAAGCCCGGAGTCGGTCGGTGTCACAACGGTAGAGGGTTCGGGGCCTGGGGTATCGTCCGGCAGCAGCGAGTGGGCGAGGAAGGTGTTCCATCTCAGTGTCGCTGACCCGCACCTGTGGTGGGATGAGGACCCTTACCTGTATGACCTTGTCGTGGAAGTGTCGGACCCAGCGGGGAATGTTGTCGAGTGGGTGCCGCAGAAAGTCGGGCTGCGCCGCTTCGGCATCGAGGACGGCCTGCTCAAAATCAACGGACAACGCATCGTCTTCCGGGGAGTCAACCGGCACGAGTTCGGCTTGCAGGGCCGGGTCATGAGCCGCGAACAGACTGAGAGGGATGTCCAGGCGCTCAAGAGGGCGAACGTCAATGCCATCCGCACTTCCCATTACCCCAACAACTCTTTCCTCTATGAACTATGCGACCAGTACGGGCTCTATGTCATTGACGAGATGAATCTGGAATCGCATGGGTCCTGGAACAAGATTGCCAAGGGGGAGTGGACCATCGAGGAGGCACTGCCCGGTGACAGGCCCGAATGGTTGCCCGCGCTCCTGGATCGTGCGGCGAGCATGTACGAGCGTGACAAGAATCACACCTGTGTAATTATGTGGTCGTGCGGCAACGAATCCTTCGGCGGAACCGACATCCTAGAGGTTTCCAGGTACTTCCACCGCGCAGATCCGTCGTCGTCACCCTGCGTGTGTCATCCTGCGGGGCAGTCGCATGACGCAGAGTCCAAGATGTCGGACGCAGCGGGCGAGGCGGAGAAAGAGCGAACAATCGACCATCGTCATTCTGCGCGCAGTCGCAGAATCCATGAGGCAGGTGGAGTCCCGGAGTCCAGCGAAGAATTGGCTGGTGGTGAGTCAGCGTCGTCATCCTGCGCGTCAGTCGCAGGATCCAAAATCGATGAGGCAGCCGGACTCCTCGGGACCGACGAGCACGTCGGCACATCTGCGACCTGGGGTTTGGGCCGCCCGGTCCACTACGAGGGGGTACATTGGGACCCCCGTTACCCTGAAACAACGGACGTAACCTCAACCATGTACACCCCGGCTGACAAGGTCGAGGAGTACCTCAAGACCCACCGCGACAAGCCCTACATCCTCTGCGAGTACGCCCACGCAATGGGCAATTCCTTTGGCGCTGTGGATAAGTATACAAGCCTGACTGAGCGTGAACCCCTCTTCCAGGGCGGGTTCATCTGGGACTTCGCCGACCAAGCGATACAGCGACGCGACCGCTATGGGAAAGAGTACTTCGCCTATGGTGGGGACTGTGGTGAGCGCCCTCACGACGCCGAGTTCTGCGGCAATGGCATTTTCTTTGCCGACCATTCGCCCAGCCCGAAGATTCAGGAGGTCAAGGCGCTCTACCAACCGCTCCAGGTGAAGGTGCATGCCGACGAGTTCGAGGTGACCAACCGTTTCCTCGTGCGCAATGCCGCCGACTTCGACTGTGTCGTGACCCTGGCTCGACAAGGGAAGACATTGGCCGAGGCTGATGTGGAAGTCGCGGTTACTCCCGGTCAGACGGCTCGGTTTCCGCTGCCCTTCGCAATTCCGAGCGTGGGGGAGCACACTGTGGACGTGTCCTTCCGCCTCAAGAAAGCCGCATCTTGGGCGCCCGTCGGATGCGAAATCGCCTTCGGGCAGGGGGTCTTTGGTTCCGAACCCACCCGCCTCCGCCCGGTCGGCGAGCCAGAACTCATCGTGGACACGAACAATATCGGTGTGCGCGGCGAGCATTTCTCCGCTCTCTTCACTCGCGCTCTCGGGCTTGCGTCGTACCGCTTCGGCGGCGTCGAACTCGTCAAAGCCCCACCACTGCCCAACTTCTGGCATGCTCCCACTTCCAATGAGCGCGGCTGGGGCATGCCATTCCGCAATGCCCAATGGCTTTTGGCAAGCAAGTACGCACGGGTTGCGAAGATAACTGCCGCGATGGTGGACGGTCAAGCGCAGGTCTCTTACCGTTACAGGCTCCCGACCGTTCCTGTCAGCGGATGCGCTGTTGTCTACACAGTGGACGCCGATGGCCGCGTCGAGGTCGAGTTGCGGATGACCCCGCCAAAAGACCTCCCTGACATGCCGGAATACGGGATGCTCATGACCCTGGACGCCGACTTCCACAAGCTGACGTGGTATGGCGAAGGCCCCGAAGAGTGTTACGTCGACCGTCGAAACGGAGCCAAGCTGGGAGTGTGGTCCGGGCAGGTCGCAGATCAATTACCAGGATACTTACGCCCCCAGGAATCCGGTTCCCACACAGGTGTTCGCTGGGCTGAAGTGGTCGATGACAAGGGTAAAGGATTGCGCGTCGAGTGCGAGTCAGGCATGGAGTTCTCCGCCTTGCCCTGGACTCCCGTGGAGATCGAGTCCGCCGCCCACCCCAAAGACCTTCCCCCCATCCAGTCCACGATTCTGCGCCCCGCCCTCATGCGCCGAGGCGTAGGCGGCGACAACTCCTGGGGCGAAAGGACCCACCCCGAGTACCGCCTCCCCACCGGTCAAGTATTGGTCTTCCGCTTCGCCTTCCAAGGCGTGCGGTAGGTCTCCATCGACTTCTGGAACAATTCGTTCATTATACTGAACGGATTGCCCAAGATATAGTAATCTGTTCATCGTAGTGAACGGATTGAGGAGAGTGGCCGTCATGGAACTTCTGAAGCGTGCTGTGTATTTGGATCAGATTGAAGGGCTCATCGACGCGCCTTTCATCAAGGTCTTGGTGGGCATCCGGCGGTCTGGGAAGTCTGCGCTGATGGCTCTCACTCGGCAGATGCTCGCCGAACGAGGTGTCCCAGCCGAGCGCATCATCCACCTCAACTTCGACAATCTTGAGTGGGCTCACCTGACGAACGCCCCGGCACTAGACGCCTACATCAAGTCGCTGGCCCCGCCCGATGGCCGGTTCTACGTGCTCCTAGACGAGGTCCAGGAAGTCGAGCAGTGGGAGCGTGTCGTCAATTCTCTGTTTTCCGAGGGCAGGGCCGACATCTATGTCACCGGGTCAAACACGACACTGCTCTCGTCTCAGCTGGCCACCTATATTGCGGGCCGCTATGTCGCTCTTGAGGTTTCCACACTGTCATTCGCTGAGCATCTTCAGTTCCGTGAGGCACTGGCGCCCGGAGAAGCAGGGTCACTGATGGAAGAGTTCACGAGGTACCGCCAGCGTGGCGGTTTCCCGGGACTGTACGTCGCAGCCTTTGACGAGTCGCAAGTGAGAAGCATTGTCAGTGATATATACAACTCGGTCATGATTCGAGATGTTCTTGCTCGACACGCTATCCGTGATGCTGATCTGCTGCGTCGCGTCGCCCTATTCGCCCTAGACAACGTCGGTAACCTCTTTTCCGCCCGTCGCGTCGCGGCATTCATCAAAGCAGAGCATCGTTCCGCCAGCACGCAGACAGTCTTGAACTATCTGCTAGCCCTCACCGAGGCCATGGTCATTACCAAGGTCCCGAGATACGACATGCAGGGCAAAGCTCTCATGACGATCAACGAGAAATACTACTCGGGAGATCATGGGCTCATCACGGCCGTGCTTGGTCAGCAAAGCCATCTTCAATCCGGCATCCTGGAGAACATTGTGTGGGCAGAACTGCGCCGGAGGGGTTACACCGTCTATGTCGGCAAACTGGAGGAAGCCGAAGTCGATTTCATGGCTGAGCGCCGAGGAGAACGGCTCTATGTTCAGGTGACCACAGTCATGTCAGGATCGGCATCAACCCAGGAGCGAGAATTGGCCCCGCTCCAGGCCATCCATGATGCCTATCCGAAGTACATTGTGTCGCTGGACCCACTTGCCGGGACAATGATTGATGGCATCAGGCATGTGTCTATCCCCGATTTCCTCCTGTCGGACGCCTATTGATGAGCCGACTATTCGTGTGACCTCGCAGAAATGTCGGGGGTATCGCCTAGGCTCTGTCGAAATGGTTGACCCACAAGAAGGAGACTCAGATGACGAGAGCGCTTGCTACTGCTGACACTGTCAGCGCAATTATTCCCATTGCCGATGGTCGGGCCCGACGAGCCTCGTTCAAAGTGGTGTCCAACGCCTACCTGCTCAAGCACGACCGCTGAGCGACGCCGGGTGAAGTTCCCCCGGTTTTGTGGCAGGCGATGGCGAAAGTTCGTACGAAAAACTGGCAGAAGGTGGCGGAAAACCGGGGGAAAGGCGATCGTATCGGGGTGCGGGCGACACCACGTACACTGGATACGCGAGGGTGCCCCTCCGTTAGACTTGAAATAACAGCTCGGATGAAGACAGAGGCCGACACCCTCGCCCACTGTCTGGGCGACCCTCAGCGTGAAGGTCGACAAGTAGGCACGCGAGACCCTGACCCCTTGGCACTCGGCTTGTGGGAGTGCTAAGCAAGGTGTAGATTCTTCGTTAGCACTCTCACCATGAGTCTGCTAACCCGATGGCACCGCGACGACATCGGGAACCCGATAACTTAGTGGGGCGACCCACACAGACAAGGAAAGGGGTCTTGACGTGGCAACCACGATCAAGCCGCTGGAGGACAAGGTCCTCGTTCAGCCACTGGAGGCCGAGCAGACAACTGCATCGGGCCTTGTTATTCCCGATACCGCCAAAGAGAAGCCGCAAGAAGGCAAGGTTGTCGCAGCCGGGCCTGGGCGCACAGACGATTCCGGCAAGCGCATCCCCATGGACGTCGCTGAGGGCGACGTCATCATCTTCTCGAAGTATGGCGGCACTGAGCTCAAGTACGACGGCAACGAGTATCTGCTGCTCAACGCCCGCGACATTCTCGCCAAGGTCATCAAGTAAGGACACCACATGCCTAAGATTCTGGCTTTTGACGAGGAAGCCCGTCGCGCTCTTGAGCGCGGTGTGGACATGCTCGCCAATACCGTCAAGGTGACGCTTGGCCCCAAGGGTCGTTACGTCGTCCTCGACAAGAAGTGGGGCGCTCCCACGATTACCAACGATGGTGTGACTGTCGCCAAGGAAATCGAGTTGGACGACCCTTACGAAAACCTCGGCGCACAACTCGCCAAGGAAGTCGCCACCAAGACCAACGACGTGGCCGGTGACGGCACCACGACGGCAACGGTTCTTGCACAGGCAATGGTCCACGAGGGCCTGCGCGCTGTGGCTTCCGAAGCCAACCCGGTCGGTCTCAAGCGCGGTATCGAGAAGGCTGTCGAAGCCGTCATCGACGAGCTCAAGAAGATCGCCCAGCCGGTGAAAACCACCGCTGACATGGCCAACGTCGCCACGATTTCTTCGCGCGACGAGGAGATCGGCGACCTGATTTCGCAGGCTTTCGACAAGGTCGGCAAAGATGGCGTCATCACGGTGGACGAGTCCCAGACCTTTGGTACTGAGCTTGAGTTCACTGAGGGTATGCAGTTCGACAAGGGCTACATTTCGCAGTACTTCGTGACCGACCCCGAGCGGATGGAAGCGGTTTTCGACAACCCTTACATCCTCATCAATTCGGGCAAGATCTCGTCCATGAACGACCTGCTCCCCATGTTGGAGAAGGTCATCGCCGTGGGCGGCCAGTTGGTCGTCATCGCGGAGGACGTGGACGGCGAGGCTCTATCGACCCTTGTCGTGAACAAGTTGAAGGGCACGTTCCAGTCGCTGGCCATCAAGGCTCCGGCTTTCGGTGACCGTCGCAAGGCCATGCTGGAGGACATCGCAATCCTCACCGGCGGCCAGGTTGTCGCTCCTGAGGTCGGCCTCAAGCTCGACCAGGTTGGTCTGGAAGTGCTCGGTCGCGCTGGTCGCGTCTTGTCCACCAAGGATAATACGACCATTGTCAGTGGTGCTGGTTCTCAGGACGATGTGAAGGCCCGTGTGGCCCAGCTTCGCGCCGAGATCGAGCGCACTGATTCCGATTGGGACCGCGAGAAGCTCCAAGAGCGTGTGGCCAAGCTGGCCGGTGGCGTGTGCGTCATCAAGGTTGGCGCGGCGACCGAGGTCGAGTTGAAGGAAAAGAAGCACCGTATCGAGGATGCTGTTTCCGCTACTCGCGCGGCTATTGAAGAGGGTATCGTCGCCGGTGGCGGCTCTGCTCTCGTCCACGCTGCCGTCGTCCTCAAGGATTCTCTGGGTCTGACCGGTGACGAGAAGGCCGGCGTCAACATCGTGGCCAATGCGGTCGTCGAGCCTCTGCGCTGGATCGCCGAGAATGGCGGCGAGCCTGGTTATGTCATCGTCTCCAAGGTCAAGGAGTTGAAGCCCGGCAATGGGTACAACGCCGCGACCGGCGAGTACGTGAATCTCATCGAAGCCGGTGTGATTGATCCTGTGAAGGTAACGCGCTCCGCGCTTGCCAACGCCGCCTCCATCGCAGCCCTCCTCCTCACAACCGAAACGTTGGTTGTCGAGAAGCCCGAGGATGATGACGACGCACCCGCCACAGGGCACAAGCACTGATTCCTGGCTGACGAGCCAAAATGAGGGGTTGGGACTTCGGTCCCAGCCCCTTTCGTCATCTATCCCTCGTTCTGCGCGGTCGGGTGTCGATGTACACCGGCATTGTGCGCTGTCGCAGTGTCATCCTGTGCCGCCATCCCGTCATCCTGCGCGTAGTCGCACAAGCGATTGAGCCGAGAGGTGCGAAGCTCGCTTCGTGTCCGAGGCGATTGACGCTTGTTGTAGGCGCGATAGCGCCGAACAGGATCCACTCGGCCTGCCTCGGCTCACCTCCGCGCGTCCTCGGGCCGTGCATACGTCTATCATCGCGCGTCCACAAGAGGGCGGTCCTGTGGGTCGCGGAGGGCCTCCGAGCCGGGCGCGGCCCTTGGAAGTGGCATGTCTTGCGGGGTGTTCCGGCCAACTTTGGCCTAGTCCGTACAGTTTCGGAGGCACCAGTCGAAGTAGGTCCAAACTTCGCCCAATTCCCGCCCTCAATCGGGCCAACTCTGGTCCAACATCGATGCAGACAGCACTTAAGGCACGGCTATGGCCAAAGTTGGCCGCTCGAATCACACGTGAGGGCGAGTTACTGGGACAACCTGGACGTACTCCCCAATTCCCTCGTAATCTGACGGATTGGTCGTGTACAAGGGCAGCCCTTGGGACGCGGCAATGGACGCAATCATGAGGTCGGCGACTCGGCGTCGTGGGGTCCGCCCGATGCTGAGAAGCCCTGCAGTCAGCAGGCCGTACATCCTGGCCGCAGCGGCGTCGAAGGGGAGAGGGTCAAACTCTCGCTCTGTTCGCTGAAGGATCGCCACTCGACGAGCGCGCTCTCGCACAGCGTCCGGGGAGTCGCCCGGAACGGAATTGACCCCAGCACTCAACTCCGCAAGGGTCACTGCCGAGATTGCCATTTCAGCGGGGAGTTCATCTGCAGGAATCGCACCGCGCAAGATGATGATATTGGTATCGAGCACCCCGCGTATCGTCTCATCGCCCATAGGGATCACTCAGGTCTTGGTCGATGCCAGCGAGGTCGGCAAAGAATCTGTCAGGATCAAGGGGCACCAATCCGGCCGACATCGCCACAAAATCAGCGCGGTGAACGAAACGCTGGGTACGCCTCAGCGGTATGAGTTCGCCCACGTCCCGCCCGTCGCGCGTCACAACAAACTCCTCCCCTCTCTCGACAGCGTCCATGATTTCGCGTGACCGCATGCGGAGGTCCCGCTGGTTGATTGTCTGAGACATACTCATGTGCCACATGGTAGCACAAGGTGCCACATTGTGTTGGCTAGTGCCTTCCGTCTGAGTAGACAAAAGGTACAGCTAGCAGGCGCTGTCTGAGTCCCCAGGTGTGCCCGTGTTCAAGGTGTGCGCAATGGCTGCCGACCTTCTCGATGACCTCGCCTGCAGTGTGGTCCCCTTGACGGTATTCCTCACGTAGGTTGCGCAGGTGACGGATCAGGCGAGCCTTCTTGCCTGGGTCCATTCGTCGGATAGCCTTGCCCGTTCCGGTCAGGTATGTATGGAAACCCAGGTAATTCACTCCGGCACTCAAGGGGAATATCTGCGTCTTTGCGTTGAATCTCAGTCCAAGCGACGCGACATGGGCTTGCATCTGGCCCAGGCACTCTTGCAGGTAGGTCTTGCTTGGGTGCAGAAGAACTCCGTCATCCATGTACCGTGAATACCACCGAATGCGCAGCTTCTCCTTGATGAGCCGATCAAGCGAGTCCAGATAGTAGAGGGCAAACCACTGGCTGGCCTGATTGCCGAGAGGAAGCCCTACTCCTTTCGTAGACTCGTACGAATTGATGATCGTTTCCAGGAGTCGCTGAGTCGGCGGCGATTCGAAGACACGCGACAGCTTCGATCCGAGAACGGCGTGATCGATCATGGCAAAGTAAGACGCAATGTCGTACTTGAGAACGAAACCCTTGGCCCCATGTTTGCGATGGAAGGCGGACATGAACTGGCTCAACCTTCCCAGGGCGAAGTGGGTTCCTTTCCCCACTCTGCATGCCGCGTTGTCGAAGATCAGTCGCGGTTCCAGAGCAGGGCAGACGATGGTGTCACAGAGGCAGTGCTGCACAACGCGGTCAGCGTATCTGGGCGCGTAGACTTCGCGTTTCTTGGGTTCGTGGATCGTGAAGTGTGTGTAAGGCGCGGGGCGGTAGGTCTGTTTGTCGAGACGAGATTTCAGACGCATAAGGTGAGGCCCGAGGTTCATCTCGAAAGCTATGACATCTCTCGTCATCTGCTTGCCGCGACGCGCAGCAAGGTGGGCATGGTATAGGTTCTCGAAACTGGCCATGTTTTCGTACGGTGGTTCAATCACAACTTCTCCTTGAGATGGCGGGGGAGTGAGAACCGATTGCCCTCACCCCCGTAGGTCGTGAAGCTCATGGCATCACGCTCTCCGCCACCCTATGTTTTCCTGGTCGATGTGACGCAAGAAGGAGTCTGGTTCCTCTGACTGTCTCCACTGACGCGCCCCTCATGGGCACACGTTTCGGGGTCATAGACAGTGCCGGGCGGACGCCATTGTTAGCATTGTGGACATTGTTGTCGTTCGGGTTGACGTTGCCGTCGTTGTTGACAATCGGAGCATTGTCACGCGGAGCACCCACCGACCGAAGCCACCACCTTTAACCAGATCCCTGAAATGCCTAGCCTACTGCCCATCCGGCCAGTCGTCGGCGATCTGAGGCAACCCATGAGGCGAGTCG
>JAISJO010000091.1 GCA_031261485.1 Propionibacteriaceae bacterium | reverse complement strand
TGACTCTGATCAGATGTTCACGCAGCTCCTGCGTTTCAAGGATTCGGGTTTCTTCAACGACAACAGGACCGCGACGCTGTACACGCCAGACGCCACGTACGCCCTGGAGATATTTGCCGTGGCGGTGACTCCCTCGACAAGTGACTATTACAAATATATCTTCTCGTCGCCCACGGAGCGAGCACAACACCTGGACATGATTCGGGACACGGCCTTGTACTGGCGCGATATCGACGTGGATCCTGGCGGCGACCGACTCGTCGTGCTTTCCACCTGCTCTTTCGAGCACGAGGACGCGAGAACTGTCCTTGTCGCCCGGCTAGTTGAAATCCAGTAAGAAGGGGTCGTGTTTCTTTGAACGGGCACAGACAATGATGAAGGTGCATGCTTATCTTCTTGAATGCCTAGGTAACATCTACGGTGCGAGGAAGTGAGTTATATGCAGAGGCCTATTGTCAACGAAATTGTGGACTACCTGACCGATGGAGTGAGCGTCAACCTAGTGGGATTGCGTCGCTCGGGTCGCACCACAGTTGCGGATGCGGTTATCCGGGAGTTGTCTGATCGTGGGGTGAACTCGATCAAGATCACCGGCGTGGCACCCCTCGCCGACCGACCGATGGCGGCACTGGCCGCGACCGGCATCGAGGTGCCTGGAGGCGGGGCATCTGTCGGTGCGGTTGTTGCAGCACTGTCTAAGCGTTTCCACAAAGAGACGGTCTTGGTCATTGACGACGCTGACGACCTCGACCAGGTCAGTAGCGGCGTGATAGCAGCGACTCGTGCGCAAATTCCCTTCCCAGTGTTGTCGATATCCCGGCAGCGCGGTATCCGAGCCGTCCCCAACTCAGACCTTGTCGCTCGGTTCCAGCCCATTGTGCGGTTGCGCATGCCAACAATGGAGTTCAATGAGCTTCACACCATGATACATGGTCTATTGCCTGGTGTTGTGGGCCCATCTCTCGTCGCACGCATCGCGGTGTTCACCGGTGGACTGCCCTCGCTGGTCGAGGCGACGATAAAGAATGCTGTGCGAACTGGGATCCTGGTCAGGGAAAACGGCGTATGGGAGGCCAAGTCCTCGCTCTACTCACCCCGGCTCGCTGAGATGATCGAGCCACTCTTGCAGGATGTCGACGAAGAGGGATTGCTCGCTCTCACCAAGATATCCATGCTCAATACCGTCGCAGAGGCTGATGCCGAGCGGTTCGTTGGCCGCACCAACTTCGCATCCCTCATCGAGTTGGGATTCGTGCAAACAACCCTTGGTACGGGCGACCCCTTGGTGGGAGTCTTCCCCCCGGCAGTGACCGAGTACCTTCTACACGAACTCACTGTCCCTCGACAGAAGCAGATCATCGAGGAACTCAAGCAAATCGACGAGTTTGACTCGACTAGGCATGTTCGACGCACGTGCTCCAAACGCTTGAACGTGGACGAGTCGGTCTTCTATTCTCATCGTATCCGCGAGTACTGGCGAGTCGAGTCTCTGACATTGCTCGCCGAATGGCAGGCAGATCCAGTTCCTGAACGAGCACTTCCCTTGGTCTTCGCGCTCAACACGGCAGGCGAGTCTGCCGAGAAAATGCTCGACATCGTTGCTCACACAAGGAAGACGAAAGACATCTGGGCTGTTCGACTACTGATGTGGGAAGCGACGGACCGAGCCGTGCGATGCAACGACCTTCAGGGCGCGTGGGACATGATGGACGCCGGCGCCAAGTCGATGCCGGAATTCGAGCACATGTTCTGGTTCAGCAAAGCACACATTCAGTTCTTGATGGAGCGGATACCGGAAATCCCGGATCGGGAGATACCGGAAGGGGCCGATCCGCTTGTGGGAAGGGTAGTCGACGCGGTAAGCACCGAGGTCGCCATCGCCCAAGGTCGCCTCCAGGACGCACTAAGACTCCTCGACCTGCCTGCGCCGCCTTCGTATCTCGATTTCGGCTCTGTCGAACGCGGACTGGTGTACCTGTTCTCCGGGCGCGTCAAGGAGGCTGTTGAGTATTCCGAACGCGAGTTCCTTGAGGCACGGGAAAAGTTGGAGCCCGGGCTGAGTCAGGCGCACGCTTTTGTGCTTGCGCTAGGCCTGTGCTTCCAGGGGCGTTTCCGCCATGCTTACACTGTCATTTCCTCCGCGCTCACCTTCATGGGGAACAGCACTATGTACAAGGTGTTCAGCGAGGGTTTGGTCTCTTTGGCCTCTCTCGCAGCCAGGTGGGAAGGGCGAAGAGAGTATTCCATTTGTCTGGCCGGGCAAACGAAGGACCACGAGAATATGGGGCCGTATCCCGCGATGCTGGCTCAAGTGACAAATCTCTTTGTCGGTGGGAGCACCTTGCGGACCGACACTGACTTGTGGGAGAGCGTCGATGATCGCCTAGACCGTGGGTACTACTTGGCGGGACTGTTCTTGGCGGCTCTGGTGGTGGAACATCAGCCGAACCCTGACCGCGCGAAACGGGTGTACGAGTTGTCCCAGGGAATGCAGAGCGACTTCATGAAGACCATGGGATCTTACGTCTGGGCAGTGGCAACGAAGGATGTGGACCTCTTGTGCCAGACCCGTACACAGATGATGGCGTCTCAGTCGCCCATGTTCGCTCTGAGAGCGGGAGTACGACTAGCGGTTCTTCTTCGCGCCAAGGACGACTTCGAAGGGTCGATGCGGGTGGCAGACGAGACGTGGCAGTTCGGGAAGTCGCTGCCCGCCATTCGGTCAGTCCTATTCGAGACTCTCGTGGAGGCAGTCGATTTGTCCAGCCGAGAAAAGGACATTCTGTCCTTCATCTCCAAGGACAAGGTGCCGTCCGAAATCGGCTTGGAGCTGAACCTCAGCGTTCGCACAGTCGAGAACCACATCAACAATGTGTATCGAAAGGTGGGAGTCGGTTCCCGCTCGCAACTCCAGAAAGCCCTGGATAGCTGGTTGTCCGGACTGAAGTAAGCCTTACTGGCTTCGGGCTTTGGGCGTGGACTGTCCACCAGGGTTGCCCATTTCGACCAGATCGTAAGTAAATGCCCGACCAGACCGTAAGTCAAGTGCCGACCAAACCGTAAGTCACAGTCCTATTCATGGTAATGTCATCCCATGAATGAAGGATTGCCTCCCTATATGCCGCGCTTGGTTGACCGCATTCTGCCGGAGACTTTGGCAGGTTTGCCAGCAGTTTGGTTGACTGGCGCACGAGGTGCTGGGAAGACGACGACTGCTCGGCGGTATGCAGTGAGCACGGCTCAACTCAACCGGCCTGGTGACAATGCCTCTTTTATTGCCGACCCTGATGAAGCTCTTTCGAGGATGCCCGAGCCAACTCTGCTTGACGAGTGGCAGGACGTGCCGAGCGTGCTTGGGGCGGTCAAGCGGGCCGTGGACCTTGATCCTCGTTCCGGAAGATTTCTCCTTACAGGAAGTGTGCGGGGAGAGGTAATGGACACGTGGCCAGCAACTGGACGTGTTGTCAAGGTCCCAGTGTTCCCGCTGACTCGGAGAGAGCTATCGGGGCGCGCAGATGGAGACTTGTTCGTTGATCGCGCGACGACTCCGAACCCCGATCTCTTCCCGCCCGCAGAACCTGCCTCGGTCTTCGACTATGTGGGCTGGGCAGCTGAAGGGGGCCTACCGGATGCAGTCCTTCACCGCAGTGGTCGTCAACGCCGCCAATGGCTGCGCACTTACCTGGACCAATTGGTGACAACTGATGCCCGGCTCGCTGGGGGTAAGCCGGATCGACGACGCTTCGCCACGTACACCGAGGCCCTGGCCATCAACTCTGCCGGTGTCGTCGATGAAGTCACTTTGCAGGATGCGGCTCGGATTAGTCGTGTGACAGCGCACAGTTATCAAGACCTACTGGAAGCGCTGTTCTTCTGCGAGCAAGTACCGGCTTGGTGGTCGGACAGACTGACTCGGCTGACTGCTTTGCCCAAACGATATCTCATCGACACCTCACTGATGGCGGTCCTCTTGCGGGCAGACGAGGCGACGATGGCTAAGGACGCGAACCTGCTTGGACGGATCCTTGACACCTTTGTTGCCATGCAGTTGCGCCCAGAGCTAGCAGTCGCGGCAGCAGAACCTCAGATGTACCACCTACGGACGAAGGCGGGGGAACACGAAGTGGACCTGCTGCTGGAGTATCCCGACAGGACAGTTGTGGGGATTGAGATCAAGGCGACTGCGGGGCCGTCCCTGTCCGACGCCAAACATCTAGTGTGGCTGCGCGAGCGCCTCGGTGATCGATTCTTGTCAGGCTTTGTTCTCCACACGGGGCCACACACTTTTCGCCTAAGCGAAAAGATCATCGCAGCACCCATCAGCACGATATGGCAGTAATCGGTGGGCTGACTACATGGATACTTTTAAGTGACCCGTCCAACTTTGGCCACTACCGTGCAGATTCTGGTTGCCGCTTCGGAGTTGGTGCAAAGTCAGCCGATTTCGGGGCAGAGGCAGTTTCGGGAGCCACAATCACGGGCACTGCCGCAATTCCTGTTCCCGCATATGCGAGCGGGGATTCGGCGTCTGCGGTAACAACCAGTTTGGAGTCTGCGGGTTTTGTGGTGGTTCTCTCGCCCTCAACCGCGCCCAGCACATGGCGCATTGCCCGTATTGATCCAAACCGGGTGGATTGGCGACCTATGGGTCCACGGTGACGATCTATTTGGAAGACCCGACGCCCATCACATTCACTGGGGGGACCTCCAACGCAGGCGCGTCCGGTCAAGCGGTGTACTACGAGAACTGCACAGAAGCCCGCGCGGCTGGTGCCGCGCCCATTTACCGGGGTCAACCTGGTTACGCCTCGCACCTCGATCGCGACAATGACGGTATTGCATGTGAATAGTCTTTGCACGGTAATTTGGTAATCTGGACGCTGGTCCGACCCCATGAATGACTGGGATTCTCATGAATAAAGTGCCGCGTGCGAAACGTGCTCTGATTGTCGGGACGATTGTGCTTGGCCTCATCGTGGTCCTCATCGCTGTGGGGCAGGTAGTGCTCCCTGGTCTGTGGGTGAGATGGTTCGGCACCACGACGAGCGGTGCCGGGACGGTGTATTCAGTCGCCGATGGTGACACACTGACTATTCTTGTTGACGGCGAGAAAGTGAAGATTCGTCTCTTGGGTGTTGACGCCCCCGAAGTCGCTCACGGAGCCGACCCGGCAGGGTGCGGAGGCAAAGAAGCGAGCGCGGCATTGAAGGACATGTTGCCGAAGGGTACGCAGGTGTCGTATGTGACCGATCCCGTCGCTGACCAGGTGGATTCGTACGGACGGGTGCTTGCGTATGTCTCGACTGCTGATATCCCTGATGCCGGATTGGCGATGATCGAGCAGGGTTACGCTGAGGCTTGGATACCCAAAGGTGAGCCGAATCCCGAACGATGGTCTGACTACGTGAAAGCACAGAAAGATGCGCAGAAGAATAGTGTCGGTTCTTGGGCGACCTGCGACCACATCGGTCGCTAGTTCCCTGCTTCCGGAAACCCCCTAGATTGGGTAGGTCTGCCGACTTCTGTATCAAGAACGGACGGGAAAGTGCCGTGGGGCACGTTATTGATACAGAAGTCGAATCGGCAACAGTGGCAGGAGATTGACCTGCTACCGATCCTAGGGCCGGGACACATAGGGGTAGGCTGTCCGCATGTTGTCCGCCCCATTGGAGCAGTTCGTGGAAGCGTCTGTTTGTGTTGACTACGACGCTCCTCTGATTCGTTCGGCGGTTGCTACGCTGGCGCAGATCAGCCCCTCTGACCAGGACTATTGCCGTGCGGCTTTCGAGTTCGTCCGGGATGAGGTTCCGCACACAGCGAATACGAATCGGCAGGTTGTCACGGTCAAGGCCAGTCATGTTCTCTCCGAGCGCACAGGCATCTGTCATGCCAAGGCAAACTTACTTGCCGCTTTGTTGCGGGCAAAGGAAATACCTGCCGGCTTCGGTTTTCAGCATCTCACTCTCGCTGATGACGACTCCGAGGGGTATTGCCTCCACGGATTTGTTGTTGCTTTTCTGGGTGGGCGTTGGATTCCTCTCGACCCCCGCCCTGGTACCGAGTTTTCTCTAGTCAGTCCGCAACTCGCATTCCCTAATCGCCCCGAATACGATGAGTACATCCTGTCAGGGGTGTGGGCGGAACCTGATTCGGGGACAATGACCATTCTTGAACAAGCAACCTGTCTGGATGAGGCCTTGCGGAGTTTACCTGAGTTTCCAAGCCATGCTCCGGTTGTTACTGACTTCGCGCCTTGATGCCTGCAGGGAGGTCCATGCACCGACTCTTGGGGAGGAAATGTGCTCGGGATGTCGCGGTATTCAGAATTATCCTGTCCAACTTTGGCCGTAAGAGCGGAGATTCGAGGTACCGGTTCGGAGTTGGTACAAAGTCAGCCGATTCTGGGGCTGTTTTCGGGCCAACTTTGAGCCTAGGCCGTCGTTGAGTCGTGATGAGGCGCGGAGTAGGCCAAAGTTCCCCAACCCGACCAAACCGTAACTCCAGTGCCGACCAAACCGTAAGTGAATACCCGACCAAACGGTAAGTCGGACTCCTGGAACATCCCGAAACGACAGGTAGAGGGGACTGGGATGAAGGCCACGTCCGCCGAACACGGTCCTTACTTACTGCAAATCCCAGGGCTGGGACAGGCCGATTTGCCGCGTGGCTGTACGTCCGCGAGAGACTTCGGCCATGGAGGCGCACAATTGTGCGTCGGGGGACTCGAACAATGCTGTGTACAAGGGCAGCCCAGTCCTGGCCAAACCGTCTCGACCTTGGCGGAATAGGCCGACGGGACCAACGACGGGGTCGAGGGTGCGCGATTGAACGGCGTACTTTTCGGGATGGACGAAGTGGATGTGCATTGAGTAGCCCGCTGTCATGGGTTTGTACTCGATGAACGCGATTTCGGACCAGGGGATCAAGCCGATACGGCGGGTGAACGGGTCCACGCGAATGTCGAGTCCGTCCTCACTGATGATGAGGCCAGTCGTCTCTCCACGCCCGAGTGTGGACAGCACCCACACCAGTGTGGGAACGGTGACGAAGCATGCGATGACCCCCACGATCATGAGAAGGAAGAGCAGCACGCCACGGATTATCCACAGAATCTGGCTGTTGCCGAGCCAATCACCAGGCTCACCCCACTGGACGATCTCTAGGATGAACAGCCACAGGGAACAGCCTGCCACGCCCAAGAAGAGAACGGACAGTGTCGCATGCAAGGCCGCCATGAGTTTCAGTCCCTTTGTACGCATGGGGACGGTGATGGGGTTCATGGCTCTCCTAGGACGACGTATCCCTGACAACCTTAGCCGAGTGTGCCCTTGCCACAGCGCAAAATCGCGTGTCGAGAGGATAGTTGTTCCCGAATTGTTACGAAACGGGAGAGTTTGAGTTGCCACGGCCGGACGGATTCTTCGAGGAGCAACAGGGCGACGAGTTGGTGCCCACTATTCCGCCCTGGGGAAGCGCTGATTAACGCCTATCGTCATTCTGCGCGAAGTCGCAGAATCTACGTCTGTCAGATGGATTCTGTTCGGAGCTGTCGCGCCTGCAACAAGCTTCAATCGCCTCGGACACGAAGCGAGCTTCGAGTCTATCGGCTCAATCGCTTGCGCGACTTCGCGCAGAATGACAGGATGCCCCAGTCAGTGGTTCCCTAGTGCCTCCAGAAATGTGATATCCTGATATCAGGTTCAGGAAGGAGCCCCATGTCTGCCACATCGCCCACGTCGCCAGGTCCAGCCGTCCAGATTGCGCCCTCTCAGGTGCCCGTCCCCAAGAAGATCATTTCAGAGAAGGCCGCGCCGACCGTCTCAGGCCTGATTGCCCTACTCGTGGTCCTCATCATTGCTGCCGTCGACGTATGGTGGATGATTCAAGTCGTTGTCGACGCTCCAAACCCCGACGCGCCTCCCCCACTCTTCTGGGCCGCCTTCGCCATCTTCGTCGTTGACATGCTGCTGGCTAGCGGGTTGGCCATTGTCGCTCCCGGCGACACCAAAGTTGTCCAGTTCTTCGGGTCGTACATCGGCACGATCCGCAAGACTGGCCTGCGCATGACGTACCCCCTCACAAGCAGGGCAAAGGTCTCGGTGAAGGTCCGCAACTTCGAGACCCGCGAAATCAAGGTCAACGACGCGCGCGGCAACCCGATCATGATTGCTGCAATCGTTGTGTGGCAGGTCGCCGACACGGCCGAGGCCAAGTTCGCCGTGGAAAAGTACGAGGAGTTCGTGCATGTCCAGTCCGAGGCTGCTCTGCGCCACGTTGCCACCATCCATCCTTACGACAACGGCGATGAAGGGGAGGCGACTCTACGGGGCTCCACTGACATTGTTGCTGCTGAGCTGGAGCGGGAAGTCAGCGAGCGCATCAAGGTGGCCGGGGTGTCCATCGTCGAGACCCGCATTTCGTCCCTGTCGTACTCCCCAGAAATCGCCTCCGCGATGCTCCAACGTCAGCAGGCCGAGGCCATTCTCGCCGCCCGTGCCAAGATCGTCGAAGGTGCGGTCACCATGGTCGAGTCGGCCCTGGCCCGGTTGGAGGACGACGAGATCGTGCACCTCGACGAGGAACGCAAAGCGGCCATGGTATCCAACCTGCTCGTCGTGTTGTGCTCGGATTCGCGGGCCACTCCCACCATCAACACAGGTTCGCTTTACACATGATGACAAGCGGTAACGCTTCGCTTGAGGGAGGCTCCTCCGGGGGCCTTCCTCGTACGCCTGTCGTGGATGACCAAGCGGTTGCCGGAGTTGACGAGGTGTCTGCGCCAGCGGATGAGGGGCGCAAGTCCATGCTCTTGCGACTGGACCCGCAGGTGTACAAGGCGCTCGCCCGTTGGGCTGCGGACGACAACCGTTCTGTCAACGCGCAGATTGAGATACTGCTGCGGGAGGCCCTGCACAAGGCAGGTCGCGCCCCCAAGAACCTGCCGCCGTTGAGGCGTCCGGGCCGTCCGCCCAATGCGTGAAACCCGTGCTCCCAGCACAGCCTAGAGACCAACTGGTACCGTTGGTGTGTCACAAGGGAGAGCCATGGCGAAGGTAAAGAGGTCGCAGGTAGCGGCCAAGTCCAACGAAGCGAAAGCGGTATCACGAGACCTGTCTGATAGTCACGAGCCTGAGACGGAAACGGCGGAGTCCTCGACATCCGGCACACCGACACCTCCTTCCGACTCATCGGGCGGCGGGTCGGAGACTTTGACAACCGCGGTGCAGGTTTACCCCAATGCGCCGCGCGACCCACGCGACTCGACCATCCGCACTCTGTCGCTCACGCTGGTCATTGTGGGTGCAATCGCCCTGGGGCTTCTCATCGCATTGCTCGTAGTCGTCATGCGCGGTCTCCCGGCAGGCGGCACCCAACCTCCCGCTGTCGAGACAACGTCCGCCTCTTCCGGCAGCGAGACCACCGCTGCTGCACCTGCGCTGACCTACTTCCAAAACTACGTCGCAGTGAACCCTGACAAGGTAGAAGACGGCGCGATCATCGTGGAGATTCATACTGATTACCAATGCCCATGGTGCGAGCGCCTAGAGGATATCTATGGCGAAGCGCTCCATTCGTTGAGCGAGTCCGGCGACATCGACCTGCGTATTCATCTTCGGACGATCATTGGTGATCAACTCATCAAGAACGATTCGTCGGCGCGCGCGTCTGTTGGTGCCCTCTGCGCCAACGAGGTTGGCCGCTTCTGGGACTATCACTCGGCAATCTTCGCCAACCAACCTCAGGAGGGTGTGGGGTACACCGACGCACAACTGCGCGACACTTTCGCTAGCCAAGCAGGGATCACCGGTGCCAGTCTCGCCCAATTCCAGACATGCTACGACGCCAAGGCGACAATGGCTGCGGTCACCGAGATGGAGCAAGAAGGAGTCGCCGCCGAGGTGAAGGGCACGCCCACCATCTTCGTCAACGGCCAGCAAGTGAACTTCAACCTTCAATCTGACGTGGCCCACGGCAGCCCCGTCCAGAAGATCACCGCTGAAAGCCTGCTCTCCAGCCTCAAGAGCCTAGGGTAAGGATGGGCTCCTAGGAACTGAGAGCGGCTTCGTCGCTCTCGGACCACCCCAAGGGCGCGTCCATTCGGCCGCTGCGGCGATTCTGGTAAATATACTTTCCAGAATCCCCAAATTGGCCAATTCTGGTAAGTGTATTTACCACTCTCCTGGGAATCGCGGAGCCGCTGAACGTACTCACCAAGTAAGTCGGCTGAACATCCAAGTGGAAGCATTGTTTCTCGGCGCATCCCGGACTTCTTGTTGGAGGATGACTGAGGGTTTCTGGGGGGCGCCTACTCCGTGCAACCAGTACCACGCGCCCTATGATGGAACCATGCGACCATTAGCACTGACTCCTGACCAGATTGCGGGATTGGGACGGGGGGTGAAGATCGGCGTCATGACCGGGGGCGGGGATGCTCAGGGCATGAATGCGGCGCTGCGGGCTGTTGCGCGTACGGCGCTGTTCGCGGGGGCCACGCCTTACGCGATTGCCGAGGGGTACCAGGGGATGATCGACGGGGACGACTCCATTCGGGAGATGGTCTGGGAGGATGTGTCGAGCATCCTCAACCGTGGGGGCACTGTTATTGGTACTTTCCGGTCCGCCGAGTTTCGGGAACGCGCAGGACGGCTGAAAGCGGCCAGAAACCTCGTGAGCAATGGTATCGACCGACTGGTTGTCATTGGCGGCGATGGGTCTTTGACAGGGCTCAATGCCTTTTCGGAAGAGTGGGCCTCCCTCATGGAAGAGCTGGTCGCCCAGGGTGAGATAACTCAGGAACTGGCCGACGCGCACCCGCACCTCATCTTCGCGGGGATGGTCGGCTCCATAGACAATGACCTTGTTGGGACTGATATGACTATCGGTGTGGACTCGGCTCTGCACCGCATCCAGGATGCCATTGATGCCATTGCTTCAACTGCCGCGAGCCATCAACGCTGCTTCGTTGTCGAGGTCATGGGCCGCCACTGTGGGTACCTCGCTTTGGCCGCTGCCATCTCGGGCGGATGCGATTACGTCCTCGTGCCCGAACTGCCCCCGGCTGACGGCTGGGAGGACGCCATGTGCGCGCAACTTCACCGTTCCCGTGAGGCGGGCCGCAAGGACTCCATCGTCATTCTCGCCGAAGGTGCGACGACCCGCGATGGTGCGGATATCAGCGCTGACTACGTCTGTCGCGCGATTGAGGAGAAACTGCACGAAGACGCACGGGTGACCATCCTCGGGCATGTGCAGCGTGGCGGCACCCCGTCGGCGTACGACCGCTGGGCCTCCACCTGGCTCGGGTACGCGGCAACATGTCATGTTCTGACCGCGGCCCCCGACGCCCCTGGCCCGGTCTTCGGGTTCAAGGGCCAGCAGGCCATCGACGTGCCACTGGTCCAGGCCGTGGCCGACACTCGATCCGTTCCCACGATCATCCAGGCCGGGGAGTATAACCGAGCCGTCGAACTGCGTGGATGCGAGTTTGAGGATTTCACTCGCGTCTTCACCGAACTGTCCGCCCCTCAGCGAGTGACCGCCGCCCCCAATGCCCGCCGAATTGGTATCTTGCACGCGGGCGCGCTGGCTCCCGGGATGAACACGGCGGTGAAAACTGCGACCTGGCTAGGTATTTCGCGCGGGTTCTCGGTTATGGGCATCCGTGACGGATTCGTTGGCCTCGCCCATGGAACAATGTCAGAGCTGACCTGGAAAGACGTGGACGGGTGGAACCAGGAGGGCGGGGCCGTGCTCGGGACGAGGCGCCACGTCCCCGAGGTAGAGGAGTTGTACTCCATCTCCCGCAGCCTGGAAGACAATCAGATTGAGGGGTTATTGGTCATTGGCGGCTGGTCGGCTTACCAGGGCGTCCAGTTGATGCTGGCGGAACGGGGGAGGTACCCGGCCCTCCAGGTCCCCATCGTGTGCGTCCCTGCGACAATTGACAATAACCTACCAGGCACGGCCCTGACTGTCGGCGCGGACACAGCACTCAACGTTGTCGTGGACTGCCTCGACAAGATCAAGATGTCGGCCTCTGCGAGTCATCGATGCTTTGTCATTGAGACGATGGGGCGAGATTGTGGATACCTCACGCTCATGGGCGGGTTGGCGTCGGGCGCGGAGCAGATTTACCTCAATGAAACAGGTATTACCCTCGACAAACTGAGACAAGATATCGAGTGGGCGAACCATTCCTTCGACACTCAGGGACGTAAATTGTTCCTAGCCGTCCGCAACGAGAACGCCAACGCCAATTACACCACTGATGGGTTGGCGAGGATGATGGACGAAGAAGGCCACGGGCGCTACGACACACGCACGATGGTCATTGGCCATATCCAACAGGGTGGCTCCCCCACCCCTGCCGACCGGCTACTGGCCACCCGTTTTGTGGACGCCGCCATGACGAGGCTCGCCGTTGAGATGGAATCGCATTCACGGGCGGTCACGTGCGTGGGGTCAGGGCCCGAAGGCATCGGATTCACGGACATGGCGACCGCGATGGCCTCCACCGACCAGGAGCACCAGCGCCCGCTCGACCAGTGGTGGTTGGGACTCGGGGACGTCCTAGCTTGCGTGAACAGGGAAGCGTGATGGGTGACCTGCGTGGGCGGCGAGTCGAGGGGGCGCCGATGCCTCGTGGTCGTCGTTGTGCGCAGTGCGACTTCGCGCAGCACAGGCTCCGTCGCAGAATCCATTCGACAGGTACGGATTCTGGGTCCTGCGACGTCGCGCAGGATGACATATGCCGAGTGGTGAGTCTTGTGGGGAAGCAGCGGTGATGTTCACTCGGAACTCTTGGATCATCATCGCCCTGAGCGTGTGCTTGGCCATTGCCGTGGGCGTCATCGTCTTTCAGGCGCGGAAAAGAAAGTCCTACATTGGCATACGCGAAGAAGTACATCGCGCGGAACGTGAAGCCATCATCCAGCGGGCGGTGACTGCCGAACGCGCACGAATCCTGCGCGAGATGCACGATATCATTGCTCATTCATTAGCCATCATGATCGCCCAAGCCGACGGTGGGACGTACGTGGTGTCAGACCCGGATGCGGCGCGGCGAACCTTCGCCACGATTGCCGACACAGGACGTACGGCGGTGGACGAGACGAAGAGGGTATTGGGCATGCTCAAACCCGATGCCGATTCCGCGGTCCTCACCCCCGTGCCCGACGAGAGTTCGCTGGATGACTTGGTGAAACGGGCTCGCACGTCGGGCCTCGACGCCTATTTGGTGCGCCTGGGGGAGCCTCGTTCCCTTCCTTCTGGGGTCGGGCTGGCCTTGTACCGAATAGCGCAGGAAGCATTGACCAATGCCATGAAGCACGCAGGCGAGGGCGCGCGAGTTACCCTCATTGAGAACTGGCGAGCCGGTGATGTGGTCCTGACAATAACAGACGCCGACGGACGAAAAGAGACCAAGAACGAATCGGGCCTCGGCCAGGGTCTCATCTCCATGAAAGAGAGAGCGGCAACGGTCGGAGCAACACTGACCGCCGGGCCATATGAAGAAGGCTTCCGAGTCCGGGCTGTCTTGCCTCTGCCAAAGAATGAATGATTATAGTGAAGCAGCGAAATCTGCCCTGGACAAGCCGACGGCAGCCATGTATGACCCGGTGCCATTTTGCCTCGTCATGACGAGGAATGAGCGTCCTCCTTATCGTGGCCACTGATACCCCCTACACTGGAGGTCTGAAAGAAGTTTCGCTGTCCGCCGACAGCCGACCGAGAGCTTGCCACAAGGGCCGGCTCGTAAGTAACGAGGAGTCATCATGTCCCAGCCCGTAGATCCTGCCCAGGAGAACTCGTTCCCCCCGATTCCGCTGCCTCCCCAGCAGCCGCAGGTGCAGGTGCCTCAGCCGCAGGCTTATGGCCCTGTGCAACAGCCTGGTCAGCCCATTCCGCCCGCTCAGTATCCCGGCGCACAGCCAGGCGTTGTTCCTCAGCAGCCCTATCCTGGGTACACACCTCAGCCCCAGCAGCCTTATCCAGGGGTGCCTCAGCAATACGCTCCTGCTGTTCCTCCCGTTCCCGCAGGCCCTGGCATTCTCGACTTGGACTTCTGGCTGCCCAAAGCTAAGGTGCTCGCGCTTATCGGGCTCATCGTTCCCCCTGCCATATCTCTGATCAGCTTCATCATCGGGCTCATCGGGTCCTACAGGTATTTCAGTGCGGGGACTTTCTTCAGCTTCCTGTTCAACCTTATCGAGGCATTGGTCATTGGCCTTGTCACGATGTACGTAGTCCTGGGTATCGCTCGCATCCTCGAAAAGAAGGACAAAGCAGACTAAGGACCGCGTTGGTCAGCGTCTTACGCCTTGACTAGGGCGTAAGACGCACCAAGATCGGGGTCGGTGGTCCACTTGGAGTCCACCACCCCTTCGGTCATTTCCACAGCCAACACTTCAGCGGCAATGGAATCCGCTCCTTCACGTATCGCTTCGGCAAGGTCGCCACAAGCGGACCATGACAAGCGGATACGGTCGGACACGTCCAACCCTGAGGTCTTGCGCAACTCCTGTACCCCACGTACAACCTCGCGGACCCACCCCTTGCGGACCAGATCGGGGGTCAACGTCAGGTCCAAAGCGACCGTCTCTCCCTGTTCACCGACGACGGCCCAGCCTTCGCGCGGGCGCTCGGTGATGAGGACTTCCTCAGCAGTAATGACGAGGCCACCGGAGTCGCCAGATTCTGGGGCAACATTCAGAGTAATCTGCCCGTTCTCACGAATCTCGTTGGCCACCCAGATGGGGTCAGCAGCGGCGATGGCAGCAGCCACCTCAGCAGTCTGCTTTCCGAATCTCTTGCCCAGCGCGCGGAAGTTACCCTTGACTGTGTAATCGACCAAGTCGCCCGCATCGGCGAAGGACTCGACGGCTTCCACGTTCAACTCAGCACGAATCTCGCCCAGCAATTCCTCATCCAACCGCGAGAGCGCCGACGAGGAGATCAGGGCGCGTGACAAGGGCTGACGAATCTTCATACTCGCTTCGGCTCGGGCCGAGCGGCCCAATTCCACGACGGAGCGAGTGAGCGCCATGGCGGAGTCGAGGGAGTCGTCAATGAGAGCCGGGTCGTGGGTCGGCCATTCGGTCAGATGCACAGAATCAGGGCACTCACTCGTCGAAACGAAGAGGTCCTGCCACACTCTCTCCGTGATGAAGGGGGCCATCGGCGCCATGAGGCGGGTCAGGACGTTCAGCGTCTCGTGCAGCGTGGACAGGGCCGAATTGTCCCCATTCCAGAAGCGGCGACGCGACCGACGCACGTACCAATTGCTCAACTCATCCACGAACTCGGTGATGAGCGTGCCCGCGCGCAAAGTGTCGAACCCCTCCAGCGCCTCAGTCACATCACGAACGAGGATCTGAGTGCGGGAAACGAGCCAGCGGTCCAAGATGTGGCGCTCTTCCAGAGCGGGCGGGCGGCCAGGGAGCCAATCGTTGGCCCGAGCGTACAGAACATGGAAACTGACCGAGTTCCAGTAGGTCAGGAAGACCTTGCGGACCGTCTCCTGGATGGTCCCATGGCCCACGCGCCGCGAACTCCAGGGCGAGCCGCCAGCCAGCATGAACCACCGCACAGCGTCTGCGCCGTGCTGGTCGAGCAGCGGAATGGGCTCCAGGATATTGCCCAAGTGCTTGCTCATCTTCCTGCCGTCCTCGGCAAGAATATGCCCGAGGCACAGAACATTGCGGTAGGAGTTCTGGTCGAACGCAAGGGTCGAGACGGCCATCAGCGAGTAGAACCACCCGCGTGTCTGGTCCAAGGCCTCGCAGATGAAGTCTGCGGGAAATGCCTTGTCAAGTTGCTCTTTGCTGCCATCGGCCCAGGGGTACCCCCACTGTGCGAAGGGCATGGACCCGGAGTCGAACCAGGCGTCGATGACCTCGGGAACGCGCCACGAGTCCTTGCCGCACGTCGGGCAGGCGAACATCACCTCGTCCACGTACGGGCGGTGCGGGTCGAGGCCCGACTGGTCGATACCCGTCAGTTCGGACAATTCCTCCAGCGAGCCGACACAGACCTGATGGCCATCCTCGCAACGCCAGATGGGCAGCGGCGTGCCCCAGTAGCGCTTGCGAGACAAGGCCCAGTCCACATTGTTTTCCAGCCAGTTGCCATAGCGGCCATGCTTGATGTGGTCCGGGTACCAGTTGGTCGCCTCATTCTCACGCAGGAGTTCGTCTTTGATGGCGGTTGTGCGGATGTACCAACTCGGTTGTGCATAGTAAATGAGCGCTGTGTCGCAACGCCAGCAATGCGGGTATTGGTGGGTGATGTCAGCAGTTCTGAAACACAGGCCGCGAGCTTTGAGGTCGTCCAGGATCGTCTTGTCAGCACTTTGGAAGAACTCGCCTCCGATAAGGGACAATCCAGCCTCGAAGGTGCCATCGGGAAGAATCGGGTTGACGAAGGGCAGCCCGTACGCGCGGCAGGCGATCATGTCGATTTCGCCGAATGCAGGAGCCTCATGGACAAGACCAGTTCCATCATCCGTGGTGACGAAGTCGCCCAAGATGATGTAATTCGCATCGGTAGGCATGTCCACGACGTCGAAGGGGCGAGAGTAATGCCACTTTTCCATATCGCGCCCGAGCATGGTTTCCCCGGCGACATACTCTTCGCCCAAAACGCTGTCTTTGAGTGATTCGGCAACGATGAGGGTTTCTTCGCCATTGCTGGCGGCAACATAGGTTACCTCTGGATTGACCGCAGCCGCTGTGTTGGAGATGAGGGTCCATGGCGTCGTAGTCCACACGAGCAGGGACGCCTTGCCAGCCCACGGGCCGTCGGTCAGCGGGAGTCGGACGTACACCGTCGTCACCGGGTCGTCTTGGTACCCCTGGGACAGCTCATGGTCGCTCAATGTCGTCCCACAACGCGGGCAATAAGGCGCGACGCGATAGTCCTCGACGAGAAGGCCCTTGGAGTGAATCGTCTTGAGCGCCCACCACACCGACTGGACATAGGGTGTGGACATCGTCTGGTAAGCCTCGTCCAGGTTGACCCAGAAGCCCATCCGCGTGGTGAGTTCTTTCCACATATCGACATATCGACTTACCGACTCACGGCACTTCTCGTTGAACTCGCGGATGCCGTACCTCTCGATGTCGGGCTTGCCGTTGAAGCCCAACTCCTTCTCAACCGCCAATTCGACGGGCAGGCCGTGGCAATCCCAGCCAGCCTTGCGTGGCACCAAATACCCCTGCATGGTCTTGAAACGGGGGAAGACATCCTTGAAAGCGCGCGACTCAATGTGGTGGGTGCCCGGCATCCCGTTGGCTGTCGGCGGCCCCTCGTAGAAGGTCCATGTCGGCGCACCGGGTCGATCCACCGAGCGCCCGAACGGGTCCGTCTTCGCCCACAGGGCGAGAATGTCGTGCTCCATCGCGGGCAGGTCGATCTGCGGAGGCACAACGGCAAAGGTCGGCTCGAAGTGCGGTTTGTCCGCAGAGGGCGGCGTGGAAGTGGGCGACTGTGCGGAGGTGGAGGCCTCCGCCTGGGAATTACTTTCGGTCATAACAGACTAATTCTAGTGGTGTCGCCAATCACTCTCGGTCGCGCCTAACGCTTGGGCATGTTGGTGCGACAAAGAACCCGCCCCCAACACCGCCTGGTACGCGATAGTCTTTTCCTCATGACTGATTTGGCTTTCGGTATTGACATTGGTGGGTCGGGCGTCAAGGGCGCGCCTGTGGATATCGCGACGGGCGAAAGTACCGCCGCTCGCGTTCGTATCCCTACTCCACAACCGGCAACACCTTCTGCTGTCGCCAAGACTGTGCGCGACGTGCTTGACTCCTTCGACCTGCCCAGCGATGTCGCGGTGGGGGTGACCGTTCCGGCCGTCGTCCACAATGGTGTGACCCGTTCGGCGGCGAATATCGACAAGAAATGGATCAACGCGCCCGCTCAGGACATCGTCTCCGACGCCTGCGGTCGTCCGATCACTCTTCTCAACGACGCCGATGCGGCCGGACTAGCGGAAACGTACTACGGCGCAGCGCAGGGGCAACCTGGTCTCGTCATCGTCACCACGCTGGGAACGGGCATTGGTTCTGCACTCATTTACAACGGAATCCTCGTGCCCAACTCCGAACTCGGGCACATCGAAATCGACGGAATGGCCGCTGAAAAACGTGCCGCCGCATCCATCCGCACCGCCGAGGACCTGAGTTGGAACGCCTACATCAAGCGCCTTCAGACGTATTACTCCACTCTGGAGTTCTTGTTCTCCCCAGACCTGTTCGTTGTCGGAGGTGGCATTTCCAAGTCGTCGGAGAAGTTCCTGCCCTTCCTCGACCTGCGCACCCCCATTGTCCCTGCGCAATTGCGCAATCAGGCCGGTATCGTCGGCGCGGCGATGTACGCGCACCAGCAGCGCAAAGGGTAAGTCCCCTGCGGTCCAACCCTCCGAGACACTCGGGCGTGGGCCACTAGCCGCGGTTCGGTGTGTCGATTCCGCCCAGAGGTAAGTCTTCGTCGTTTTCTTGGCTTCCGGGTTTAACCTTGTCAGAGGGGGTTTCTTTCGCTGTGCCCGTGTCGCACGAGGAGTACCATGCGCTGACTTTGTCACGCAAAGCCACCATCTCGGAAGAATCGTCATCGACATGAGACACGATGGAATCGAGGAACGCTTCCTCGTCAGTGACCGCCTCTGGCTGGTCAGTTTCGGCTTCGTCATCTCGGGGAATCGGAGGTGGCGGGAGCATCCATGTTCCCTCGGAGGCCATGTCCATATCGCTCATTTCGACTCCCTTCACAGATTCGCACGCTAAGATAACCAGTCTATCTGATGTCTCATGACCCAGAGCTCCGAAAAGGAGGAATGATGACTGACACAGCGACACTGTCTCTTCCCGGTGGACAAATGGCCTACCTCCCGGTGGTCGTCGGAACTGAGGGCGAGCGTGCACTCGACATCTCGCGCCTGCGCTCGGATACCGGCTACATCACGCTGGACGACGGCTACACGAACACGGGTTCTTGCAAGTCGGCCATCACGTTCATCGATGGTGAGAAGGGCGTCCTGCGCTATCGCGGGTACAACATCGAGGAGATCGCCAAACGCTGTTCCTTCATCGAGACCGCGCAGTTGCTCATCAGCGGCGACTTGCCCAGCCCAGAGAAACGCAAGGCTTTTTCCGACCTGCTGACCGAGCATTCTGCCTTGCCAGAGGACTTCCGCCGACACTTCGCCGGATTCCCCGTCCACGCACACCCCATGTCGATCCTGTCGGCCATGATCAACGCCCTCCAGTCCTACGACCTGCCGGGTTTGTCCATCGACGATGAGGAAGAGTTCTGGCGGGTCTCGGGCTCGCTGATCTCCAAGGTCCGCACAATCGCGGCTGCGGCGTACAAGTCCAGCATCGGTGAGTCCCTGATCTACCCGCGCTACGACCTGAAATACGTCGAGAACTTCCTGCACATGATGTTCTCGAGGCCTTACCGCGAATACGTCCCCACCGCCGAAGCCACCCAAGCGCTCAACCTGTTCTTCCTGCTGCACGCCGACCATGAACAGAATTGCTCGACCTCGACTGTGCGCATGGTCGCTTCCGGTCAGGCCAATTTGTATGCCTCTGTCGCCGCCGGGGTGTGTGCGCTGTGGGGCAAGTCCCACGGTGGCGCGAACCAGGCCGTCATCGAGATGCTGAATATCTTGCAAGCCTCGAAGACTCCTGTCTCGGAGTACGTCAGCAAGATAAGGGACAAGTCTTCTGGCATTCGCCTCATGGGTTTCGGCCACAGGGTGTACCGCCACTATGACCCTCGCGCCACGCTCTTGAAGAAGGCGTGCGACGATCTGTTGGCCAAGATGGAGATTCACGATGAGCGGCTCGACATCGCTCTCCAATTGGAGGAAGTGGCCCTTCATGATGATTACTTCGTCTCGCGGCAGTTGTACCCGAATGTCGACTTTTACTCCGGGATTATCTTGACGGCGCTGGGCATTCCGATGGAGATGTTCACCGCGCTGTTCGCTATCGGGCGCATGCCTGGGTGGATTGCCAACTGGAAAGAGATCTACGACAACAAGGACGCGAAGATATACCGGCCTCGGCAGGTGTACGTGGGCCCGTCGGAACGGGCTTGGGTGTCGCGTTTCCACCGCGAGCGCGAGACCGAGAGTGACGACTCCATGGAGTTCCGCGTCCCCAATGAGTTGCGCTCAATGTAAGTGAGGTCCCTGCGCCTCGGTCTTCGTCATTCTGCGCGTAGTCGCACAAGCGATTGAGCCGAGAGGAACGAAACTCGCTTCGTGACCGAGGCGATTGATGCTTGTTGTAGGCGCGACAGCGCCGAACAGAATCCATCTGACAAGCGTAGATCCCGCGGCGGAGCCTGTGCTGCGTGAAGTCACAGTGCGCTGGACGACGGTTGGAGCAGCTAGTAATTGGCACTTCCCCAGCGGCACGATTCAGGGTGTACTCCGGGCGAACCCCCGTGCCTATGTCTGGGCGCGGGGTGGGACAATGGAAGCGGTCCACGAAAGGGGTTCCATGCCGACCATTCCCGAGGGAGCGCAGAAGGCAGCGGGATACGTTGCCGATTTGGCCATCACCCAACTGCCCAGATTCGCCGCGCCCGCCCTTTCCTCTGGCCTCATCCGCCTCATGGATTTCGCCATCGACGGCGTGAGCAAGTTTCCTTCAGCCAAGCAACTCGCGGGGAAGACCTTGCTCAAGAAGAAGGACGTCGCCAAGGCGGTGGACTCCATCGTGCGTGGTCATGTGGCAGTCGCCGGTAGTCAGGGCGTGCTCGCCAATATCGGCGGGCTCGTGTCCGCCGCTGTGGGTGTACCTGCGAACATTGCTGGTGTCATAATCACTCAAACTCGGATGGCGGCCTGTATCGCCCATCTGCACGGCTACGACGTGGACGACCCGCGTGTACGAACCGCACTGGCCATGTGCCTGCTCGGCGACCGCGAGTTGGACCGCCAGATCGCAGGGGGACTCCTGCCGACTTCTCCCCTGGCTGTGGCGACATCCCCCATCCACGACGCCCGCCTGCATGCGGTCGTGACCTCGCGCGTCTTGAGCCACGTCGTCCAGGAGGCGACGGGCAAAGGGGTCGTGGACATCGTCGGACGCCGTATTCCCATCGCGGGCGGAGCCATCGGCGGCATCGCCGACTCGTACGGCACATACCAAGTCGCGCGCACAGTCAAGAAACACTTTATCTTGCGTCGTTCCACTGCGACGTGGCTCGCATCCCCTGGCGCGGGCTGGCCGGTGTACGAATCCAACTAGGAAAACGCCGACTATTGGCCATTCCACACGTCACTGCGACTTCGCGCAGCATGACGAGATGCGCTAGTCGGCGGCTCCCCAGGAGAAGCGCGTCAGTTTCCCGAAACCTTGACACGCGCACCTCGTGTGCGGTAAACAAGAATTATGGCAACTGTAACGAGAAATGGCGATATCGCCACAACAATGACCACTGTCGGCACCCTACCTGAGGTCGGCTCGGCTCTGCCACCATTCACTCTCGCAGGCAACGACTTGGGCGACATCGACTCTTCATCCTTCGCGGGCAAGAGGGTTGTGCTCAATATCTTCCCGAGTGTGGACACGGGTGTTTGCTCGATGTCTGTGCGCCGCTTCAACGAATTGGCCGCGAAATGGGACAACACTGTTGTCGTGTGTGTGTCAGTGGACCTCCCCTTCGCCCTGTCGCGCTTCTGCGGCGCTGAAGGCATCGACAATGTCGTCACCGCGTCGGCTTTCCGCTCTGACTTCGGGCAGAGGTATGGGGTGACTCTTCTGGACGGCCCGATGCGCGGCCTGCTCGCCAGGTCAGTGGTCATCGCCGACGAGAACGGAACCATCGTGTACACCCGCTTGTCGCCCGTCATCGGGGAGGAACCGGATTACGCTGAGGCAGAAGCCGCAATCATTGCCTGACGAGTTCGGGTAGAGTGTCTTTGCCACATCACGGAAGGTGTTTCCATGCTTAAGTTTCTGAAGTCTGCTCTCTTGATTCTCGGTGCCATCGTCACTCTGGGCGCCATTGGCCTCATCCTGTTTTACTTCCGACTCAGCTCCCAGTCGATCAATACCATTGTGTCGGCTGCTCTCGCGTGCAAGTCGAACCAGGACATCCACTTCTTCGATGCCACAACCACCGGTGTGTTGATTGCTGCTGCGGTGGCCTTGGCTGGCGGCTTGCTCTTGGGTATCGGTATCGGTCTGCCGAGGCGTACCTTCAAGGCCAAGTTGGAAGCCCAACAGGCCAATGATGCCGCCGAAGCGAAGGAAGCAGCCGAGAAGGCCGCTGCCAAAGCCGCCAAGGATGCTCAAGAAGCAGCTGAGAAGGCGGCCGCCCAGGCAGCCAAGGACGCGGCGAAAAACTGACCGTTTCACCCGCGCCTTGGGCAGATTCCCCAGGCGCTGAACGGACTCACCGGCTCACCGGCTCCGGGTGCGGTGTCATGCCATGCCTAAACTGGATAGAATCAAGTGCCCTGCATCGAGGGTCGCCCCGCCCACCATCCGAGGAAGGACACTGATGAACGACACTGCTGTTGTCTGGATTGCCCTGGGCACCCCTGACGAGCCCACACCAACCGCTGTGCGCCGATTCTTGCGCGAGTTCCTGATGGATCCTCGCATCGTCGAGATGAATCCGGCCATGTGGCGCGTCATTTTGGAACTGTTCGTCTTGTCGCGCCGTCCTCGGGTTTCAGCGGAGAAATACCGCTCGATTTGGTATGACGAAGGCTCGCCCCTGCTCGTCCACACGCAGCGTCAAATCGTGGCTCTCAAGACGAGCCTCACGGATGCGGGCGTGGATGCGCCCATCGTGTACGCCATGAGGTATGGCGAGCCATCGGTCGCGTCTGTCCTCCAAGGGTTGGCTGACTCCGGAGTGAAGCGTGTTCTGATCATTCCTGCCTATCCTCAGTATTCCCAGACGACGGTGGGTTCGGTGTACGACGCTGTCACGGCGTATATGCGCTCGTCACGCAACCAAATGGAGTACAGGTTCGTCCGCTCGTGGCCGACCGCCCCGGGCTATATCGAGGCTTTGGCATCCAAGATCGAGGAAAAGTGGGATATCTGCGGGAGGCCTGATTTCGACCACGGGGACACTCTGCTCCTGAGTTTCCACGGGATTCCGGTGTCGATGAGCGAGGCCGGCGACCCGTATCGCAGCGAGTGCGAGGCGACGGCGCAGGCTTTGAGGGTGCGTCTGGGGATAGACGACACACAATGCCGCGTGACATTCCAGTCCAAGTTCGGCCCGGCTCCCTGGCTTACTCCAGCAACGATAAATACCGTTGAGGCGCTCGGAAAATCCGGCGTGGCAAGGGTGGACGTGATATGTCCCGCCTTCACCGCCGATTGTTTGGAGACCCTGGAAGAGATCGGCATCCTCAATCGCGAAGCGTTCGCGGAGGCAACCAACAATAAGGGCGAGTTCCACCGTATTCCGTGCGTCAACAAGGACCCCGCGTTCATCGGTGAGGTCACCCGCATCATCCAGAGCAATCTCCAGGGTTGGGTGTAAGGGGCGAGGGTTCTGGAGCATAACCCCCCCCAGAACCGATTCGGAACGGCTCAGACCGTTCGTTTGCGGATGGGTTGTGTACTGGTTGTCTCGGTGGCAGGTGCCGTACCCCTGGGGATATCCCCACGAAATGTCAGACCCCTCGCGTACCATAGAGGGATGGACGAAGCCTTGCCGACAGTGTGTTACAACCACCCTGACCGCCCCACTCGCATCATGTGTCGACGGTGTGGGAAGCCGATTTGTGGCGAGTGTATGGTGCCAGCGGCGGTGGGGTTCCAGTGCCCGTCGTGTGTGTCCGGTGGCCTGAAAGAGACTCGTCAATACCAGGCGCGCTTCGGCGGAAAACAAAGCACCAATGCAAGGATAACTTCCATTGTCATCATTGCGATCAATGCTGTCGTATGGGGCATTATCCAAATCGCTGGGCCGTGGCGGAACACAATCATCGAGTTCTTGGGGCTGTCGCCGGTCGGGATGTGCCAGGATTCGACCGGGACAATGTATTATCCCGGTGTCGGCCACGCGCTCTGTGATGGGGTGGCAGGGGCAGTGTGGATTCCGGGTGTCGCGGACGGAGCATGGTGGCAGGTCTTCACCTCCATCTTCACCCACGTCTCCTTCCTGCACATTGCGGCCAACTGCCTGACCCTGTGGTTCCTCGGCCCGCCACTGGAGGCCATCCTCGGGCGTGTGCGTTTCGTTGTGACGTACCTTGTCTCAGGGATAATTGGGTCGCTGGCTGTGTACTGGTTGTCAGGGATGAACACCATTTCGTATGGAGGTTCGGGCTCGTTGTTCGGTCTCATGGGGGCGTTGATCGTCATCTTCTTGAAGCTCAAGGTGGATGTGCGGCAAATACTGATGTGGCTTGGCCTGAATATCGTCATCACCTTCGTGGGTGGTGCGTCGATTTCGTGGCAGGCTCATCTCGGCGGGCTCGTGGGGGGTGCGCTGCTGGCCTGCATATGGGCGCTCACACCACGAGGGAAGACTCGTCAGCAATGGGATTGGGTTGCGGTGTTGTCGGTTGTGGTTATCGCTGGGTTTGTGGGACGGACTATGTTGCTGCTGTAGGAGCCGTGGTATTGCTCTCCTGAGCGGCGCCGGTGGTGTCCTCAATATGGCTTGGGGGTGTTGGTGGTCGATGGAGAGGCGGGGTGCGCAGCGTTGATTTGGAGCCATACTAAGATGTCCAGGAAGGAGGCCTGATGGAGACGTACGCACGAGTGGACCTTTCAGCGCTCGCTCATAACCTCCAGAGCATCCGTGACCTGGTGAAACGCCCGATTCTCTTGCCGGTCAAGGCGAATGCGTATGGGCATGGCTTGGTGACGCGCATCGGCGGCCAACTGCGTGCCCCTCTGGTTGAGTATGTCCAGAGTCAGGGCTTGGTCGACTGGTTGGGTGTGGCGACTGTCGATGAGGGAGTCGCGCTGCGTGAGGCCGGCGTCGCACTGCCCATTCTCAAATTGTCGGGAGCCAGTGCGGAGAGTGTACACGCCGCCATCGCTTCGGGCCTCACCCTGACAGTTGGGGACGAACGGGAAGTCCGTGAAGCTGCCACCGCAGCCGATTCGCTGGGGGTCACCGCAGATGTACACCTGAAGATTGACACGGGGATGCGCCGAATCGGGGTTGCGCCGCAGGAGGCGTCGCGCCTTGCCACGCTCATCGAGAGTTCGCCTGTCCTGTCTCTGACAGGGGTATTCACCCACTTGGCCGCGTCAGAGAACCCAGCCGAAGACGACTTCACTGCGAGCCAGTTGGACCGTTTCGATTCCGCCGTCGCCGATGTCGAGGAAGAATTGGGACGGATTATCGGGCTCAAACACGCTGCCAATTCTGGGGCGGTTCTGCGCCACCCCCGTGCGTGGTATTCCATGGTGCGGCCGGGGATTTTGTCGTATGGGTATCCGCAAGGGTCGGTCGAGGATTGGGCCTTTGACGGTGGCGACCTGTCCGCTTTCGACCCGGAGGACAGCGTCGCGCGCGGTCGGCAGGGCACTGCTTCGCCCCTATTCCTTCCGGTGTTATCCCTTGTCAGCCATGTGTCCTTCGTGAAGACAGTCCACGAGGGCGAGACCGTGAGTTATGGACGTACGTGGACGGCCCCCCGTGACACCCGTGTGGCCACTGTGCCTTTGGGGTACGGCGATGGGTACTCTCGGCGACTGTCCAACCAAGCAGAGGTCCTCATCCGTGGGGCGCGCTACGCCCAAGTCGGGACCGTGTGCATGGACCAAATCATGGTGGACCTCGGGCCCACTTCCGACGTGGCCGTGGGCGAGCAGGTCACCCTCATCGGGAGAGATGGCGACCAGCACATCGGCGCGGACGATGTGGGCGCCCTCCTCGGGACCATCTCGTACGAAGTGTTGTGCACCATTGCCGCCCGAGTGCCTCGGGTGTACGTCTGAGGCCGCACCCACGAGCGGCGGCATCCTTACCCAAGGCGCAGGCTGCGTTGTTTATTGCGTAAACCGGCGAAGCGACCAGTCTGCACACCCTTACCGCGCGATATTCGGGAATGACAGGGCGAAGACCGTACCGTCGGGGCCGGTGGACTCCACGGAAATATCCCCGCCAAAACGGTGGGCGACTTCGGAGGCCAGGGCCAAGCCAAGCCCGAAACTGCGTCTCTTGCCTGTTTCGGAGCCGTGGGCGAAGCGGTCGAAGACATGGGCGGGATCAACGCCGACGATGCCGGGGCCTTGGTCGGCCACACGTACAACCGCTGTGGCCCCTTCGACTCGGGCCGACACGGTGACCGTTGTCCCAGCGGGAGAGTGCTGTATCGCATTGTCCACAACTGCGACAATTGCCCTCGTCAACGAAGTGAAGGGCACGCCAACCATGGGGTCGCCCTCGATGGACGTCACGCATCGCACCTGGCCTTCCTCAGCCAGAGACTCCAGGGACGACACCGCTGAGTCCACCGCCCTGCTCATCGAGGCGGCGGAATCCACCCGTGCCGCACCTTCGGCGGTCAGAAGGAGGTCGTTGAGGGTGTGCGTCATGGCGTCCGCATCGGTTTGCAACTGGGCGATGACCGAATCAACCTCCTTGCCAGCGGCCATTCGGCGTTCGAGAATTTGTACACGCGAGGACAGCGCCGTCAGGGGTGTGCGCAACTCATGGCTCGCGTCGGCCACGAAATGGCGTTGGAGTCGCAGGGCCTCAGCCAAAGGTGTGACCGCCTTCTTGGACGCCCACCAACCGACCACTCCCGCCAACACCACGGACACCACAGCGAGCAGGACAACAGCCCACAGCAGTTCATCTGCGGACACCCAACCCATCCGGGGAGGCTCATGGGGGAAGGCCTGTTGCGACACCCAGTCCGCTGGGCCACCTCCGGACACCTGCGGCCCAGGAACTGACCGTGTGAAAGCCAGAGCGATGAGGATCAACACTCCCACGAGGACGACAGCGCCAACGGATGTGGCGACAGCGACCCCAACCGAGATTGAGGCCTTGTGTATCTTGACTTCGTCGCGCAGAGCAACGGTACGGGCGGCACGGCGAGTGACCCGCGCAGGGGGAATCGTTGGAGGTCCGTCAGCCAAGCCAGAGTCAGCGTCACTCATCGCCCATCCCCTAATCGGTATCCCTGGGAGCGCACGGTCTCGATAAGGCTTTGTACGGACTTTCGCCGGATGTAGTGGACGTACGTGTCCACAGTCCCGGGCGAATCCTCGGAGGAGAACACGGCAGAGAGTATCTCTTCCCTGCTGAAGACATGCTCAGGGGACTCGGCCAGTAGGCGCAGAAGGGCCGACTCGCTGGTCGTCAGGACGATGCGGTCGCCATAGGGGTCGTACAAGGTCTTCGTCGCGGGAGCGAAAAGCCACTCACCGATGTACGTCCGGCCCGTCTCGGCAGCAAAACCCCTTCTCAGAGCACGCAATCTGGCGAGCAACTCCTCAAAGTCGAAGGGCTTCACGAGGTAATCATTGGCCCCCGCGTCCAAACCTGAGACTCGGTCGTCCACGGACCCCAATGCGGTCAACATGAGGATGGGAGTGGTGATCCCTGCGGTCCTTATCCCTTCAATGACCTGGACGCCATCCATACCGGGCAAGCGCCGGTCGATCACCATGAGGTCGTAATGTCCCCTCAAGGCACGGTCCAGTCCCGCCTCTCCAGTGGCGGCGTAGTCCACGTCGTAGTCCTCGGACAGCACTTCGACCACCATCTCCGCGATGGCGGGGTCATCTTCGATGAACAGCAGGTTCATGGTTCTATTGTCCTCTCCCACGCTCAGAATGCTCTAAGGAAGTGTGCAAAGTCCTGTAACCACTCTATGTGCCGCAGCAAAGGGCGGTACCATGTCGGGGACAAGGTGGGAGGAGCGCACATGGGATTCATGGTGATTCTGTCTCAAGTCGCGCTCATGTTCGCCATGATGGCCTTGGGCTTGTTCGGGGCAAAGAAGCGGTGGATCTCAAATGACGCCATCATTGGAATGACCAATGTCCTGGTCTACTTTGTGAATCCCTGTGTCATCGTTTCTGCTTTTCACAGGCCTTTTTCGTGGTCGCAACTCCATGACCTCAGTCTCGTGACGCTGATCAGTGCTGGTTCCTATGTTCTCCTTATTCCCGCCGTCGCCCTGCTGTATTCAAAGGTGGCCGACCCTGACCGCCGTCGCGCACTCAAGTTCGGTGCGGTGTACGCCAATGTCGGCTTCTTTGGAATCCCACTAGCTCAGGCCCTCCTGGGAGCCGATGGCGTCTTCTACGTTGTCATCTCCGTTGTCTTCTTCAACGTCTTCGCCTGGACCCATGGTTGGGCGATGTTCCCCGGAGAGCGGAAGTCGCCGCTGAAACAGTTGTTCTCCAACCCAGCCCTTCCCTCAGTCCTCATCGGACTGGTCCTCTTCTTCACGTCCGTACAATTACCGGACATCGTGGCTCAAGGGCTGTCGTACATGACTGCCATCAACGCGCCGCTTTCCATGATTGTCATCGGTGCGAACCTCGCCGCAGTCGCATGGAGTTCCTTTCTCAAGGACGTGTTGCTCTGGGTCGGTTCAGCCGTCCGTACAATCGCCGTACCGCTGATCGGCATCCTCGTCCTGTGGCCCATACCCTTGCCCGTGTCTGCCCGCCTGGCCATCCTCATCGCCCTGGGCTGCCCCGTTGGTGCTTACCTCGTGATGTTCTCCGTCATGCGCAATGCCGAGACGACCTTCCCCACACGCCTGGTGTGTCTTTCGACCCTGATGTGCCTTGTCACCCTGCCCGCCAGCCTTACCCTCGCCAACCTCATCTGGTAAGCGCCAGGGCCGCAATCCCTCCCCAGCAAGGACCCTCACTGGTTGTGCGGTAAAGTGCACATCAAGACTGTGGAAAAGTGAACATCATGTCTGTGGAAATGTGCACATCAGGCGCTGCAAACCCCGCCTCAGATATTGTGATATCTTTTTTACATGGCATCTGATTCGCTAGTCCATATCGAGAACTTTCGTATGGACTTCGGCCCGCTGACCGTCATCCGCGACCTGTCGTTCGACGTACACGCGGGGGAGACGTTCGGGTTCCTCGGGTCGAACGGTTCGGGGAAGACGACGACGATTCGGGCTCTCCTCGGCATATACATCCCCACGGCGGGCACGTTGACCATCAACGGGCGACAGTTCCAACCTTCCCAGACCGGCGAATTGGGGTACCTCCCCGAGGAGCGCGGCTTGTACAAGAAGGAGCCCACCCTCGACACCATGGTGTACTTCGGGAAGCTCAAAGGTATGAGCGCCTCGGCGGCCCGTGCCTGGTCACTCAACTATTTGGAGCGTGTCGGCCTGCCTGACAAGGCCAAGATCCGACTCGACAAACTCTCGGGCGGCGAGCAACAGAAGGTACAACTCGGCGTCACCATCATGAACGACCCCAGGTTGCTCATTCTGGACGAACCGACCAAGGGCTTCGACCCGGTCAATCGCCGCATGTTGATGAGCATCGTCGAAGAGCGTAAACAAGCAGGCGCAACCATTGTCATGGTGACCCATCAGATGGAGGACGTGGAGCGGCTGTGCGACCGTATCATCCTCCTCAAAGACGGCGTGGCGCGCGCGTACGGAACCGTGACCCAGGTCCAGGAGTCATTCGGTGGGACGACGGTCAGGATCGAATCTGAGCGTGACATTCCGCCTTCGAGCAAGTACGCCGTGCTCACCCAGACCCATGGGCATGCCGAAATCTCCCTGGCCACCGGAGTCGAACCCGCCGCGATACTTCAGGACCTTGTCACACAGGGAATCGGGGTCTCTGGTTTCACTCCGGGCCGCAAGTCCCTGGAGTCGATTTTCGTTGAAGTGTATGGCGCGAAGGAAGTGGACTGACATGAAGAACTCCAATGTCCGTACAGTTGTCGGATTCGAGGTCGTGCGCACGCTGAAGTCCAAGGCCTTCTGGATCGGCAGTTTCACCGCACCTTTGCTCATCCTCGCCGTGTACGGTATCGCCATCGCGTCCTCCATGTCAGGCACGCAAACCATCGAAGACCAGGCCCAAACAGCCTTCGCCTTCGAGTACGCCGACGCCTCCGGGATCGTCCAAGACAATATCGCCACCGCCATGCAGGGAACCAAGATCTCCGACCCGGCCCAGGGCGTGGAGGATGTAAAGTCCGGCAAGGTCGAGGCCTTCTTCGCTTATCCCGCTGACCCCACCAAAGACCCGGTCACCATCGCCGCTGCCGACGCAGGACTCATTGGTTCGGGGAAGTACGACGCCGTCGCCACCGGACTCCTCAAAGCCTCCGCCGCCACCCAGGTGCAAAGTCCGACCGTCCTCGCCCTTCTGACCGGAGTGATCTCCACGACCACGACCACCTACGACAATGGAGAAGTCAGCCAAGGAATCGGTGCGGCCATTGTCCCCGCTGCGTTCATTGTCCTGTTCTTCATGCTGGTCATCGTCCAAGGCAACCGGATGCTGACCGCCACCTTGGAGGAGAAAGAGAACCGCGTCACCGAGATGATTCTGACCACCATCTCGCCCACGTCTTTGCTTGTCGGAAAGGTGATCGCGCTCATCATCATCGGGTTGACTCAGATTGTCGCCATGGTCGCACCGGTCGCCATTCTGGCGTTCATCCTTGCCAAGATGGGCAAGATCTCCAGTTTCGACTGGTCCATTCTCGTCTTCGACCCGACGAAGATGACCTTCGGCGTCCTCCTTCTCCTGGGCGGGTTCTTCCTCTTCACCGCAACCCTGGTCGCCATCGGCGCAGCCATGCCCACGGTCAAAGACGCACAAGGAATATTCTCGGCTGTCATCATTCTCGCCGTCATGCCTATCTATGTGGCCATGATCGTCCTCACGAATCCCGACAGTCTCATTGTTCAGGTATTCACGTTCTTCCCGTGGACCGCCCCCATCACCGCCATGGCCCGCAACGCCCTGGGCACCCTGCCGTGGTGGCATGGGGTCATCGTCGTCGTTCTGTTGTTCGCAGCCACCGCCCTGATGTTCCGCATCGCGGCGCGCTTGTTCCAGTACGGCTCGGTTGAATACACAAAGAAGCTCAACCTCAAGGTTGCGCTGGGGAAGTAGTGGGGCCACCCACGCCTGTGGAGGTGGCGAGCAGCAGTGAGGTGAGCCGAGCAGGCACTGCCGTCGGCCACATCGAGTGGGGGGAAATGATATGGCCAACGAAGGCCGCCGCATGGTGTGGCTCACTCTCACCGCTCTCTTGGTAAATAGTATGCAGGTCGCATTCTAAGAAAAGGCTAAGAATGCGTCACTTGGCTCGGATGGCTCTTCAGAATACGGAATCGGTGGATTCTGCGCCGACTGCTTCCGACCAGAGTGGCGGCATAGAACGACGCGATTTATGGGAGTTGGCGAGGCAGCGGAGTCATTGATTGTTCGGACCATGCGTGCTGGCGGGAAGTGGACGGCAGTCAGTGAGGCGGACCACGCGGGACCTTTGTTCCCAACTCGCATCAGGGAAGAAGACGCGGTCGCCCAGGTACCACTTTCGGTCCACCTCACTGCTGCCTAATAACTAGTGTGGAGCCGACACACTCAGAAAGGACTAAGAATGTGCCCGATGAACGCATGGCTCTTCACAATCCATCCGCAATCGGCGCATTCTGAGACTTCCAACTCGGTTGCGGATGGGTTATGGAGCAATCTGGGGCATTCTGGCTTCAAGACCCATCCCCAACCGTTCAAGCGGGGTCGGTTGGGCCCGTTTGTGGATGGGTTATGTCGGTGCCAGTGGGTCCCGTCATCACGGGACCGTCCCAAGATTAGGACTACACAGCCCAGTTGGTGAGTCCGACTCTGTCATACTCCCCACCGGGCCACACGACCCGTTGTATGCCAGCGGCGGCGAGGGCTTTGCGGCAGCCGGGGCAGGGCGGGTCGGTGATGTACGCAACCGCACCCTTGGTGTCCCGAGTGGCGTACAGCAAGGCGTTGACCTCGCCGTGGATGGCGATACAGAAGCCGGGCGTTCCGGGACGGTCGTAATCCCCCAAGCCAGGCACCTGGTCGTAACTCAGCATCCCGCGCGGACAAGCACCTTCGAGGCAGTCGGGTTCGCCGGAAGCAGCCCCGTTGTACCCAGTGGAGATGATGCGGCGGTCCAGAACTAGGACGCAACCCACCTTGCGGCGGCGGCACTTCGCCCGTGTACTCACCGCCTGCGCGATTCCCAGGAAATACTCATCCCAACTCGGCACAGTGAACTCGCTCATCGGCGCTCCTCTCCGCAGGTGCTGACCATGCAACTCCCAAGACATTGTACGCAGTCCCAGGCGCGCGGTCGCTGTCCTTCAAGACAAGCGCATCCGCCACCACACATCTCCGCTATGATGTGTACACAATGTTACACAAGGAGGCGCGATGACTGTTCAGGCAGGTATACGGGAGTTTCGGGCAGGGCTTGCGGACTTCATCGAATCCGAGCAACCCGTCGAGGTTACTCGCCATGGACAGATGGTGGGAATCTTCCTGCCGACACGGCGAGACCGCCCGTTCAGCGCCGAGTCTTTCCTCGCATCCGGCGACGCTCTTGACCAGCAGTTGGCGAAGTCTGGAGTCGATACTGAGGAACTAGTTCGAGATTTCGACAAGGTCCGGCGCGAGCGACCATGAGTCTTTCTCGCGCTTTGGTCCTTGATGCCAATATCGTGATTCGAGCGGTCCTCGGCCCACGGGTGCGTCAACTCTTGGCACAGAACCACGACAATCTGTTGTTCTTTGCCCCCGATGTTGCCCTGGCCGATGCGCGTCGACATCTTCCGACCATTCTGACTCGTCGCGGCATCGACCCTCAACTTGCGATGACTCACCTAGAGCAGGTCGAGACGTTGATTCAACCCGTCTCTGCGGACACCTACGAGCCGGCAAGAAACGAGGCTTTGTGGCGAATCAGTTCGCGCGATCCAGACGACTGGCCGATTCTGGCGACGGCTCTCGTTCTCGATTGTCCGATTTGGACTGAGGACCGGGATTTCTTCGGCAGTGGAGTCCCGACCTGGACCACCGACCGCGTAGAACTCTATTTCCGAAATACCCGGCCAGCGAGCGACACGGCTATTCGGTAACTCGTGTTGTCTGTGCTGCCGACGGCTCCGGATCTGGTTGCATGTCCATCCTGCTGAGCAGGCCGGTCAGACCGCGATGAGTTCGAGTGGAGAACAGAAGTATGAAACTGACAAGGCAAAATACTACAAAGACGACAGAGGAGTAAGGGAAGTCGGTGGCGAGCAGGAGGATGAACCCGCCGACGCCAGTCACATACTTCACCAGGCGGCGCAGCACAATGGGACGAGCATCGACGGGACGGATATCGACGATAGCTTCCCCGCATGTACGCCCGTCTAGGAAGACCCACAATCCTTCGACAAGGAGGGTGACCCCTGCCCCAACCGCCAGGTCGACCCATGGCCGAATCTGCTCGGCACTGACCTGAAGCAAGTAGACTTCCACAGCGCGCCAGGCGATCTGTGTGGGGACGTACAAGAAGAGAATCACCATGAGGTCGGCGAAGACGCCCATGAACCGCCGCCCCGGCGTTACCCGCTCCCATTTCGGTGCGACGCGCTTGGACAACAAGGCAACCAAGGGCCACACGATGAGGGAGCCGAGCAGCGCTCCGAGGGTGTTCATCGACAGGTCGTCCACGTCGAAGAATCGGTAGGAGCACGGGAAAATCCACCAGTCGCCAGTCAGTTGCGTGGTCTCGATGAGCCCGCTGATGATGAAACCAGTCACCGTTGCAAAGACCGCGCCTCGGCGGAAAACCAAGCGCAGGAAACCACCCAGAGGCATGAACAGCACAATATTGAAGACCACCTGTAGCAGCATCGGGTCGTTGAGTCGGAAGCGCCCGGCTCTTGCCACGTTCTCCCGAATGACATCGACAAAGGCGAAGGGATGGAAGTTTGCCGAGACACAGGTGTAGTCCAATGTCTCGGGGACGGGGACCAGTGTGTACGTCCACAGAGCGACGAAGTAGATCGCACAGCCCAGCAGCAACACCCAATCAATCAGCCGCAGCCGTCCCGCTTTCCGGTAACGCACCGCCACAACAGGCAGAAATGCCACCACTGCGAGCACAGTGCCCAGGAGTATCGCCAAAGAAGTGCTCGGCCCGTACGCAGTCAGCATGCGCCTGGCCTTGGAGAACCTGACTCAGACAAACATGACATCAGACCAGTTTACAAGAGACCAAAGAGGCGGCTCAAGATGGGACTTGCTCCTCAAGCTAAGTGTCGAGATGTTGTGCGATGTCGGCCTGGGAAATGCCCTCAGCCCCTGCTTCGGCTTCGATAGTGGCGATTTCGCAGGTCGCGTCGGCGGCTTCCTCGGGGGTTGAGGAGGGGGAGGCGGCTTTAGCGGTGAGCTTACGGATGCGCTTGGCGCGGATGAGCAGATTCGACAAGCGGATGGGGTCTTGGTCTGACGTGGTGGGGTTCGACGCGATGAAGGCGTTCAGCCAGCGCGCCTGCGGGTCGATATCAATGAACAACGTCTTGACTAGGAGTGTTGCTGGGATGGCGAGGAGCGCGCCGAGCGGCCCAAGAATGTACGCCCAGACAAGCAGGGACAAGATGGCGACCGTGGAGGTGATGCCCACAGCATCGCCTGTGAACTTCGGTTGGATGATGGTTTGGATGACCACGTTGAGCACGCAGTAGCCGATGATGACCCACACGGTTGTCCAGGGGTCGGTGGCGAGCAGGGCCATGACGACCGGTGGGATGAGACCGAGAAGGAAACCGATATTGGGGATGTAATTGGTGACGAAGCTGAGCACAGCCCAGGCCAGCGCCAGCGGTACACCCAAGGAAATCAACAAGACCCAATCACACAAGGCGACGATCAGGCCAAAGACGGTGGCGACCACCCAGTACCTGCGTGTGCCAGCCGCGAACGATGTCAAGGCCCATGCGAGTGTCGGGTTGTGGCGTTCGCCCAGTCGCTGCATACGTTCGGAGAAACCCACCGAATCCAGAATCATGAAGACCAAGATGATGGCGACCAAGAGGATGAGCCCGACTGCAGAACTCAGCGATGAGGCGAAACCCGACAGGAAAGAGACAATAGTCCCAACACTGCCCTTGGCTTGCTCAGCTAGGTCCTTCCAGCCAAAGCTCGACGTATCGATTCCCATGCGGGAGACCCAGTCCAGGACATTGGAGATGAGTTGGTTGAAAGGGCCCGAGTAGTGCGGCAATTCCTTGATGAGGAGAGTAATGGTCCAGCCAAGCGAACCGAGAAGCCCCACGAGGACGCCGATGGCAACCACGCCAGCCACGATGGAGGCGAGGGCTTTGGGGATATGGCGGGCCAGAAAGCGCTGGATCGGCCACACGACGATGACCAAGTTGAGGGCCATGAAGGCCGACGCCAAGGTGGAGGAGATCTCGCGGGCAGACTGGGCGGTGATGAGCAGCGCAGCCGAGCCCACGAGCAGCGACAGGCCGCGCGACATGAGTGGGCGGCGGTCTGGCGTGGTGGTGTCGGCGGGAGCCTCAGGATGAGCCATAGACATAAGTTTGCCACACAAGCAGAATCCCGTGAGTGGCCTCCAGAAACACGATGATGTGCAGATATCGCCAACCCCTAACGGGGACTGGGGCCGGGATGGTAACTTAGTCACCGTAGGAAGGGGCATTCCATGGCCGAGTTCAGTTATGTCGAGATGCTGCCCACGGAAGGCGACGCAACGGTGTACCGCCAGTTGTCGTCCGAGGGTGTGCGGTTATTCGAGGCGGATGGGCGTACCTTTGTAGAGGTCGCTCCGGAAGCTCTCACGCTCTTGGCCGAAACGGCCTTTCATGACATCGCCCATTACCTGCGACCCACGCATCTATCCCAGTTGCGCACCATCATGGAGGACCCTGAGGCATCCGACAATGACAAGTTTGTCGCCCTGGATCTGTTGAAGAATGCCGTCATCTCAGCGGCGGGTGTGCTGCCCATGTGCCAGGACACAGGGACGGCCATCATCATGGGCAAGCGTGGCTCCCAGATTCTCACGGACGGGCCGGACGAGCGGGCATTGTCGCTGGGTGTGTACAACGCCTATACCAACCTCAACCTGCGCTACTCCCAGAACGCGCCCCTGACGATGTTTGACGAAGTCAACACGGGGAACAACCTGCCAGCGCAAATCGACATTTACTCCGACACTGAGCCCAGCCACACCACAGTTTACAAGTTCTTGTTCATGGCCAAGGGCGGCGGTTCAGCGAACAAGTCTTACCTCTATCAGGAGACAAAAGCCCTTCTCAACGAGGAATCGCTCATGAAGTTCCTGGAAGAGAAGGTGCGCTCCCTGGGGACGGCGGCCTGCCCGCCTTACCACCTGGCCATTGTCATTGGCGGGACGAGCGCCGAACTCACACTGAAGACCGCGAAGTACGCTTCTGCGCATTATCTGGATACTCTCCCCACCTCGGGGTCGGTCGCTGGGCACGGCTTCCGCGACCGCGAGTTGGAAGAGAAAGTGTTGGAGATGACGCGCCGGTTGGGCATCGGTGCGCAGTTCGGAGGTAAGTACTTCTGCCACGATGTTCGGGTCGTGCGACTGCCTCGCCATGGGGCTTCCCTGCCGGTGGCGATTTCAGTGTCGTGTTCGGCGGACAGGCAATGCATGGGCAAGATCACTCCGACTGGGGTCTTCATTGAGCAGTTGGAGTTCGATCCTGGCCAGTACCTTCCTGAAACCAGTGATGAAGAACTGGGCGGTAAGGTCGTCGAAATTGACCTGAACCAGCCCATGACTGACGTGTTGGCCAAGTTGTCGAAGTATCCAGTAAAGACGCGGCTGTCCTTGACGGGAACGATGATTGTCGCCCGTGACATCGCGCATGCCAAGATCAAGGAGCGCTTGGATTCTGGCGAGGGCATGCCTGAATACCTCCAGGACCATCCGGTGTACTACGCCGGACCGGCCAAGACTCCCCCAGGAATGCCCTCTGGGTCGTTCGGCCCCACCACTGCGGGACGCATGGATTCCTACGTCGACCAATTCCAAGCCGCTGGTGGCTCGATGATCATGGTCGCCAAGGGGAACCGCTCCAAGGCCGTGACCGATGCGTGCAAGAAGTACGGTGGGTTCTATTTGGGCAGTATCGGTGGTCCGGCAGCACGCCTCGCACAGGACTGCATCACCTCAGTGGAGGTTCTGGAGTATCCCGAGTTGGGCATGGAAGCCATCTGGAAGATCGAAGTCAAGGACTTCCCTGCCTTCATTGTGGTTGATGACAAGGGGTCAGACTTCTTTGCCACGATCAAGCCCCTGACGTACACCATCGGGAAGCGGCCCGGGCTGTAAGGGTCGGGGGTTCTCCGCAGCTACCGTCACCCTGCGCAAGCGAAGCGCAGTCGCAGGGTCCACGTCTTCATCACGGTGCGCGCCAGTCGCGGTGTCCATGTCTCATCGGGTCTGGATCCTGCGACTGCGCGCAGGATGACGAGGACAGGCCGAGTGCGCCAGTTCATTGCGCGTAGCGCTTACCCTGGATGGACTAGGCCGCCCTCGTACGCCTCAACTACCGCTTGTACACGGTCGCGCACCCCTAGCTTCTCCAAAATCTTGGAGACGTGGGTTTTCACCGTGGTCTCCGAGAGGTACATGGTTTTCGAGATTTCCTGGTTGGACATGCCCTTGGCGATGAGGAGGAGCACCTCGCGCTCTCGGTCGGTGAGGCAGTCGAACTCGTGCGGATTGGCTGGGATGGGCGAGCGCAGCGCGACGTGTTCGATGAGGCGCTTCGTTGAAGAAGGAGCAATGACAGCATCGCCTGAGTGGACTGTACGGATGGCGCCCAGCAAATCATCGGGTGGGGTGTTCTTCAGTAAGAACCCGGACGCCCCAGCCTTGATGGCGGACATGAGGTATTCGTCGAGGTCAAAGGTGGTGAGGATGACAATGCGCGGGTGAGGACCAGGACCAGCCAGTATGCGCCGGGTCGCCTCAATCCCGTCGATGTCCGGCATACGTACGTCCATGAGCACGACGTCCGGTTCGAGCGCATGCGCCTGCTCCACCCCGACCAGTCCGGACTCCGCACTGCCCACGACCTCCATGTCGGTCTGCGCGTTGATGATCATGGACAGCCCCGCACTGACGAGGGACTGGTCATCGACAATCAGTACTTTCAGCACGTCCCCAAGTGTACCGGGGGTAGGTAGGCCTGCGGGAGAGTGGCGGGTTCTGTTTGGAAGTGCGGTGGGCGATAGGCGAGTTCGGCGATAGGTGAGTTCGGGGGCAGGTGAGTCCAAGCACAGTTGGCGAAACATTTTGACGGGGTCAGGGCTCCACTCGGTCGGCCAACTTTGGCCATCTCCGTGCAGTTTCGGAGGCGACTGACGGAGTAGGTGCAAAGTACGCCCGTTTCAGGGCCGGTTTCGGGCTGACTTTGAGCCAACATCGTTGTGCGCTCCCAAGAATGCCCGGAAGTGGCCAAAGTTGACCACGACTTGCGTCGCGGGCCTAGTCTGGCGCGCCCAGAGGGACTTGTGTGTCTGCGTCGCATCCACCTCGCTCCGATTCCTTGGGAATCCTCGCGCCGCTTCCCCGGTCGGAAGCCCACCGGGCTCCCTCTCGGTGGTCGCACCCTCACGGGCTCAAGTCCCTCTGGGCAAAATGCAAAAGGGCCCACGACCGAAGTCGCGGGCCTTATGTGGCGCGCCCAGAGGGACTTGAACCCCCAACCTTCTGATCCGTAGTCAGATGCTCTATCCATTGAGCCATGGGCGCTTGTAGCCTTACTATTGTAGGCCATTGGCCTCTTCGGGGCAACGCGAGCCGCGACACACGCGGTGGGGCCGACCCTACTCAGGCCAAGAAAGGCACAGCCCGCCGCTCCTCGTCTGGGACGCGAACGGCGGGCCGTGACTCGTTATAGAACTCAGTACCAACCGGTTGAGGTGAAGTGGCCCCATGCGCCGCAGGGGGTGCCGTAGCGGCCTGCGATGTACCCGAGGCCCCAGGTGATCTGGGTGGCGGGGTTGGTCTGCCAGTCAGCGCCAGCGGATGCCATCTTCGAACCAGGCAGGGCCTGCGGGATGCCGTACGCCCCGGAGTATGCGTTCGACGCATTCACGCGCCAACCGGACTCGCGGTTCCACAGGTTGACCAGGCAGGCGAACTCGCCTTCGCCCCATCCACGCGCCAGGACCATGCCGTGGGCAATCTCCTGGGCCTCGCCAGCGGGCACCACGGCGGCGGGCGGGATGACTTTCGTTCCCGTTACCTGCACCTGGGTCACGGGCTCGCGCCATGTCGATTCTGCGGTGACAGTCTCGCTGACGACTTGTCCGTCGTGGAGGGTCTGGACAACTGTCTGGGAAGCCATGCCAACCCGTCCCGGCGTGACGACGTTTACTGTTCCTTTGGCAATGCCCGCGTCGTTGCTGTTCTGGACGGTGTACGGAATCTCCACATCCCTGATTACGGTCTGGGTTACCACCTTGACAAAGACAATTGCCATGCCGTCACGAAGATACTCGCCAGGCCCGGGGGTAATGAGGTCTCCCGCAGCGAAGGTCACTCCAGCGCTTCGCAGAGCGTCAGCGACAGTCCCAAATGCGTGGATATCCAGAGGAGAACCGGCGACCGTCACCGACACATCATGGCCGGTATCGATACCGAATGCATACCCCGACAACGGGATAGGCGTCTGGAGGGCGGTGGTGACCCTGATGGATGTTTCGGACAGTCCGAGGTCGGCGATAGCCTGGCCGACTGTCGTGGCGTACGTCCAGAACACGCCCGCCTGGCCGTTGAGAGTGAGTTGGACAGGTCTGGCGTGCGAAACATTCACGACCATTCCTTGAGTGACCAGAGTGCTCAATTCAGGCACAACCCGGTCACGCACATCCAGCGTCACATTGTTGGTCGCCAACAGTTCTGAAACAGAGCCGTAGACGAGCGTGACAGGCGCGCTCTGTCCATCGACGACAAGTGTTATGTCTTTCCCGAAAGCCGCATTAACGCCCAAGCCGCTTAGCCCGATGGCAAGCGCGCCCGCTAGCGCGATGGTGAGAGTCTTCGTGAGAGAAGCCAAGGTTCAATCCCCTTCGTCATGGGAGGCAGGTCCTCCGCAACTCGACTACTCTAGCCATATTCGGCGAGAAAACCAAGAATATCCTGAGAAATCCTCAGAAAGGACACGGTTGTGATTCTTGCCGCTTTCTTTGGTTGAGAAGTCCTTTTCCCTTGTCAGGCCAGGGATACTTTGTAGTCGCCAGCCTCGGCGACGGCTTCCGAAATGGCAGCGAAATCGATGGGCGCATCGGAGACGACAGTCATCGGCCCCTCCAGAACGACATCGACGCTCTTCACTCCATCGATGGCGGACACCTCTTCTGTGACGTGCGCGACACAGTGCTGGCAGGTCATGCCGGTGACAATGTAACGGGTTTCCATGGACAACTCCTTCGACGTCTCTAGTCTACTTGTGCGCCGAAGTATTGGTGGTCCATGTCAGCACATGGCACTTCTAGTGCAGAAGTGACAAGAATTACACCCATGTCGTTCTCACTTCGTCACGATGCGCGCGGAGTTTCATGTCCACGCCAAGATGGCGAGGTACACCACCGACACGATGACGACTGCGGCAAAGAACAGGCACCAGAACCAGAACACCTTCCACCCGGTGGACATCGACTTCGCTGGCCGATTGCGTGTTCTGCTGTACGTCCTGCGCACACCCCAGTATCTCTGCAAGGATTTGGGGGCGTTTGACTGTGCGGCCCGACTCGGACGTGGTGCCCGTCGTGACTTGGTGCCTGCCACAGCAGCGCCAATCGTCTTGCCCGAGGCGACACCGACTTCCACAGATCCGGCAGCGCGAGGAACGGGCGACGGGGTTGGCTGTGCGGGCGGTGCGTCCTTGGCTGGTGCAGAAGGCCGGACGTAGACGCGCCAGTCTTGTTGCGGCTCGCTGGATGGTTGGGGAGTAAGGGTCGGCGCATCGCCTGGGTCGCTGACTGCGGACGGCGAGTTCGTGCCGGGAATGCGGGGAGGCACGTCCACGCCCAATGCGTTGGGTTGCGCGGCATCGGAAGGCTGGAATCCTCCTTCCAGCAGAGAGTCAAAAGGATCAGTCCCCATTGCCCTCCTTTCCATGGCTTTCCATCATAGTGTCCACTGCCAGCCAGGCTGACGAGGGACGATGCCGAAGGGAAAAAGCTATCCACAAGGCTTGTGGATAAGTTCTGTGGATAAGTGACGACCGCCATACTATCGGGCCTTGGTCAGGTGTGGTATGGCCGCGGCTCGGATCGTGAACGGAGGGGTTCGTACGTACAAATTCGTGTGGAAACAGTGAAACAGGTAGTCGCTGAGCGTATTTTCCGAGTCTTTCCAGAACCGTCTTCAGTTATCCCCATGGCCTGTGGATAACTTTGTGCGAGAAGACGAAGTTATCCACATCTGGCATGTGTACCGAGGATTCGCTTGCCTACCCAAGACGGGGGTACATTGACGCACACGATGCTGCGAGAACCCACCCCCAAGGAAATGTCCGAGGTCACATCTACCATGAAAGTGGTCGCTCGCATTGGGCGTCCAACGACACAGGGAAGAGGGTTATGAGCGTCGCACATGATTTCCCGCGTCCCGTGGACGAGGCTCCCGACAGGATTCCGCCGCAGGACGTGCTCGCCGAACAGTCTGTGCTCGGCGCCATGCTGATGAGCAAGGATGCCATCGCCAACGTCATGGGCATCATCAAGGGCCATGACTTCTACAAGCCTGCCCATGAGCTGATTTTCAATACCATCCTCGACCTGTATTCCAAGGGCGAGCCGGCCGACGCCATCACAGTGGCCGCTGAGTTGACGAAGCTGGGCGAGATCGGGCGCGTCGGCGGGCATGTGTACATTCACGACCTGCTCTCCACTGTCTCCATCGCCTCCAACGCCAGCTTCTATGCGGAGATTGTGAGGGAGAAGGCTGTCCTGCGCCGCCTGGTGGACGCCTCCATCCGCATCGCCCAGTTGGGCTATGCAGGGCAGGGGGACGCCGACGACATCGTGGACCAGGCCCAGCAGACGATGTACGAAGTCACCGACGGTGGTGTCGGCGAGGATTACAAGTCGGTTGGCGAACTGATTCAAGCAACGTACGACGAGATGGAAGCCCTTGCCTCCCACAACGGGCGTCTCGCCGGTGTGCCCACGGGATTCCGCGACTTGGACGAGTTGACGAACGGTTTGCATCCGGGCCAGATGGTCATCGTGGCCGCCCGCCCTGCCATTGGTAAGTCGACTCTCGCCCTCGACTTCGCGCGCGCTGCTGCTGTCCACAACCACATGACAACCGCCATCTTCTCTTTGGAGATGAGTTCGACGGAAATCATGATGAGGCTGCTGTCTTCTGAGGGTTCCGTCCCGCTGCACAACATCCGTACAGGCAACCTGGACGATTACTGGGAGCAGCTCAACGTGGCGTCGGGCCAACTGTCCACTGCTCCGCTCTATATTGACGATTCCCCGAACCTGACGATGATGGAGATACGGGCCAAGGCCCGACGACTGCGTCAACGCCACGACCTGAAACTCGTTGTCATCGACTATATTCAACTGATGAGTTCGGGTAAGAAGGTTGAGTCTCGCCAGCTGGAAGTCTCCGAGTTCTCCCGCCAAATCAAGCTCATGGCCAAGGAACTGGACATCCCCGTCATCGCCATCTCCCAGTTGAACCGCGAGACCGAGCAGGGCGTCCAAGGCAAGGAACCCAAGGAACCGAAGCTGTCGAACCTGCGTGAATCGGGCTCTCTGGAACAAGACGCGGACGTGGTCATCCTGCTTCACCGACCGGACGCCTACAACAAGGAGTCCACCCGCAAGGGAGAAGCGGATTTGATTGTTGCCAAACACCGTAACGGCCAGACCAAGACGATCCATGTCCTCTTCCAAGGTCATTTGTCGCGTTTCGTGGACGATCCCAGTGCGGGTTTCGCCCTAGACGACGCCGGACAGGAATAGACGCGACGAGGGGCCCGGAATCCGGGCCCCTCGTTTACAAAGAAAAAGAATCAGGACGGCTGATCCGTGGGGAGTTCGGCAACGCTGCCTTCCGTCAAGCCGCACTCAGAGTAGGCGTACATGCTCGGGCGCTTCTTGTTGGCAGCCACGGCCTCGGCCACCGTGCCATTTGTGATGGTGGTGACATCGGAACGGGAGAAGGCCGGAATGATCTTGCCGTTGTAGTCCGAGCAGTAGTGGTACACATTGCCGCCCGGCACCCAGTACACGGAGTCAGAGCCAATGGCAGAGATGGCGGAGTCGGTCTGATTGCCCATGTCCTCAGAGGAAACCGGCGCGAGGTCAGCAGAACCCACACCGACGAGAAGAAGCACGACGATGCCCACGATGCCAGCCAGGGTCTTCTGATTCTTGCTCATGCCCTTGTTCAGGAAGATGAGGATGATGAGCGGGACGAAGGCGATGAGCGTCATGATGACACCCAGTTGGGTCTTCAGGAAGAACGTGACCTTGTTCGCTTCAGACGGCGGGTCGAGACGGCCAGCCTTCTTCCACATGAGCGACCCGATGAGGGCGATGACGCCAATGACCACAATGGCCCCGATGAGGACGACCATGAAGATAGTCGACGCTGAGCCGTCAGGTGTGGCGGCGTCACCCAATGCCGGACGCGGGAGCACCCAGAAAATGGTGAATGCCTCTAGCCCGATGGCGACGAGCCACAGGATGAACGCGATGATGCGTAGCTGTGTGGCCTTCCCCTTGGCCTCAGCAGTGGGTTGCCAGTTCTTAGCCGACTCAGCCTTGGCGGTGGCTGGCTTGGTCGGCTTGCTCGCCGAGCTACTACTCGGTTTCTTCGTTGCCATCGTTGGCTCCTTCATGAGTCAGTCGCTGTGCCTACACACCTGCGTGCGTTATCACGCGAATTGTTTCACAAATAGTGTATGCCCTACAGGCGGCACCTCAGGACGCGCGGGACCATGAATGACAGACCATAAGAAAGTTGCGCCCGCCTCGGGACGTGCAGGACTGATCAGTGGTTCCCTTGGCGGGACATGGTCAGATCACTTTGCCAGGGGCGCACGGGCCTTACCAGTGCAGGAACTTGTCCTGGGAGATCTTGAAGCCGTGATGAGACTCGATGTCCCAGCAGGTCACGCCATCCTTGGCCGAATAACAGGCAACAGACTCCGCCATGTCGGCACTCGCACCAACCGCGAGGGTGGGGATGGTGTACTTCTGAATCTTGTTGGCTGCCCACGGCGGGACGTCCGAGGTTTGGTAAGCGGAGACTCTGGCGACCATGATGACGGCAAGCGCGAGGTCGCCCTTGCACGTCGCGCCAGGGCCCCCGGAGGCAAGGCAACCAGACAGTATCTCTGGTGGCATTGTCCAATCCCGTTTGGTGATTTCGCAGATGACTTGGAAGGTGTAGGCATTCGCAGTACAACCAATATTGCCTGAAGACGCAGAGAACTGGATGTCTTCGCCATAGGCGGTCGTCACGCGCGGAGTGGTCGCGCCCGACGGCATCCCGCCGCACACGAGGTCGGTCACTCCATCAGGTAAGTCCACGCCGCCGCACGAGTTTGCGACTGCTTCTTCCAGGGCCTTCGTGGCTTCGCTCAACGCGGCGACGTTCTTGTCGACTGTGGCGAAGACTTGGTCGAGTTCGATGTCTTTCAGGGTGTCCACAGCCTCCAGCGCGTCGGAGACGGCGTCTTCCAGGGCTTGTACTTCCTGGCTCACACCTGGTTTGGATTCGGCGGACGACAATTGCTTCTGAGCCGCCTCGATAGCCTCCTGCAAAGTGTCCGAGGCTTTCTTCACGAAGGCATCCGTGGCCTTGTCGAACTTGTCGCGCACGTCCTTCGTCGCGGCATTCGTCTGTTTCTGCATCTCGGTGAGGTCGCGCACTTGGTTCTGAATGGCTTGAGCGTCGGTCGCCATTTCTGGAGCAGCGACAATGAGAGGTTCCGCCGCATCCACAGCATCGCGCAAGTCGGTCAGCAGGTCGGCGTCTCCCACGTCTTCGGGCTCGGCCAAGTCCAAGAAGGCGTTCGCCTCGTCAATGGCCTTCTGCAACTCATCCTGATCGTCATTGTAGGACGCCACGGTCGTCGTGTACTGGAGTTGTGCCTCGGCCAAGGTGTTCTCCGCGTCGTGCCGAGGCTTCCACCACAGGAAGTAACCGGCGGCCGCAGCGCCAAGAACTAGGACAACACACAATCCCACGATAAGGATGGCCATCCCGAGGCCGCCCTTCTTCTCCACGACCGTGACCTGGGAGGGTTGCCCGGATGGCGCGGACGGCCCAGTCGCCGCAGGCTGCGCAGGTTGTTTGGGTTGCCAACCCGGCGCAGGATTGGCCGACTTGGGGCCTCTGGGACTCTTGGGAGCCCTCTGAGCCTTCGGGTTTTTCGGAGTCTTCGCGGAGGTCAGTGCCGAGCCCAGGCCCGAGGATGAGCCAGAGGAGGGCTGTGTGGAGCCACTCGCGGCCCAGGTGGACGCCGGATACTGCTGTGTGACCGTGGCGGATGTGTCGGACGTGGAAGGGGAGGGAGGCGGTCCTTGCCGATGGATGGCCACAGCAGCGCGTACCTGCTCGTCACCTGCCTGATTCAGCCAAGTCAGAAGCTCATCGTAGGCGTTCGGATGTGCGGCGACCTGGGCCCATAGGCTCGGATACTGTGTGACGATATCGGCGAGGTCTTGGGCGCTGGTCGCCGGATTCGACACAGCGGCGGCAGCCTGAGAGACATCAGAGTACGACATGTTTCGCTCCTTTGGTGAACTAGTGCCACTATCCCATAGCTGTCAGGGTCGGCACAATCAAGAGCCTTTACCGGAAATCGGAGTCGAGCTTGGTCTGAGCGATCTTCTTTCGTCTGTGGACCAACCAGGCGATGACGCCCGCACCAGCGGCACCGATGGCTCCAAGACCCGCCGATCCGGCCACGAGCGGGATGATACCGTCGGCTGTGAGCCCCAGAAGGACACCAAGCGCCGTGGGAAACCCGGCAATGGACAATCCCAAGGCGACTCCACCAGGGCTGCGAGGCGCAGTATTGGGGTTGGTGGTGGGAAGAAGCTGATACGGCACAGGATTGACATTCGAGGCAATAAGCCCACTGCCGCCATCGATGTATTCGCCCAAGTCAGGAAGGATGTCGGCGACGAGTGCGCGAAGGCGGAATGCCTTGGCCCACGGTTCAGGCTTCGTGAAATCAGCCGGGTCATGTCCGAAGAAAATCAAAGCCTGCCCATTCATCTCCACGTTCATGATGGCAACCTTGAGGAGCATGTCGCGCACTTTGTCGGTGAGGAGGGACTCGGCCTTGCGTTCCGCGTCCTGTGCGACGTACGTGGTGAATGCCTTGTCGAACTCGTCGTCGATCCCCATGACAAGGGACCTGTCGTACGCCCGTGGGAGGTCCGAAGCCAAGATGTCGTTGGCGCGCGAGTCGATAATGATGTGGGGAACGGGCCGCGGGAGGGCGAAAATAGCATAGAAGGTCTGGAAGACCACGGTCCCTTTCTCCCAACCCGGTGCCATGCTCGTCCCCTGGGCGCTGAGGTGCGTGACGCCGAACTCGACGCCATCGCCGACGAAGACGGGGTCTGCCCATGCCGTCAATGGCGAGACGGCCCAGCGATCACTCGACGCGAGAGAAGTGCCCGTCACAAGGGGATTGCTATCGCCAAAGAGGGCTTGACCAGGACGCAGAAGAGGCAGTGCTGCAGTCAGCAGTTTCATTACTGATCGCGATGACAACGTGTGAACCTGGACGGGTCTCTGAGGGGAGAGTGCGCCAGCGGACGTGAAATTGTTGAAGCCTGGGGAGGAATCGAATGTCTGAGTCTGGACCTGAACCTGAGCAGGCAAGGCAGGCGCCAGCATCTCAAGACCGTTGGACACGAGACGAAGCCGGTTACGCGCGGCCATCTCAGTCATCCTCATCGACGCTGCCACCTGAGCTCGCTGCGCCCGCGACATGCGCTTGACTCCTTCGGTCGTGGCAGCGAGAATCTTGCCAGCAACCACCTCGTCATCCGCCTTCAATGCGGACGTGTCGAGCGGCTGATCCCAGGTCGGCTCAATGGACATGTATCCAGACTAGCGCCGATTCACCGTAATTCAGGGGGAGGTCCTTGTCGAGTGATCCCCCCAGGGCGGCCGATCTACATGCACCTGTGTCGATGAAACCCGGTGGACGCAGAGTCGGTCGGCCCTTTACCTCTTGCCGCAGGAACTATTTCGCGGTGTCGCCTGTCACAAGGCTGACGTACTCGCCGTATCCCTCAGAGTCCATGTCGGACAAAGGAACAAAACGCACGGCGGCCGAGTTGATGCAGTACCTCATCCCGCCGCGATCCTTGGGACCATCGGGGAAGACGTGGCCGAGATGGGAATCCGACACGAGGGAGCGGACTTCGACGCGCGTGCGGGTCAGTTTGTGATCGGGGCGCTCAGTGACAATGCCGCGAGCGATGGGCTTTGTGAAGGCTGGCCAGCCGCACCCAGCATCGTACTTGTCTGCTGATGTGAACAGCGGTTCCCCCGAGACAATGTCCACATAGATCCCAGCCTCGAACAACTCATCGTATTCATTGCTGAACGGCTCCTCAGTTGCTTCATGCTGGGTCACTTGGTAGGACAGGTGGGACAGTGCCCGAATCTGAGCGATGTGAGCGGCTTTGCGCGTGACGCCCGCAATTGTCGCGGCCGGAATGTGGCAATAGCCGACAGGATTCTTGTCCAGATAGAGCTGGTGGTATTCCTCCGCCGGGAAGAAAGAGCCGAGTGGGAGGCACTCGACAACGACGGGCTCGAAATGGCGGGTCTGAAGGTCGGCTAGAGCGCCTTCAATCACGGACTCGTCTTGTGGCTCGCAGAAGTAAACGCCCGTGCGGTATTGCGTGCCCACGTCATGGCCCTGACGATTGAGTGTCGTGGGGTCGATGGCCTCGAAGAAAAGGAAGAGCAGGTCGCCCAACGCGATTTGGTCCGGTTCGTACTCGACTTCGACCGTCTCAACCGCACCAGTGTTTGTTGTACATACCTCGGTGTAGGACAGCGGTCGGGGGGAAGCGAGTCGCTCGCTGGAGGCATTGGCGAACCCCACACGAGTGCGAGTGATACCCGGGATGGCTCGAAGGTACGCCTCAAGGCCCCAGAAACAGCCCCCCGCTAAGTAAATCATCGACATATGGCACAGTTTACGTAGCGAAACAAGAGTGCCTCGGAGAGGGCAGTGCATGATTCATCAGTGGTTCCCTAAGTGTTCAGATTCATTGCTCGTCCGAGTTCGGCGGCGCGCCACGCAGCATGTACGGGCTGAACCCCAAGTCACGCCCGTAAACGACTTCCAGACCAGCCCAAGCCAGGCGCTCTCCAACATCGCGTTTGTGGCGAGGATGCAGGTCGTTGGAATCGCCAAGTCCTTCGGCAGCGACCATTGCGGTCGCAGGAATTGACAAGCATTTCCGCTGCGCGCGCCTCAACTCGGCCCAGACATCTTGCTTTGTTGGCGCTGGCGCCCAGTGGGCGAGTTCGACCCAGAGGAAGGGAACTTCCCCCCACAGGCGTCGCCAAGAATCGACGACCGCCGAGAATCGGGCGCAGTAGGTATTGGCCTGGACAGCGTCGGATTCACCCTGGTACCAAAGGACTCCGGTGGGGCTGAGTTTGGCCAGCGGGGCGATCATGGCGTTGTACAGCCCTGCCGGTTCGTAGATGAAAGTCGTAGTCGCGGGCACATCGCCGGTCGTTGCTCCCCTTCGGGCCCGCCAGGTGAGCCCGGACAGGTCCCAGTCGCGGCGCGGGGTGTGCAGGACGCGGAACATGCCTGGTGTGACTTGGCCCTCGCCGGTGTACACCAAGACGCGCACAGTAATGACGACTCGGCCCGCCGGAAGGGTGATGTCGTACTCCCGATTCAAGAATCGATATGTCGATCCGCCGATAAATCGACCATTGACCCAGACCCGATCCGCGTCCACGAACTGCCCGAAGCACAATGTGGCTGGCCCCGCGCAATCCTCAGGGACGTCGATGGCGACCCTCCACCACACGGCCCCCGACTGTTCTCCAAGCTCAGCTTCGCCCCAATCGTCATCCAGAGTGTGGGTCTCCCAGGAGGAATCATCCAAACCTGGGTCGTACCAATGCTCCTGTAATCCCAAGTCAGCCGCATCAAGAGCCTTGTCGTAAGCCGCGACCGCTGCGAGATCCGAGGCAGTCGTGTCCTCGACGTACCCCGGTTGTGCGATGGTCTCCAGTCGCTCCACTTCATCGGGCCAAGGCACAAGCGTGTCGGGTGCGGTCCAGGCACGCGCCGGTGTCCCTCCGACTGCTGTGGCGACGATGCCTTGGACGACCCCGGTTTCTGCCGCGATTCTGCGCGCGAAGAAGTACGCAGCCGCAGAGAAGGTCCCCAACTCAGCGGTCGTCGCCCAGCGAAGCGCATGGCGAGGCAGGGGCAAATCGCCCAGTCCTTGCGTGGAGAAGTCGTCGCGCGGCCCAGTGAAATCGAAGTAGGCAGGGACAAAGAACTGTCGAACAAGTCCCTGGTCGCCGGAGGAGGTGGTTAGTTCGGCAGATATTGTCCCGGTTGAGTCCGTCGGGGCGGCTGGTTCGGCTGGGTCAGTTGTCTTGGCTGTATGAGTAGGTTCGGCCCAGGCTCTCTGCGCGTCGCGGAACTCCCAGGGCACGGTGGCGCGAATCCAGTCCATCGTGAGTTCCATATTCGATTGGCCGCCCGCAACCCAGATGTCTCCGGCCCACAGGTCCCCGATGGCGACCGACTCCCCAGAACACGTCGCTGTCAGCGTGTACGGCCCACCCGCGCCCACCGTGTCCAGCGTTACCTCGAAAGTCCCATCATCGGCTGCGACCACTGCGCCCGACCGACATTGAGGTCCATCCAGCCCAACCTTCACCTCTGCCTGGGAGCAGGCCCGCCCCCATACTCGTATGCGCTTGTCGCGTGGGATAACGCCGTGGTCGGTGTACGGCGGGGACAGTGCGATGGTCATGCCTCCATTCTTGCAGCTATGCCCTGCATGCGCCGCGAGTCTTGGACTGTGAGGAGACTTCGTCGCCGCAACCCCTTTCACCGCGCTGCTTCGCTGGCTCTCGCAGTGTTGTCGTAGACCTCAACCTTGGAGACGCACCGCAGGCCCAGATAGGGTCGTCTTATGAATTCGACCGACTCGTCGCACAAGCGGACATCTGGATTCCGCCTGCTTGGTCCCGCTTTTGTCGCGGCTGTGGCGTACGTCGACCCCGGCAATGTGGCGGCCAATCTCAGCGCTGGCGCCCGCTATGGATACCTTCTCGTCTGGGTGCTCGTGCTCGCCAACCTCATGTCGGTTCTCGTGCAATACCTGTCCGCGAAACTCGGCCTGGCCACGGGGCAGTCCCTTCCCGATGTCTTGGGGGGACGCCTGCGCAAACCTGCGCGCATCGCCTTCTTCCTTCAAGCCGAACTCATCGCCATTGCCACAGACTTGGCAGAAGTCGTGGGAGGGGCCATTGCCCTGTACCTGTTGTTCTCCTTGCCCCTAGTGGTGGGAGGACTCATTGTCGGTGGCGTGTCCATGCTCCTGCTGCACCTCCAATCCGGCCGAGCCACAGGCGAGCGCCGCTTCGAGGTCGTCATCACAGGCCTGCTGCTCATCATCACCTTGGGCTTCATCGCGGGGCTGTTCTTCTCTGATATCTCTGGGACGGAACTCGTCTCGGGCCTCATTCCCCGCTTCGCCGATTCCAACTCGATTCTGCTGGCGGCCTCCATGCTGGGCGCGACCGTCATGCCCCATGCCATTTACCTGCATTCCTCGCTGACAAGGGAACACGCACATACAACGGGGGCTGACTCACCGGACTCGTCTGTCGTGCATCATCGTCGTCTCATCCGCGCTTCCCGGTGGGATGTGTTGTGCGCATTGTTCATTGCTGGTTCGGTCAACATCGGCATGCTCGTTCTCGCCGCAGCCAATCTGCGTGGGCACGACGGCACCGAAACCATCCAGGGCGCACACGCCGCCATCGCCGAGACCCTCGGCCCAGGCATCGCCCTGATCTTCGCCGTGGGCCTACTCGCTTCTGGCTTGGCTTCCACGTCCGTTGGGTCGTACGCGGGTGCGGAAGTGCTCTCTGGCTTGCTGAAAGTGCGCCCGCCCCTGCTCGTGCAGCGCCTCATCACACTTGTTCCGGCCCTCGTCATTCTGGCCGTGGGTGTACAACCGACATTCGCGCTGGTCGCGTCCCAAGTCGTCCTGAGTTTCGGTATCCCCTTCGCTCTCATTCCTCTCGTGGTGTACACCGGCAGGCGCTCGCTCATGGGCCAAGATGTGAACAATAGGGTAACCCAGGGCCTCGCGTGGTTGGCGACGGCGCTCATCGTCGCACTCAATGTGGGGCTCATTGTTCTCACCTTTACCCAGTAATGCCCAGCGTCCATGACGTTGTATACAAGCGCGATAGTGCCGAACAGAATCCATCTGACAAGGGTAGATTCTGCGACTTCGCGCAAAATGACAGAGAACTTGGTCAATAATCAGTGGTTCCCTAGAATGAACCCATGAAGAGGATTCTTGCTGTATTAGCCATCGCCGCCCTAGCGGTCACCGGAGGATGTTCGAGCATCGGCGCTCCCACCGCCCCTGAGACCGACACTCTGACGGGCGAGACCCCAGCGGTGCTCCTGTCGGTCCTTGACAAGGCAGGGTCGAAACTGACAGAGAAAATGCCGATGTCCGAACTGCGCCCCGTGGAGGCATCCGAGTCTCAACAGATGCTGGGCCTGAGCACAGAGGACTATGAGGCCCTCGTGTCCCAGGCCGCCGCAGCCACTGCCCTCCTCACGACCTCCGCTCACGAAGTGGCCATTGTCAAGGTTCAGGACATCACACAAGCCGCAACTGTGGCCAAGAAGATCGCTGACGGCTTCGATTCTAAGAAGTGGATCTGCGTCATGCCCGACAAGTCGGTCGTCGTCATCTCTGGCAGCTACATCCTGCTCGCCGTTGGGCAAGCCGCGGCCGTGGATGCCCTCGTTCAAGGCTTCTCGGACTTGGCCGAGGGGAATGTCGGCGAGGCGAACACGTTCTTCACCGGGCCGTAGTCGCAGTCACTCGATGTCGGCACATGTCTCCATCGTCCTGCGTGTGTCATCCTGCGACTCTGCGCAGAATGACAATGAATGATTGCTGACGGGTAAAGGAGGCAGGACCACGGGATGCTCTTCTCGTCTGTGACCTTCCTGTATTACTTCTTGCCCGTCACCTTGGCGGTGTACTTCCTCACACCCATGCCCGGCGGGAAGACCCGCTGGCGTAACCTCGTCCTTCTCCTTGCCAGCCTGGTCTTCTACGCCTGGGGCGAGCCCGTGTACTGCCTGCTCATGATGGCAGAAGTCCTTGTCGCGTGGGTGCTCAGCCTGCTCATGGATCGCTACCGAGAGCGCATCGCTTGGAGGAGAGTATTTCTCATTGCATCTTTGGTCGTCGGGCTGGGGGTTCTCGCGTATTTCAAGTACGCCGACTTCTTCATCTCCAGCTTCGATGCCGCTTTCGGCGTCCACGTTCCCTTGCTCCGAATCGCTTTGCCCATCGGTATCAGCTTCTACACCTTCCAAATGCTGAGCTACGCCATCGATTTGTATCGGGGAAAGATCGAGGTTCAGCGCAACCCCCTCGACTTCGCCTGTTACGTCATCATGTTCCCTCAACTCGTCGCTGGGCCCATTGTTAGGTATGCGGAGGTCGCCGCCGCACTAGTCACTCGGCGGCACACCCTCGTTGGTTTCGCCGAAGGCGGGCGGCGTTTCGTCGTCGGGTTGGCCAAGAAAGTACTCGTTGCCAATGTCATGGCTGAGTTGGTCGAGGTCATCCGCGCCAGCGGGGACACGTCTTTCCTGGCCGCGTGGTTGTACGTTGTCGCGTTTGCCCTCCAGATCTATTTCGACTTCTCTGGGTACTCCGATATGGCCATCGGACTCGGGACGGTACTGGGCTTCCGGTTCCCGGAGAACTTCAATTACCCCTATGTCGCGGCCTCCATCACCGCGTTCTGGCGGCGCTGGCACATGAGTCTTTCCAGTTGGTTCCGCGACTATGTGTACATCCCATTGGGCGGCAATCGGGTCAGTGTGCCTCGGCATCTGCTCAACATCGCCATTGTTTGGGGTCTGACCGGTTTCTGGCATGGGGCGGGCTGGCAGTTCATTGCCTGGGGACTGTGGTTCGCTGTGGTTCTGGCCGTGGAGAAGTACGCTTTCGGCGGGGTATTGCAGAGACTTCCTCGTGGGATGGGGAATGTGTACACCCTTGTCATCGTGGCAATTTCGTGGGTGCTCTTCGATTCGGGCGGCTTCGCTGACGCGGGTACCACACTGGCGGCCATGGCAGGGTTCGGCGCGTCGAGTGTTGTCGGTCCTGAGAGTGTGTACTACCTTCGTAGCTATGCGGTGCCCTTGCTCGTCGGCATCATCGGAGCGACCCCGCTGCCCAAGAAGGTCATGGGGTGGGTTGCAAAGAAGAAGGTGTACACCGTGGTCGAGCCGGTCCTGGTCGCGCTAGGATTGCTCGTTGTCACGGCATGCCTGGTCGACGGGTCGTTCAACCCCTTTATCTACTTCAGGTTCTAGGGAGGTGTTGATGAATGTGAATCGTCATTCTGCGCGAGCCCCCCGTCATTCTGCGCGGAGTCGCAGAATCCATCCGGTGTCGCAAGCATCCTGCGCGAAGGCCACTTCGTGCGCGACGCCCCCGTCATCCTGCGCGCAAGTCGCAGGATCCAAGACGCAGAATGACGTCGCGTGCAAGACTGTCCGCTCAAGGGAGAGGAGGTGAAAGTGGAAGACACACAGCCCGCAGGCGACGGCACCCGTCTGACCTTGAGGCACATCCTGACGTTTGGCGTAGTCGTGGTCACTTTGGGCGGGATCTTCCTCGCCAACCTGTTCTACACCGCGCCCGTCGTCTCCCAATCTGAACGACGTACACTTGCGACATTGCCTATTCCTTCATGGGGGCCGGTGTCCTCCGCACAATTCATGGACGACTTCGAGGACTACGCGGCTGATTCCTTCATCGGGCGCGACCAGTGGCGTACCCTCAAGGCACTGACCGTCTTCGGGGTGTACTTCCAAACAGACAAGTCGGGCTTGTACTTCGGGGACTCCGGGGCGGGCAAGTTCCAGCCCATCAATGAGGCGTCCTGGCACAAGGCGGCTGCCAAGATTCAGCGAGTCGCCGATTCGTTGGAGGGGATGAACATCTATTACTCCTTCATTCCCGACAAGTCGGTGTACGCAGGGAGGTACCTGCCCGGCTTCGACCCCGACCAAGCCCGCGCCCTTCTCGGCGCAGACCTCCCCGATCTGGCCCCCGTCGACCTGACAAACTCCTTGTCAGCTCAGGATTTCTACCGCACCGACCTCCATTGGGACCAGACCAAGCTGACCGGCGTGACCGCGACCCTGGCGCAGACAATGGGCTTCGCGCCACCCACCCTGACTCCCATCGAGACAGCGGGGCTCTTCTCGGGGGTGTACCCAGGGCAACTCGCCTTACCTATGGCCGATGATGTCATGACGTACGTGGACCTCCCCGAGTCCATCACCGCTTCTTACCTCAATGCCAAGACCCTCGCCTGGGAGGACGGGCCGGTGTACGACCTCAACCGTTTCGCGGGCCCAGACCCTTACGACCTCTTCCTGCGCGGGGCGACTCCCTTGGTTACCCTCACGAACGCGAACGCACCCTCTGACAAGCACTTATACATCTTCCGCGACTCTTTCGGGTCCTCCATCGCGCCCCTGCTCGCCCAGTCGTACGCCCAAGTCACCCTCATCGACCTGAGGTACGTCGATTGGAAACTCGTGCCCGACTTGGTCGACTTCGTCCCCGGTTCCGACGTCTGGTTCTGCTATTCCTCCCAAATCCTCAACAGTGAGTCCGTATTACTTGTGCACTAGGGGAACGCTGGTAATTTGACCGCGTTCTCTGTCATTTTGCGACTTCGCGCAGAGTGACGAGCTGCGTTAGTCAGCGTGTGGGTGGAGAAGTCGGGGGCATGCTAGTCGAACTTTGACCTTTACGGGCGGATTCCAAGGGCAGGGCACGGAGTTGGTCCAAAGTCCGCCCATTTCCAGGCCGCTTTCCGGCCAACTTCGATCCAAACTCGTCCCCGAGTGGTGAAAACGCTCGGAGTAGGCCAAAATCCGTCGCACCTAGTCGGAAGCCGTCGCCCGAATCCATGATTCCGTGTCGCTGCGGGTATGCAGGACGCGCCAGACCTCTACGTGTTCAGGCAAGTCAACATAGAACAGACCATACGGAAATCGGTCAAGAAAGCGAGTGCGAAGTCCCGGAATGCCCCACTCGTATCCCAGTCTCTGAGAGCCAATCTCTGGGTATTGGCCAATGAGGGCTACCTCGGCTTGGACCGCATCAAGAAAGTCTGCCGCGATATCCTCCCCAGCAACCGCAACGTAATAGTCCACAGCGTCTTCAATATCTAGTCGTGCCCGCTGTCGACGGATGACTGGTTTCACCGCGGATCCGTTGGGCGCTCTAGCGGGCACGCGCTCTCAATTCAGCGAAGAACTGATCATCCATCGGCCCCTCCAGCTCCGACGCAGCACCATCAAGGATCAACGCGCGCATCTGTGTACGTTCCTGGTCGCGCCTCACGAGGTCCCGGAAATACTCACTTGATGTGGCAAACGTTCCTTCACCAACCCGACTCTCCACAAAGTCCCGCATCGTGTCTGGGATTGAGATATTCATCGTCGTCATGGAACAACTATGGCTGGCTTGGCAAAAATTGTCAAGATGGTGTGATAGCGGCAAGTGCACCCAGGGAAGTGCTGATCGTTCAGCGGTTCCCCAGGTCAGCGCCTGTTTCGGCGTTTGCGGGGAATACGTAAATGGTGCCTTGCAAGGCAAACCACCTCACAGTCTCATGATTCGACGCAGGATCGTGTCTATCTGAAGCATCGCCACCGAATCCACATGGCCGAGGAGTTTGCCCAGGCGCGAAGGGGAAATAGCTCTTACCTGTTCGCACTGGACATAGCTTGTGACCGGAAGAACGCCGTCCAGTTCGACGTGTGTCACGTACGCCCTGCGAGTCGACGTGACCGGAAGCACGATGACCGGCCCACCACGGCCCAAGCGCTCATCGGACACCACAACGGCAGGCCGCAGGAACCCCGCCTCGCTGGGCAGAGGCTCTGCCCCGAAATCGCACAAGTAAATCTCTCCACGCTTCACGCCAGGCTCCCCCAGTCGAAGGAGTCCTCAACGAGTCCGTCACGCAGAGTCCCGTCGAGGATGCGCGTCTCAGTGTCCGCGTCTGCCGCCTGTTCCTCCCAAGCGTTCCAGAAGTCCTCTTCATCCAACCGATTCATCATCGCTTCAATGTATTGGGCCAGGGTCTGTTCCATTCTGCTCGCGGACTGGCTCAGTCGCTCATGGAGAGGCACTGGCACTCTGATTGTGGTCGATGGCGTCATACAACACAGTCTACTCATGCGTAGACTCACCCGTCTACACTGATCTTTGGGCAACATGAAATAGCCACCCACCGTCCCTTCGCGACGCTCGGAGAAAGAGCAGAGTGTCCCCTTCTGTCTACCCACAAACGCTCACGCCGCAGTATCCGGCACGAAGTGCGGGGCCCGAGTTGTCGAGTCTTGAGGTCTCGCTATTGAGGGTCTTCAGAGAGGAATCTCCTGCTGATGGCGGCTGCAATGAGGGGTTGACATGCCTCAGGGCCGATGATGCCCTTGATTTCGCCAATTGTCTTTCTCAGATAGTACCCAGTCATCAACCCAGTCGGAGATGAGTTGAGCACTCGGTCCGCAAGATGACTTACTAGCGCAGGTCCGTATGAGGTCAGGATATCAGTGGAGATTCTAGGGTCATGATACGCGTCGCCTAGCCCGATCTGGTGATTCTTGAGCAGCGACACAGCATCTGGTATTTTGTCGCCGAGATACGGTACGGCATCAGCCCAACGTTCGAGTTCTTCGGCGCTCGCAGTTCGCGGGAGACCTGCAAGCCTCTTGGACAGATGATCTCGTAACCACACATCCCATACTTGCGCACCATCATTTTCCTTGGCTCGAAGGAAAACAACGACTGCCTCCGCGAACTTGGGTGCATGAACACCGTTCTCCGCAAGGATAGACCCATATAGGAGTCGCTGACGGTCTTGACAAGTGATTCCAGCGAAAGACGAACATGAAGCAACCAAGGAATAGAATTGGTCTTGAGCCCCTCGAGGTTTCAGTTGGCTGAGTCTGTCCCATTCGCCGACAATGCAATTCAGAAAACCTTGCCCGAGCATTCGATCATTGCAACGAGGGTTATCAAGATATGCAGACCAGGCTCTGCTTGCCGTGTTGTCCGCTAGGAACAGAGGGAAAATCTCCGTGGTCGTGAAGGCTTCGTCGGCAGCGAACAAGAAGAAGGTTTCTCTGGCAAGTACCGGAGACACCGCGTTCTTTGTCAGGTCCGGTCCATCAAGAAGTGAGCGAAGCGCCGCTTTTTCAGTGTCGCTGAGCCCACTCCAGTTCTCTCTGTTCTTTCGCCAGCGCCTATCTATCTCTTGGAGCCAGTAGGCAGCGATCTCGCCTGGCCAAGAATTCATGAGGATAGGGGCATTGTCAGAATCATTGGTGTCGGCAAACGAATCCCGATATGAATCCCAGAGCTCACAAGCGATCTGGCGCATTTCTCTTGTAGCTGGTGATTCGTCGCTGTCGATCTGCTGGCGTATCTGATGGAAGAGATATTCGCTGATAAGTCGTGTTGACCTGGGGTTCTCGATTTCGGAAGCGACAAGCATAGTAATTGGTTCTTCCAAACCGGCGAGACTCGACCAGGTCCAGCCGCCGATGAGGGCACCATGGAGGTCGTCCACTTTGGCCACGGCCAGATCTCGTTGAACGACCATAGGCCAGAGCCTCTGACCTATGTCGGGACGCATGCCAACCACTTGACGCAAGAGAGACAGGGCATCGTCCCAACTTGGCTCGTCGAAATTGTGTTCCGAGTAGTCGTTATCAAGGAGGTCATCGAATGCCTTGCCCAAGTCCGTGTCAGCCGAACGAATGAAATCCTCCGGCTCCATCAGGAGATTTCTTCCCCATGTGCTGCTGACCACGGCCCAGTCTAGGTCGGGGTGCTCACGTGGCTCGAAATCCGGGTTCGATGTGCGTATCTCGTCGTGTGCGGCTATCGCTTCTTCCCAGTTGGGCGCGTGTTGCGCGATCCAGACGAGCAAGTTGTATGTCGCATATGCCGCGTGACGAGCTTCGTCAGGCTTGTCTTCTGGGTATTCAGGGCCATGCAGAATGTCAGCCAAGAGGGCGGCTCTCATGGTTTCGTCAATATGCCCGACAGTTGTGGCCAGGATCTGGTATGTCTCATGCTTGACTTTCGTTTCATAGAGTAGGTTTCGGTCAAGAATCCATTGGAGTTTGCTAGCTGGCGTCCGCGACAGGTCAGAGTCAATGAGATGCAGCGCGAGCCGTTGAAAGAGCGCATGTTTGAAAGCCCACCAACGGTTGGGGAGACTTGGATCTAGAGGGAGCGCTTTCTCCCCAAAGTCTCGAAGTGCATCGATGAGAGCATCGATCGGTTCTCTGAAGTTGTCCTGAGGATGCACCGCTATCGAAGATCTGCGGAAGGTCAGCGAATCTGAGTTATCACCGCCGAAGTACCCATCAAGAAGGTCGAGCGCGCTGTTGAGGGCTTCCTCCAAGAGTGATCTGATGCATGGGTCGTTAGCATCTGAATCGTCAATTAGCTTTGCGACATGAGCCGTTAGTGTTTCCTCTGGCACGTACCATTTCAATTCAGCGTTTGGTGGAAGAGTCTTGTCCGTTGAACTAGGAAACCAGGATCTCTCGAGTTGTAAGAAAGGACGCAGAGCAACTCGAAGCAGTGCTGGGTCTTCCGGTTGGCCGCCGGACTTGTAAGGCAAAATGAACGTCAAGTCTGCCGGAGTGGACTTTCCGTCAATGGATGTGGCAAGGAGGGTCTTCCAACGCTGCGCAGCCAACGGGTCTGCCCTACCCAGTTGCTCTGTAGCCCGGCCCGCAGACACGAAGAGACAGTCGCCAAAGTGTTGCCCCAGCCTCTGGACGGTTTGTAGCGCTGCTCCGGTCAATTCTGGATCCGCAACATACTCTTGGCAGAACCACTCACTGAGGATTCGTGCTGTTGGCGACTCCGCTTCACCAGTGAAGAGTCCTTGGAATTCTGATGAGTGATCCTCTACCCATAGGAGCCACCTGGTTCCTCTAGCGAACTGGGCGAAGTCCTGCGCGCCATCCACGGTTCGAATCCTCGCAACTAGGTAGTCCCCATCGACGGGTGTTGGCAAGGAACCCGAGTCGAGGATCTGGCTCATTTGAGTGCGGTGACTCAACTGGCCCATCCGTGCTCTAGAGTCCCACGCGCACAAGGCAGCGACTAGGGCGCCGTGATTGTCGCTGGCCGGGTACGCAATTGTCTTGACACCAAGATGCCTCCATTTGTCGGCATCCGAGCGGTCCGTCAACACGTAACGCTGTGTGTTCGACTGCAACCCAAGCGACAGGTATCGCATAATCGGATCATCAAGGCTGTAGCCAACGAAGACCACTGTGAACTCACCGAACATTCTTTGAAGAAAACGAGTTGCCCAAGCATCAGTTAGGTAGGCGCGTCCGAAGTCGCGGTCGGTGAGGACGAGCTCTTGTGGTTCTCGGAGAACGGAGCCATGGAGGTGGACAATGCCAGCGAAATTATCCCCCAGGGGGAGTGCTGGTCCAATCCACAAGTCATCAATATTGAGTTTCTCAGCAGCAGCGGCAGACGCAAGGTGGTTGTCGAAGTTGGTAGTGACAATTCTTGCCGGACCAACTGCCGACGCAACTCGAACAATTGCGGAGTGTGTCGAATTATGTGTCGAGTCTTCTCTGGCCAGGATTCTCTGGGCGTGGGTCTTTGTATCGAAGTTGTCTGGCAGTGATCCCAGAAAGAAGTCGATGGGCTCGTAGTAGTGATCTTCAGGGAATGTTCCATGTGCCATTTCTGCCAACTCGATAGCAAGCCTCTTGAATGATGGCAGGCTGGACGGGGCGTTCATTGATGCTCCAGCACCGACAAAGAAGACAAGGCGTCCGTTCGAATGAGCCTCTACAACCTGCTCAGGAAGATCGACATCACGAGTTATCCACAAAGTCTCAACTCCTTGGTGGGAACGGTGGGTGTCCTCCAATAGTACTTTGTTCCAGTCCCTTGTGCCCGATTTGGTGGAGTTCATCCCCGGTTCCGACGTCTGGTTCTGCTACTCCTCCCAAATCCTCAACAGTGAGTCCGTATTACTCGTTCACTGAGGGAGTCGGAGGGGCGGAATCTGGTTTGTCTTGCCCTGGCCAGTTCAGGATTCTCAGACACCAACGAATCGGATTTCTAGCTTCCGACCTACGGCGGCAGCGATTTCGCTGAGCACTTTCAGTGATGCGTTCATATTGCCGTTTTCAATGCGTGCAATCGTTGACTGAGGCTTTCCCGCGAGCCTGGCGAGTTGCCGCTGCGTGAGACCCTCGGCTTGGCGGAGTTCCGTGAGCGCCACAGCCATCTGGAGTCGTTCGTCCTCTTGCGAGTAGGCGTGGGCAAACTCAGAATCATGCTCGCTGCGATCCGCAATCAGTTCGTCAATTCTGGTCATCTTCCTTCTCCTTCTTGTCGCAGATACCGCTCCCGAACTTGATGCGCATGCTCCAACTCTTGGGGTGGCGTTTTCTGCGTCTTCTTCGTGAATCCGTGGGTAATCACATACTGGGTGCCAATGACCTGGAAGTAGATTGCTCTTTGAATATTGCTTCCTCTGATGGACCGCAATTCGCAGAAATCATCTTCAAGTCTCTTTACCCATTGCATTCTGATCGCCACCTCAAGCCCTTGCTTTTCTGTGTTGCTGATGACTGCAAGCAGTTTCGCGGCATCCTTGACAGGCAAGGACGCTAGGAAATCCTCGAACTCGCTCGTCCCGTCTGCTCGGCGAACCCAGTCAAACTCAGGCTTGTGACTCACACATTCATGATAGCGGATTCGCTATCATGAATCAAGGTGACGTGACCCGCTTACGCGAATCCATGATTCCGTGTCGTTGCGGGTGTGCAGGACGCAGCGCCCCCTTACGACGCCCGATTCGCTTGGTAGTACCGGATGAGCGCTTGGGTGGAAGCGTCCTGAGCGGCCAGTGCGTCCTGGTCGCCACTGATGGCGGGGGCGATTTCTAGGGCGAGTTTCTTGCCGAGTTCCACGCCCCATTGGTCGAAGGAATCGATGCCCCAGACCACGCCTTCGACGAAGGTGATGTGTTCGTACAGGGCAATCAACTGTCCGACGACCGAGGGAGTCAGCGCTGGAGCCATGATAGATGTCGTGGGGCGATTGCCGGGGAAAACGCGATGGGGGACGACTGCCTCAGCCGTGCCTTCGGCGCGTACCTCCTCCTCGGTCTTGCCGAATGCCAGGGCCTTGGTCTGTGCGAAGAAGTTGGCGAGGAACAACTCATGTACATCCACGCCGCCGTCCTTGAAAGGATGGGCGGGGGTGGCCACTGCGATGAAGTCAGCCGGAATGACCTGCGTGCCCTGGTGGATGAGTTGGTAAAAGGCGTGTTGCCCGTTTGTACCAGGCTCGCCCCAGAATATCTCTCCTGTGGCCGCTGTCACGGGCGTGCCGTCGAGGCGCACCCTCTTACCGTTGGATTCCATTGTCAACTGTTGGAGGTACGCGGCGAAGCGGTGGAGGTATTGTGCGTAGGGCAGGACGGCATGCGAGGAATATCCCAGGAAGTCTCGGTACCAAATGTTGAGCATCCCCATGAGGACCGGAACGTTGTCTTCCAGCGGCGCCTCGCAGAAATGGGCGTCGATGGCGTGGAAACCGGCGAGGAAGTCGGCGAAGGATTCCGGACCGATGGCGATAGCCAGAATCGTGCCGACTGCCGAGTCGACCGAGTAACGCCCGCCGACCCAATCCCAGAAACCGAAGGCATTGGCCGGGTCGATGCCGAAAGCAGCCACTTTGTCCAATGCCGTGGAGACGGCAACGAAGTGGTGGGCGACAGCGGCTGACTTCTCGTCGTCAGAGCCAACCGACACGCCTTGGGCGTCCAGTGCCTCCCACAGCCACGTACGGGCCATACGGGCATTGGTTAATGTTTCCAAAGTGGTGAACGTCTTGGAGGCCACGATGAACAAGGTCGTCTCGGGGTCGAGCCCGCGCGTTTTCTCAGCGATGTCGGTGGGGTCGATGTTGGACACGAACCTGCATTCCAGGCCGTCTTTGACATACGGCTTGAGAGCTTCGTACACCATGACAGGCCCGAGGTCGGAACCACCAATGCCGATGTTGACAACCGTGGAGATGGGCTTGCCCGTTACCCCTTGCCAAGCCCCCGAACGCACCCGGCGCGCAAAGGCGTACACACGGTCCAAGACCTCGTGTACCTGGGCCACCACGTCGACGCCGTCGACAACGAGTGAGTCCGATTTCGGACGGCGCAGTGCGGTGTGGAGGACCGAGCGATTCTCCGTCACGTTGATGCGCTCGCCAGCGAACATGGCGTCGCGGCGAGCCTCGACATCGGCGGCACGGGCCAAGTCCAGCAGGCCAGCCAACACATCGGCGGTGACCAGATTCTTGGAGAGGTCGACGCGCAAGTCCCCAGCGTCGTGGGTGAGATTCGAGACGCGAGAAGGATCGGTGGCGAACCATGCGCGCAAGTCAGGTTGCAAGGTATCGGCGAGGGACGTGAGGGTCTGCCACGCGGAGGTGGAGGTGACATCAATCATGACACCTACTGTAGTCCACCCAATCACTCACGTCGGAAACCCAATCCGGGCCGCGCGCGGGTGAGGCTGAAGGTCGCGTTCACGTGGCGTGGGGGTTGGCAACCTGGGACGCACGCACGGGTGATGCGTTGGCTTGGGAAACACTGATTCGCGCACCTCGTCATTCTCCGCGAAGTCGCCAGATGACGGACAAAGCAGCCAACAATCAGCGTTTCCCAAGACATCCATTCTTGCTTGCAATCGCTCCGCTCTTCCGCGATTGGACTGGCACAGTCGTGGACGGCAAGGTAGAGTTCCTACAAAGACAGGAGGCGCTGGTGGTCCACGTCCGGGGAACCTGGTTGAACCCCCTCGCCGCACTGGCCGCCTTTATTCTGGCCTGTGCGGGCGTTCTTGTGTGCCTGCCTACTGCGCATGCAGCCGCCCAAGCCACCGTCGTCGTCCTCGCCGACGTGACCCCCGGACCTGTCACTACAACCATCTCTGGATCATTCGCCAAGGACAACAACGACCCCCTCGCCGGTTTCAGTCTGACCGTCTCCGTGGACGGAAAGAACATCGGCAAAGCCACCACAGATTCCACGGGCTCTTTCCAGATGTCCTTCAACAACCCAGACGCGGGAGACCATTCGGTCGTGGTCATGTGGCCCGGCGACGCCCAATACCTGCGAAGCTCTGACTCGCTGTCCTTCCACATCGCGCCCCCGCCGAAACCGACGACAGTTCTGACGGCTACCCTCGATCCTGCGACAGCAAATCCCGGAACGACCATCGCCATCTCTGGGGCCCTCACATCCTCGACGGGCAGTGGTGTCAGTCTGGCGCGAGTCACGGTGACTCTGTCGTGGGGCGACGTGTCCTCCATGACGGTGACCGGCGACGAGGGGAAGTACGACATCGTCCTGAGTCTGCCGCAGACCTCCGATTTTCCCTCCTCGTTGGATATTCTCGTGGAATATGCGGGCGACAACGTGTACGAGTCTTCGTCGGTAACCGCGAAACTACCGCTCAAAGCAACCCCCACGCCGACCCCCACGCCATCAGCGTCCTCCACCTCGTCCACTGCCACACCCACCGCAAAGGCATCGACCGCTCCGACCAATGCACCCACAGTGGCACCCGTGAGCGCGGCCCAGTCCATGAAGGACAATCCGAATCTCATGCTGGGCCTCATCATCGTCTTGGGTGTGGCAGTCGCCGCCATTCTTACCCTTCTGATAGTCGGAATCGTCTCCAACCGCCGCCACAGGTTGGCCGCTGACGAGCGACGCGGGTTCGGGTCGGACTTCGGTCTCAAGAATCAGTAAGGTTCGGGCTGGGTGTACTGCCTCGCCGAGATGGTAAAGCGGCAATGCATTCCACCCCGTGCCGACGCCGAGCCCGCCTAGAGTTCCCCCTTCGGGGTGAACCGAGCGACGACGGCCCCGACCTCCAGGGTGGTGGGGAAGTCTCCATCCAATGAGGTTGTGTACCCGACGGCGATGATGTCGCCGTTCTTGGCGAGTGCCACAGAATTGAAAAGGTCGATGCGGCTGCCGCCGTAGGTATTGGCCCACAGCAACTCTCCGGTTGCGCTGATTCCTGCGACGACAGCATCGGGACCGTCATGGGTGACGCGGAAGTCTCCGTTGGTCGAGATGGTGTATCCGACTGCGATGATGTCGCCGTTCTTGGCAAGTGCCACGGATGTGAACCCGTCTGCATCAAAGCCGCCATAGGCCTTGGTCCACAGGATGTCGCCGGTCGCGCTGATTCGGGCAATGGCCGCATCGCCATTGTTCAGTCCGGTGGGTGTGGTGCCATCTCCGGCCGCGATGATGTCACCGTTGTCTGCCAGTGCAAGGGAGGTGAACCTATATCGAAGAGCGCTGCCGATTTCCTTAACCCACAGAAAGTCGCCGGTTGCGCTGATTCGGGCAACCACTGCATTGGCGGTCTCGCTCGCACAGGCCATGTCCGCAGTTTTCGCTGAGTCGTCGCAACCGACTGCGATGATGTCACCGTTGCCAGCAACCGCCACATCGGAAAAGTAATATGCCGCACGACCATCGCCGCGGGTGTTGGCCCACAGGAGGTCTCCTGTCGGGCTCAATCGTGCGACGACCGCATCTGGGAGGGTATGAGTGGTCGCGAAGTCCCCACTCAGTGAGTACGTGCTTCCGACTGCGATGATGTCACCATTGTCCGCAATCGCCACAGATTCGAAAATGTCCCAGGAATCGCCGCCAAGGGTCTTGGCCCATAGGAGATTGCCCTTCGGACTAATCCTGGCGACGAGAGCGTCAGAGCCGTCATGAGTGGTGGGGAAGTCCCCATCGGATGAGTCGGTGAATCCCACAGCGATGATGTCACCATTGCCAGCAATCGCCACGGAGCCGAACCAGTCGGTGTCATTGCCGCCATAGGTCTTGGACCACAAGAGGTCACCGCTAGCAGCGAACAGAGCAATAACCGCGTCTATGCCGCGGTAGTCATCGGGGGAGGCTGCAATCGGCCTGACCACTCCGGCTGCGATGATATCTCCATTGTCAGCAACCGCCACAGAGGAGAACATGTAGGGAGGACTGTTGTCGAGGACTTGAGTCCATGGATTCGGTGGAATGATTCTCGGAAGCACCACGACAACAAAACCAGTGACAAGGAGAGTCAACGCGACAACGCAACTGACAATTGCTATCAAGCGTCTGCGGCTCCTGGTCATGCCTGAGGGTGCCCCTGTGAGTTTGAGCTCAAGAGCCGGCCGAGGCTCAGCATGCGCGTCAAGAGCCGACGATTCGGTGGATGACGATTCGGGGATCGGCAAGAACTCCGGTTGTGTCGGCGTCGGCAGGGTCGAGGGAACAGGTCTCGCCGCCAGAGCCTGTCGATACTGCACAGCCGCCGACACCGCTGGGTCTCCCAAATCCTTGAGCCAGTCAAGCAAGGCCGGATCGGCCTCACCGTGGTGGGCGACCAGAAGGCGCAGGCTCGGATGGTTTTCAGCGATGAACGCCAAGTCGGCGCTGCTCGTATGCGGATCCCTCAGTGCATCCTGAGCAACTGTCGCATCCATCAAATCAAGCATGTGTACCCCAGACGTACTCACTCGGACAACAGTCCGGCTGCGAGCTTGGCGGTCAGAACTCGGATTACTGCTTGGTCCACAGCCGCCGCGAAGGTGGGGTTGGAGGCCATGGTCTCCACGATTCCTGCATGTGCGGTGGCAGCGTCGCTCACGTCGGGGATGATGGCGATGTCACCGCCCGCGTCGATGAAACGTACACCCCGCTCAGCCATCGGCACATCCTCCACAGCGGCGGCGTCGAGGGCGTCGGAGATGACCACCCCGCGCCAACCTAGCTGACCGCGCAGGAGGTCGTTGATGATGGCAGGGGAGAAGGCGGCAGGATTGGAAGGGTCGATCAGGGAGTACGTGGCGACCGAGACCATGACCATCGTGGGATGCGCCTGCATCGCCTCAGTGAAAGGAGTAATATAAGCACCGTTGGCAGTTGTCACATCGTCAGTGACTCCTTCGGCGGAGTAGTCGGTGTTACCGGTGACACGGCCTAAACCAGGGAAATGTTTGATGGCTGAGCCAACACCCGCTGCGGTGAGTCCGGCGATGACGGCCTCGGCCTTGTGCCCGTTGAGGACGGGGTCGGTGGAGAAATACCTGCCAAGTTGCCCAATGGGCGCATTGGAGTCCACCTTGTCTGCCGGCACAGTGTCGGCCACCGGAGCAAGGTTCATGTTGACCCCAACAGCGAGCAGTTCGGCCCCCCAAGCCGTCCACTTGGCTTGCAGGGAGGCGTCGTCCATCTTGCCCTGCTCGGTGGCGGAAGGGATGGTGGAGAAACCCTCGCCTGCCAAGCGTTGAATCATGCCGCCTTCTTGGTCCACTGCAATCCACAGCCCGATACCCTGAGGGCGAGGCTGTGCGTTGAGCATGTCGGAGATAGGTTTGGTTGCCGCCGCCGTCCAGCCATATTCGAGGTAGAGCACGGATCCGGCATGGATAGTGGCGAGGGCATCGGGAAGGGCCGAGCCGTCCGCATTCCTGATCGCCACCATGAGCAATTGCCCCGCCTTCTCCTCAGGAGTCATTGCTGCGAGAAGTGCCTCCACTTTGGGGTCGATGGGGTCGGGAGTCGCCGTGGGAGTCGGGGTGGCCTGCGTGGGAGTCACCGTCTGGCTAGGAGTGACAGTGGGTTGCGGCTCGGTAGGCGCTGGCATGGGCCGGGCGCACGAGGCCAAGGCGAGAACAGTTGTCACGGCAAGCAGAGTGGAAGAAAATCGACGCACAGGTCCAGTATCTCAGGTAGGACGTGCTGACCGCGTGTTTGGGAAGCAGTAGCGTGTCGGAGAGGTGCTGATGACTGCGCGCTTCAGAGTCTATGCAGTCCGGTGCTGTCGGTCCCCCGGATCCCCAGATCTCCCGGATCCTCGGTTCGGCCGCCAAGTTTACCGGTAAATAGGCATTACTCGCAGTGCGGTGGCCCATCGTCAGCCACGTACGTGCCGTAGGTACCGTCCTGTTTCTCGCAAGGCTGCGGGAAAGCGACGGTGGTGGCCGGGCTTACCGCCTCAGAGCCAGCAAACTTCACCGTTGCCCAGACGAACGGGGCGTTAGTGCCGGAAGCATCAAGAGGGGTGATGATCGCCTCGCTCCCTGTGCGAGTTCCGGACCAGGCCCAACTCTCATCCACTCCACTCTCGTTGAAGGAACAATTCTTTACATCTAGCAGAACGCCTTGAGTGCCGCACACTTGTGCTTTCACCTGGTCTCCGGTCACGCTCACCCTTATCCACAAGAAGGCCGCCTGGGCAAACGCCGTCCAGCCGTCGATACTTTCGACTTTGCCATTGTTCGGGTAGCCGCAGTCAAAGCCCATCTGTCCGCAACTGGGGCCGGTGATCACGTACTCGTACGTCTGAGTCTCCAGAGACTTAGTGACCGCTTTCTGAGCCTGAGGCAACGCGACGAGGGCCGCATTGATGCACGCCAGAGCCTCCGTTATGTCAGTCTGGTCGCAGGTGGCTTGCTCAATGGCGGCGTGGAGTGCCTGGCGGGGGGCATCATCGACGAGTTGGCCGTCAGTGGAGTCGTACATCGCCTGGGCCTGGGCGACAACGGCCACAAGGATGCCGTGAGCTTGTACGAGGATGTCGTCAGCGGCCTTGTCCGAACAGGTCAGCTTGTTCACTGGGTCGGATTGGGTGCAGGTGACTGAGAGAGCGTCCTTCAGGGCAGCGCGATGCTCATCGTCTTCACCCAACGACTCGGCGGAAGCATCGTACACCGACTGTGCCGTCTCGACGACGCCCGTCAGGGCTTTGGCCACAAGGTCGAGGGCATTGCGAATTGCTGCGTTCAGTGAAGTCGTGGCGCGCTTGACATCCTCGGCGCGCGAGTCGAGGTCTTTCGCAGCATCGATCAATTCCTGCGATCCAGTTGGCTGAGCAGGAGGCTTGCCAAGCAGAGGGCGTGCGGTCTCGATTGAGGAAGAAAGACTGTCGCGTATGTCGCTGGGGACGAGGGTGGATGTGGAAGTTGAAATACGGTTGGCCTCGTCTATTGACTCGCTCAGATCGTCTTGAGCGGACTGCAGGTTCGCTGCCGCGGTGTCGTAGGTTTCCTGCGCGGAAGACAAGGGACGCGCGACGGCGAAGTAATACGCCAATGCTCCAGCCACAAGCAGGACGACGCCCAAGGCCACGCACAGTCCAATGATGAGCGGCTTGCGCGATTTTGGCTCGTCAGGGTCTTCATCGGAGAATGGGTTCTCCACAGAGGCGAGCTTGGTCGTTGCGCCATGGCCGCCCTCGGATGCCGCTGTCAGCGGGGTGCCTCCATAAGAATACGGTGCGGTTGCAAAGGCGTCCTGTGGGTCATACTTTGTGGTTTCGGTATTGCCGGTTATCATGAGCACTGTCTCGGTTGCCGGTGAGGGTTCCAGACGACCTTCATCAGCGCGACGGCGAGCAGCGACAGCCGCACTGACTTCGGGCACGCCCTGGGCATCTAACCAGTCCAACAACGCCGCATAGGCATTCGGATGTGCGGCGACATCCGGCCACAGACTAGGCTGCTCCCCAGCGATGTCCGCCAGGTCGTCGGCAGACGTCGTCGGATCTGCGAGCGCTGCCTTCGCAACGGGCCTGTCATTCCAATCAACCATGGTTTCTCCCAACTAGGTGCCGAACTATTCTCCCACGTTCAGTCGTGGTGTGTCTCCCCCCTGGGAGGAAGTGCACGATTGGGCAGTGGTTCCCTCACCGCGAAGAACTGGGTGTCGCCTGGCCATGTTCTCCTTATTCGACATCGCCTTGGAGCATGAGGACGCGCGCGGCGACAATCTGTTCGATGAGGTCGTAGGGGATGGGTTTGTTCCAGGGGAAGCGGATGGTCCCCTTGGATGTGTCGTACTCTTTGAGCATGTCACCCCATATTTCGGGGAGCACCGTGCCAGGGTATATGCCAAGATGTTTCTTGGTTGCGGCAAAGTGGATGAGTGGGCGTTTCAGCTTGTAACTCGGCATTTGCCAGGCGATACGTTCAATGACTCCGGGAGTGGAAGCCAAGATGATGGCGCGTACCTTTTCCATGACGGCTTGCTGCTCGGGCGGGTACGACGCGATGTATTCATCGACAGTGGTCATGACATTGTCGCTCATGAAGACCTATCATGCCACAGTGTGTATGAGCCCGAGCGCGGTGTCTTGCACGACAGTTGAAGGATGCAGTATCCAGGATTGTTGAGTTGCCTCATGTGGGGCGGTGTGGGGAGTGCTGCATGTGCAGGTCGTTCTGCGAGGCGGTGGCTGCGCCACTTTACCTGTCGGTTGTCATGCTGCGCGAAGTCGCAGTATCTAGGATTGTTGAGTTGCCTCATGTGGGTTGGTGTGGGGAGTGCTGCATGTGCAGGTCGTTCCGCGAGGCGGTGGCTGCGCCACTTTACCGACTCGCTGCACTATGGGCGCCCCAAATCGGTGGGACGATTTGAGCCCAAGCCTGCACATGCAGAACTCCCCGCACCTTTGGGGAGCGTTACTGTGCTTCGGGGTGCTTGGGATCTACTTCGGTTGAAATGCGCGAACTGTGACGGAAACTGTTGTGTTGACCGGGTCTTGAATGTGGCTTGCTCGGTCTGTTGATTCGGTGTGGAAGGCGCTTGGGCCCATGCCCACGACCCATTGCACTTGCTGCTGTGTCAGGTCTGTCTGCCATTCGATCTGTCGTTGCTCCATAAGGTTGAAGTCAGCGAACTGCCTTGTCAGGCGGTCTTCTTTGTCGGGGTCGATATCGAGCATGTGTTGGGTGGCTCGCAACTCTTGCAGATGGCGCTCGGTCGGGGTCACCACCACGCACACTCCACCGGGGGCCAGAATCCGGCGTATTTCCGCTGCGTTGCGGGGGGCGAAAACAACTAAGGCTGCGTCCATCGAGGCGGTGATGAGCGGGATGGTCGTTCGCAGGTCTGCGGTCGCCACCTTCAACCTGCGGTGGGCGCGGGCGGCTAGCTTGGCAGCATGTTTCGACACGTCTAGGAGCACGCCGTCCCAGGCGGGGAGTGCGTCCAGGATGCTTGCCGAGTAATACCCTGTGCCACCGCCCAGGTCGGCGAAGGTGAGAGGCCGGATGCCAACCGATTCAGACATTGCTCGTTCTTCGCCGACTGGGAGCCGACCGTCGAAGGACGCCAACATCTCGACCAGGGCACTCACTATTGGCTCGTACACCCCTGTGGCAAGGAAAGACGCACGGGCTTGTACCATGTCGGATGTGTCGCCCACGATGTGCGAGTCACCTGTGACAAGCGATACATACCCCTGTTTCGCCACGTCGAAACTGTGCCCGGCGGCGCAAACCAAAGCGCCGGGGCGAGCCCCAGCCCATGCCGCAGAGTCGGACGAACCGGCCCTGGGCATGAGCGACAGGCCACACACCGGACAGGCGAACATGGCCTTCAGCGTACCCTTACGCTTTCTTGGCGGGCTTCTTCGCGGCCTTGGGCGAGGTCATCGGGCCGAGGTCGGCGCCGAGCACCCATTCGCGGACTTCGGGGATGTCCTCCAGATACTCCACGATGTACTCCGCGTGCTTGGCGAGCTTGCCTTCGCACCATTGGTACAACTCATGTGCGCCCTTCGGTGAGACCGCAGCATTGTTGATAGCGTCCATGACGAGGTGGTACCTGTCCACCTTGTTGCGTACCACCATGTCGAACGGGGTTGTCGTCGTGCCTTGCTCAACGAATCCGCGAGCACGGAAACGGTCAGCATCTGGACGGCCATGGACCAACTGGTGGATGCCGCCTGGGTAGCCATGGAAGGCGAAGACAACATCCACGTCGTCGGTGAAGGTGTCGGCGAAGGCCTTGGCGGACATGCCGTGCGGGTGGTCCTTCGGGCGGTACAAGGTCATGAGATCGACCACGTTGACCACGCGAACCTTGAGTTCCGGCAGATACGTCTTGAGGATCTCAGCGGCAGCCACAGCTTCCATTGTCACGACATCGCCAGCGCAAGCCAGGACAATGTCGGGCTTCTTGGTTCCGAGACCGTCAGTGCCGGCCCATTCCCAAATGCCGTAACCGCGTGTGCAATGTTCGATGGCCTCATCCATGGTGAGCCACTGGGGTTGAGGTTGCTTGTCTTGCACGATGAGGTTGACGTAATTGCGGGACTTGAAGCAGTGGTCGGCCACTTCGACAAGGCAGTTGGCGTCCGGCGGCATGTACACACGGGACACTTCGCCGCGCATGTTCAGAACGACCTGAATGAGCATGGGCGATTGGTGCGAGAACCCATTATGGTCATTGCGCCAGCAAGTCGAACTCAGCAAAATGTTCGTGCTCGGGACCTTGGCCCGCCATTCCAGATGGTTGGCCTCGTCGAGCCACTTGGCCTGCTGCATGGTCATCGACGCACTCACCATGGCGAACGCCTCATAGGTGGCGAACATTCCGTGGCGGCCCGTCAGGGTGTACCCATCGAGCCAACCATGACAGTTGTGCTCAGAGAGTACCTCCATGACACGACCATTCTTGCCGATTTTCACGTCGATGGCATTGGTCGGTTCCATGAATGTACGGTCGGAGACCTCGAACACCGCGCCGAGACGGTTGGAGTTGGTCTCATCAGGGCAGAACAAGCGGAAATTGTTCGGATTACGCTTGTAAATGTCGCGCATGAACAAGCCCAAGCGACCCGTGGATTCCAGGTGCGTGGTCGCCCTCGTTTCTGGGGAGACCTCCACGCCGTAATCGCGGAAGTCAGGCAGGTCCAGTTCTTCGGTCAGGAGTCCGCCATTTGCGTAGGGGCTTGCACTCATACGCTTAGAGCCAGACGGGTTATTGGACTTGACAAGGGCAGATGGTGCTCCGTCTGCGGCGAAAATCTCGTCGATACGGTAAGAGCGCAGCCAATCCTCGAGAATCTTGAGGTGATCGGGATTCTCCTTGACGCCGGACAGCGGGACCTGGTGGGCGCGCCATGTGCCTTCGACAACCTGGCCGTCCACGAGCTTCGGGCCAGTCCAACCCTTGGGGGAGCGGAGGATGATCATTGGCCATTGCGGCATGTCGCCATCCCAGGAATCGCCAGCGCGGGCGGCTTCTTGTATCTCTTGGATGCGAGTCCAGGCGTAAGCCAAGGTGTCGGCGAAACGCTCGTGCATCCAGGGCAAGTCGTCGCCCTCGACCCAGAGAACCTCGTACCCGTGGCCCTCGAAGAGCTCCTGGAGCAACTCGGGGTCCTTGCGCGCAAGGATCGTTGGGCCAGCAATCTTGGCGCCGTTCAGGTGGAGGATGGGCAAGACGGCGCCGTCGTGGCGCGGGTTGAGGAAGGAGATACCCTTCCAACCGCCCTCCAGCGGGCCGGTCTCAGCCTCGCCATCGCCGACAACCGCGACAACGAGCAAGTCTGGATTGTCGAAGGCTGCGCCGAAAGCGTGGGAGAGTGCGTAACCGAGTTCGCCACCCTCGTGGATGGACCCGGGGGTGGTCACCGAGGCGTGGGAGGGGATGCCGCCCGGCGCGGAGAATTGGCGGAAGAGCAGTTTCATACCCTCGTCATCTGTGGTGACCTTGGGGAAGCAATCGGTGTAGTACCCCTCAAGGTAGCTTGCAGCAACAAGTGCTGGGCCGCCATGGCCGGGGCCTGCGATGTACAGGGCGTCTTGCCCGGTTTCGCGGATGAGTCGGTTGAGATGGGAATAGATGAAACCGAGACCCGCTGAAGTGCCCCAATGCCCGAGGAGGCGAGGCTTAATATCATCGACTGACAAGGGACGACGCAGCAACGGGTTGTCCTGCAGATAAATCTGGCCGATGGTGAGGTAATTACATGCGCGCCACCAAGCGTCGATCTTGTCCAGTTCGACCTTGGTCAGCGGTGGGATGGAAACAGTCATGCAACCACGCTAGCAGTGGTCACGTTGTCTGGCTAGAGCCACGCAGCAAGTTGGCGCAACAGATTGCGGGAATTGTTGCACGGCGCTTGTGGTTCGAAGAAACTACTCCGCCGGGTCGCCGAGCCAGCGGTACCGCTGGAGCTTGCTTCGCGCGGGTTGGGTCCTAACAATTGTTCCCGCATCCAAGAACTTCCGCAGGTGTTTGGCCACGGCGGGACGACTCACCCGGGTCGCCTCAGCGATCTGGGATGCTGGTTCCGCGCCGAAGACAGCCCTGGACTTCCGAGTTTGGCCAGGGCGACGGCGCCGAACAGACCACCTGGGTTGAGGATTTCCAGTCGGTCAGTGAACAAGTTGACCTGCACTTGAGTGCCGCACGCCAACGGCGAGTAGTCGCGGTGCATAAGCGCGTTTGTGATTGCCTCGCGCACCGCAGCCAGTGGATACTCGGGCACCTCCCGACGGAATACTCCGTTCATCCGGCCCGCCATACGGGCGTTGCGGATGACCGCCGACGTGGCGTCACGAATCAGTGCCGGAATCGGCCCGACGAAGGACGCCGAGTCCAGCAGCCGGTCGCCGTCTTCGATGACTGCCGCTTTCGACTCGCCAGGATAGGACGCAACGGCGGCTGCAGTCGATCCGCGCACGCGCCCGCCAGAGCGTCACGCATTGGAGCCGCCTGGAAGCCCTGAGCGGGGTGGAAGCGGGTGCGCTCATCTAGGCCAAGAATGACCACCCCGCCCGAGCCGTTAGCGAACGCGCTCAACGTTTCCGGCATCGAATTCGGTAGCTTCCCGACCGCAGACTTCGCCTCGACTGCGGTCGGCTCAGCCGCACTCAGGCGAAGCCGGGCAACGACCAACCCCAGTTCCTCCGTCATAATCATCGTCATCTAACCATCATGGTACGTCCTAGGACGCGGTAGGAAGATGCTCGCATGATCCCCGAGCAGCCAACTGTCAATGGAAGCCGCAATTGGCGCACATAGACCAAGTACAACCAGAACTGACAGTGGCGACTGGGTAACCGAGATCCACTGAAAACGCCTGTTCCCCGCTGCGGGAAACACCTTGTGGCCCCGGACTGCAGGCCGAGGCTAGTAGAGACCGATGCCGTTCATGCGCCCTCCAGGCAGTTCCGCGAGCAGGTATCGCAGCAGCAGGTCTTGGGCGATATCCACGATGGCAGCATCCCGTCCTTGCGCCCCAGCACCTGGAGGAGTGTGACGGGCGAGATGTCCTGGATTGATCCTGATCTCACTCATGAGACGGCTCCCATCTGGCGCGGGTCGAACGGCAGCAACGTGTCCGCGACCTGCCAGCGGGCATCATGACGGAGCATCTTGCCACGCGGCCCAAACCAGGTCCGACTCGATACCGGGAACGACGACTCGATCTGGTCGGCTAGGTCAGGACGCCAACCTTGTAGCAGATGCCCGGCCCGCGCGGCCACAGACTGGGGACGACTCTGAAGCTCTGGAAAGAGGTTGTCCCAAGTCGCCGCCGCAGCAACATCCGGCAGCCACTCGGCGGCGCTCGTCCACGAACGCACGTGGTTGGGCTTGGCAGCCATGTGGGCGAGAATTGACTCGACCCTGAGCGTCGGCACGCCACGCAACCCAACAGTGGGTAGTGCAGGCACGAACACGGATGGTGCCAGCGCATTCGGCAGGCGACGAGACACCAAACCACTCGGGACGGCCACCTCCAGCCGCGCAGGCACTCGGTCGGCCAAACCGTGTGCCCAAGCTGCGGCCTGGAACGTCAGTGCTGCGCTGTCAGAGGGGTGCGCAACGAGAAATGCCTTCAACGGCATCACCGGGTCATGCCGCGAGTACGGCCCCGCAACCTCTGCAGGAACGAATTCCCACACCCCCCGCTGGCTCGTCGCCAACAGCCACCCAGACTCCCGCAACCGCGAAGCCACCACCCGAGTCGGCGTCGCCAGGTGCGCCTCATCAAGCAGGGCCGCCAGGGAAGCGGTTGTCACCACCTCCGGTCGGTCAAGCTCCAGCCGCTCCAGCACAGGAGCCATAGACGGACTAATCGAACGTGTCACTCAATGCCTCCTTGTAACTAGAACTGATACAAACTATACACCGGGAGTACACTGGGGGCACCACCAAAGACGTATGTCCATTGCGCCGCTGTGTGGCCGTGTGCATTGGTGGCTTGCGAGCGGAGCCCAATATGTTCGGGTGGCTTGCATTTTGTCGGGATATTTGGGCTTTGCCCTCCGACCCCTTCCGCCTCGAATCAATCGAGCGAGCTCGTTGATTCTCGTTGTCGGGGCGACAGGACTTGAACCTGCGACCTCATCGCGGATCGGGCTGCTCTCTGGTTGTCTCCAGAACCCTCTTGTTGGTGGAGGATTCCCGGGTTGACTAGGGAAATCAGGTGCTCGACCAGTTCTGATTATGGCCGGTTACTTGGGGTTAGCTGGGAGTGATTTTGGTGGCAATCCGGTGACCTCAAAAATGTCGTACCGGCATGACAACATGGACTTCAGATGAAGGGAGACATCATGACGGATGATAAGCATATTCCGGTGCTGTCGGAGACAGAACAGGCAAGGTGGGATGTCGTCTGTTCCGGCATTCGTGCCATAGCCGATGAGATTGTTGAGGGCACATTGACTGAAACGTCACTTGAGGCAGGACTCAACCAACTCAAGCAGGTGAAGATCGACACTGCTCGAATTCTTGACTCGCTGCATGTTCCTGAGGATGCCGGCGAGTATGGGGAGTCGATCACAGCGATATTGCTGCGCATTCCAGACAGCTGGGGTAGGTGGCTCAGTTGTGATGCTGGGTGGTACCCGCTGATAACCAAGCTAGATGCTGACCTCGCAGCCTTGGCACCGGATTACGTGGTTCACCAAGTGAAGGAGAAATTCGGGACGTTGCGTTACTACGCTGAACTGCCATCGGTGGCCGATCCCCAGTGTTGCGAGCACTGGAAGGTAGAGCATCCTCGTCCGAATCAGGAGGATAGAGCGGCACTCGACGAGTGGATCGTCTTGTTTGAAATGCATGATGAGACACCGGAGCACATGGCGTTAATGGATGCTGCTTATGATTCTTGGGTAACGCGGCACGAGGCTCTTCAGCCCAGATTCACCGAACTGATCCGTACTGCTGAAGAAGCATCGGCAACTACTTGCGAGTTGTGCGGGCAAACCGGTTCGATGAAGAGCCGACGGAGCTGGTACAAGACCCTGTGTGATGAGTGCGCATTACAAGGGGGATGGTCCTGAATCAGGCAACGGGGGTTTCGAGTACTTCTTGTGAACCCAGGAGGGTTCTAGCCAATCGTGTGGTCGATGATCCACTGTTCCACTGCTTCAGCATCCGTTGCACCTTTGGCTAGCCTCAGACCTAGTGCCACGAGTTCAGCGTTTTCGACTTCGATGCTAACGCCATTGATGTCGAGCAGGACGAGCATCGCCAGAAGGCCGATTCGTTTGTTGCCGTCAACGAACGGATGGTTCTTCACTAATCCAAATGCTAAGCGTGCTGCTTTCGACTCGATACTTGGGTAGAACTCCTGACCACCGAAACCTGAGTACGGAGAATCAAGCGCAGACTCCAAGAGCCCCTCATCTCGAACGCCATCTGCGCCACCTGTCTCTGCCAACAGTTGCGCATGTAGCAGCAACACTTGGCGCTTGTTCAAGTGTTTCACTGTGCCAGTTCTTCAAAGGCTGCTAGGTGCTTGGCGATCCAGTGGCGTCCGGCAGTAGCCACTTCATCGTCTGTGGTTTGTTCTGCTTCAACCTGACGGTAATCCAGCACAACGTAGCGCGGAACATTGTTGCGTAAGATGACAACTGATCCGCGTTCATCCACAAGCCGCGCGACGCGCGAAAAGTTCTGATTCGCCTCAGTAAGTGAGACCAGATTTTGGGTATCAACTAGCATCGGTTGCCTCCGTTATCTAGGTTGAATCTATCCTAGCACTGTGTCGTATCAATCCTGAGAATTGTGCCCCAACTCATGTTAGGTCAGCAGCACAAGAGCCTGATCACCTTCTACCGGAACGTAGACTCCCTCTTGGATCACTATCTTCTGGAGATCTTCGAAGAAGTCATCATTAGTTCCGGCCTCGAATCAATCGAGCGAGTTCGTTGATTCTCGTTGTCGGGGTGTTCGGGCTTTGCCCTACGACCCCTTCCTTGGCTTCGGCAGTGCGAATAAACTCGCACCACTCTCAGTCTGCGTCGGGGTACTCGGGCTTGCGCCCTATTACCCCTTCCGCCTCGAATCAATCGAGCAAGCTCGTTGATTCTCGTTGTCGGGGTGACAGGATTTGAACCTGCGACCTCTTCGTCCCGAACGAAGCGCGCTACCAAGCTGCGCCACACCCCGAGGTGTGAGGAGGGAGTGTCGTGAGGCACCCCCGATATGAGGGCCATTCTGCGAATCGGGTTTGCTCGCAGAGCCACTCAAACCGCAGATCAGTCTATCCCACGATGCGAATCCTCGCCCAATCCGATGGCCCTACCTCAGGCCCCAGTCGACCGCTCAGTCGACGTCTTCCACGTCCCAGTAATCCTCGACTGCTTTGCGGAACGGGGTTTCGAAGCGGATGGCTTTGGCAATACGAGTGGCTAGTTCTTCGCTCGTTACCTCTTCCTCATCCATACACATTGCTTCTAGCGCCATCTCTGACAAGCCCTGGTCCGCGAAAATGTTGAGGTCGCCGATAGCACCGTCCTCGGGCGCATCGTCCACGCCTGGTTCCAAACCGAGGAAGTCGATGGCATCGCGTACCAGCGGCCATGTGTCATAGTGGTACGCATCCGACACGAACACTTGCACATGCCGCGGCCCGCGTACCCGCGCGGCAACAAGTACTTCGGAGTCCAATGAAACAAGGCCAATAGCCCCAGCATCCCCTGGCACCCGCTGCAACTGCGCGATCAATTCCTCGAAATCATTGGCCAGTTCCGGGTCCAAAGCCACACCTGTTGGCTCGCCGTCCTCGCGGTACAACCCCACGCAGAAGTCGATTTCCTCTTCCTCCGCGTCTTCCAAGTCGTCCTCCGCGTCCAGGTCGTCGTCGCCCAGGTCGTCCACGTCGTCGTCGATCAACTCGTCCACGTCATCATCGTCGAGCTCGTCCAAGCCGGTCTGCGGCGGGGCATCCAACTCTTCGAGGGCATCGCCGACCGTGCCTTCTTCAGACTCCCATGCCATGTCGCCTCCAAGTTGTCGCGTGCCCATCCATCCTCCCCCACGAACCCGCTTGGGGCAAGTGCGTTTGGTAACGATTTGGTCACAACCGCACTCAAGACTTCTGCCAACGATGCCTCACAGGTTCGCCTCAGCCGCCTGGTTGTGCAAGGCTTGTGGCGTGGAACTTCGCGTAATTGATCACCCCCTCGTGGCACATAAAATCTCCCTCCTCCGTTCTCTCGACACACCTTCCCCGCTCTTTCGCCAGTTGGTTGAGGAATTGGTAACACTTCTTGCGTATGAAGCAACGCGCGATGTGCGCGTGGAACCCTGCCCCATTTCGACGCCAGTGGCTGAAACGATAGGTGTCCGTCTGACGCAACCGAAACCCCTTGTCGTACCCATTTTGCGCGCCGGTTTGGGCATGCTCGAAGGCATGACACGACTCATGCCATCTGCTGAAGTCGGGTTTGTCGGCATGGTGCGTGACGAGACAACTCTCAAACCTTTCACGTACGCCGAGCGCCTCCCCAAGGACCTCTCCGGCCGCCAATGCTACGTCCTCGACCCCATGCTCGCCACCGGCGGTTCCCTGGGTGGCGCGGTGCAATTCCTGCGCGACCGTGGCGCCACTGACATCACGGCTGTGTGCCTCATTGGCGCCCCCGAAGGTATCGAGCACATCAAGGACCTCACCAAAGACCTCGACGTGCCCTTCACCTTGGTACTCGCCGCCCTGGACGACCACCTCAACGAACACGGGTACATCGTCCCCGGCCTCGGCGATGCAGGCGACCGCCTCTATGGCCTCGCCGAGTAGTTAGCCCAAACAGCCCAGCGTCCTTACCTATCTATCAACTCGATAACGGCCCGAGCCGTCGTGTCATCGCACACCAAGTCTGTGATGGACCCGGCTCGCAACGCACCCAAGAGTGCCGATGCACGCGCAGGGTCGGCCACCACGCCAATACGTATGGGAATACGTTTCGACTCGGCGGGTGTCAACCCACTAGCCCTCTGGTTGATTTCCAAATCCTCGTACGTCCCATCCTCGCGCAAGAGGACAGTACACACGTCTCCCACAACTCCTTGTTCCTTGAGCGCCATCATCTCCGCCTGGTCCAAGTACCCTGCGGAATACACATGACTAGGGACTTTGCCGTATATCGAACCAATCCCAAAGATCGACACATCCAACTTGTCGTGAAGTTCCAAGACAGATTTCACTGAGCGCTCACGCCACATTGCTTGTTTTGTTTCGGAGTAATCGAAGAACGCCGGCACAGGGAATTGCACAACTGCCGCATCGAAGTTGCGAGATAGGGCCTGCAAAATCGAGGTCATGTGACTCGCCGACGTGTCCAGCGCATTCGTCCCTCCGTTCATCTGGACAATGGTGGCATCGTGGAGTGGCTTGGGTTCCAAATATGGAACGACATTAGACAATGTCACGCCCCAGGCAGCGCCAATCAGATCACCGTCCTTGACCGAGTCAGTCAATAGGGTCGCGGCAAGGCGTGACACTCTCTCAAATCGGGTGGTAATGGGCGCAGAATCCCCCACAGTGGAGATATGAACCCTGATGCCGAAGACATTCGCCAACTTCCGCGCAACCGGAGATTGGGAACCCTTCGGAGTGACCAGGGAAATCCGCACCATTCCAGACTTCTTTGCCTCTGCCAGCACCCGCGACACCGAAGACCGTGACAGCTTCAAATGCCTCGCAATGGATTCCATTGTTTCGCTCTGTACGTAATAGCGCACACACGCCTCGTACATCTCGTCGTATCGGTCGTGCACTCTTCGCCTCCTTGCTTGCACGTTCTCCCAAACGGTAGCAAGAATGTTCAGGATTCGGCAAGATGGACCCTATCGACAAAAGGCATCGGTGTGGATGCCAGAAAGAGAGACATTCAATGAATTGGACACATATCATCTTGGAGGCTCTGGGAACGTGCGTCCTTATCCTCATGGGCTGCGGAGTGAATGCTGGTGCAAGCCTCAACAAGTCCAAGTCGAAGGGAGCCGGGTGGCTTACAGTGAACTGGGGCTGGGGTATCGCGGTTTTCTCTGGCGTCTTGGTCGCTGCGAAGTCCGGCGGACATCTGAACCCGGCCGTCACAGTCGGCATGCTGGTCGCCCAGAAGGACATCGGCGGAGTGGCCGCTAGTGCAGGTGGCGCTTACTACGGCGAGGCCGTTGGGTACATCGTTGCACAGTTCATCGGCGCCTTCATCGGCGCTGCTTTGGTGTGGCTGGCTTACAAGAAGCAGTTCGACGAGAACCAGGATAATGGCGTCCGCTTGGGCGTGTTCTCCACAGGTCCTGAAGTTCGTTCGACTGGTTGGAACCTCGTTACAGAAGCAATTGGCACCTTCGTGCTCGTCTTCGTGGTCCTCATCTCCGGTTACCAGGGCAACGCTTCCAACCTCGGTTGGTTGAACGCACTCGGCGTGGCCATCCTGATTGTCGGCATCGGCGCTTCGCTCGGTGGCCCCACTGGATACGCCATCAACCCAGCTCGTGACCTCGGACCTCGTCTGTGGCATGCCGTTATGCCTTGCCCCGGCAAGGATGGCAACAACTGGGGTTACTCCTGGATTCCCGTTGTCGGCCCGATCCTCGGCGCTATCGTCGCAGCTCTGGTCTTCATCGTCACGAAGTCCGTGTACGCCTAAAGAACTCAAGGGTACGGCCAGCCCATCGGGGCTGGCCGTGCTCCCCAACAACTAAGTACGCAACTTTCTATTCAACCGTCGGCATGGCCCAACTCCGCTTGCCGCCCTCGGTTTGCGTGCGCTGACTAGCGCATAGCCCAAGCGGGGCAAACCAACCCACTCCCAAAGATGTGAAGGAAATCATGACTGAAAAATACATTCTCGCTATCGACTCTGGCACCACGAGCTCCAGGGCCATCGTCTTCAACCACTCGGGCCGTATCGTCGGCTCTCATCAACTCGAGCACGAGCAGATCTTCCCGAAGGCTGGCTGGGTCGAGCATGACCCCATTGAGATTTGGACCCGCACGGTTCAGGTCATCACCGGGGCCCTCAACGCCGCTTCCGTCACCAAAGATGACATTGAAGCAATCGGTATCACCAACCAGCGCGAAACCACCATTGTGTGGGACAAGACGACTGGCAAGCCGGTGTACAACGCCATTGTGTGGCAGGACACCCGCACCCAGGCCATCGTCGACGAGCTCGGCGGCGGCGACCAGAACAAGTACGCTTCGCGCGTAGGTCTGCCTCTGGCAACGTACTTCTGCGGCCCCAAGGTCAAGTGGATCCTCGAAAACGTCGAGGGCACTCGCGCGGCTGCCGAAGAGGGCAAGCTCCTCATGGGCACCGTTGACTCGTGGCTCATCTGGAACCTGACCGGCGGCGTCGACGGTGGCGTGCACGTTACCGACGTGACCAACGCTTCCCGCACCATGCTCATGGATGTCAAGACGCTCGCATGGGATCCGTCCATTGCTGCTGACATGACAATCCCGCTGTCCATGCTCCCCGCCATCAAGAGCTCCTCCGAGGTCTATGGCTTGGCCAAGGAGCCAGTCGTCGAGGGTCTGCCTATCGCGGGCGACTTGGGCGACCAGCAGGCCGCGACATTCGGCCAGGCATGCTTCGACATTGGCATGGCGAAGAACACGTACGGCACCGGCTGCTTCATGCTCATGAACACCGGCACCGAGCCCGTCTTCTCCAAGAACGGTCTGCTCACCACCTTGTGCTACAAGATTGGCGACGCGCCTGCGGTGTACGCACTCGAAGGCTCCATCGCGGTGACCGGCTCGCTCATCCAGTGGCTGCGCGACAACCTCAAGATCATCGAGACATCTCCTGATGTCGAGGCCCTTGCCGCATCGGTCGACGACAACGGTGGTGCGTACTTCGTGCCTGCGTTCTCCGGCCTGTTCGCTCCGTATTGGCGTGGCGATGCTCGCGGCGCAATTGTCGGCCTGACAAGGTACGTCAATCGCGGCCACATCGCGCGTGCGGCACTGGAAGCCACGGCTTACCAGACCCGCGAAGTCCTCGATGCTATGGAAGCCGACTCCGGCGCCAAGCTCGCTGGTCTCAAGGTTGACGGCGGCATGACCGCTAACAACACCCTCATGCAGTTCCAGGCCGACCAGGTCGGCGTGCCCGTCATCCTCCCCGTCGTCGCTGAGACGACTGCTCTGGGTGCGGCCTACGCAGCCGGTATCGCGGTGGGCTTCTGGAATGGCGAGCAGGACGTCATCGACAACTGGGCAGAAGACAAGCGTTGGGTGCCCGCTTCCGATCCCGCCGAGAGCGCTCGTCAGTACCGCAACTGGAAGAAAGCCGTCACCAAGACCTTCGACTGGGTCGATGCTGACGTCCCCACGGAGTAATTCCTGACTCAAGTGCGAGTGCCCCTCTTCGGAGGGGCACTTTGCGCGTTCTGGGGGCTTTCCCACCCGCTGCATCGACTTGTGTATCAGTTTCGTAAGGGAATCGGTTGGGAAAGAGCACGTTCTTGGTACACAAGTCTGAAAACGGATGGGGGTAACTCCGGGGGTTGGGGTGCGGTTGGGAGAGTGGTTCCGGGGGCGGATATCTTCACGGCAGTTGGAGGTTATGGAATACTTGTTCTTCGTGCAATTCCTGACTCAGCCGACGTACGACCTGACCTATGACGACGTGTTCATGATGCCACGGCGGTCCTCTATTCCTTCCCGACTCGACGTGGACGTGACCTCCACGGATGGGCTGAACCTTCCCCTGCCCCTTATCGCAGCCAATATGACAGCGGTAACCGGTCGGCGTATGGCCGAGACGATTGCCCGTCGCGGTGGGATCGGTATCATCCCCCAAGACATCCCTGTCGATGTTGTGGCCGCCACAATAGCCAAGGTCAAAGCCGCTCATCCTGTCTTCGAGACTCCGGTGACAGTCGAGGGTTTCGATACGGTAGGCGAAGCCCTCGCCCTCTTGCCCAAGCGTGCGCATGGGGCAGTTGTCGTTGTCAATGCCGGTATCCCCATAGGCACTCTGACAAGGGAAGACTGCGACAAACTCGACCGTTTCACGCAGGTGCACGACGCCATGAAAACGGACATGACTCTGGTCGACGCCAGTTGCACTCCCAAGGAAGTCTTCGACCGTTTGCGCACAACCCGCGACTCCTTGGCCATCGCTGTGGATTCATTGGGCGCCCTGGTCGGTGTCATGACTCAGAAAGGGGCATTGCGCTCGACCTTGTATTCTCCTGCGCTCGACGCGAATGGACGGCTCAAGATTGGGGTGGCCGTCGGAATCTCCGGCGCTGCGGTGGACCATGCTCGGGCCCTAGTAGAGGCCGGTGCCGACGCGCTCGTTCTCGACACCGCACACGGGCACCAAGAACGCATGATTTCGACAGTGTCCGCTGTACGTGCATTGCTCGATGATATGGGAGTGAAACTGCCTCTGATAGCCGGAAATGTCGTGACCTCGGACGGCGTGCGCGACTTGGTTGAGGCGGGTGCGACCATTGTCAAGGTCGGTGTCGGGCCCGGCGCGATGTGTACCACCAGGATGCAGACAGGCGTGGGTCGTCCCCAGTTCTCGGCTGTGTTGGAATGCGCGGCGACCGCTCGGGAGATGGGCGCGTCCGTGTGGGCCGATGGGGGTGTGCGTCATCCGCGCGACGTGGCTCTCGCTCTGGCGGCAGGCGCTGGTGCAGTGATGATTGGTTCTTGGTTCGCAGGCACGTACGAGTCCCCTGGTGAGTTGATGGTGACCTCGGAGGGTCGCGTGTACAAAGAGTCATTTGGTATGGCGTCTGCGCGCGCTGTACGGGCACGTACAAAGTCGGCGTCGGGCTTCGACAGGGCACGCGCCGGGCTGTTCGAGGAGGGTATCTCGTCGGCACGGATGTACCTCGACCCCGACCGCGCTGGTGTCGAAGACCTACTCGACTTCATCATTTCCGGTGTGCGGAGTTCATGTACGTACGCAGGTGCGGCCACCCTGAATGAGTTCGCCGCCAACGCTAGGGTCGGTGTGCAATCGAGGTCCGGGTTCGAAGAGGGCCGACCGGTACCCACGTCCTGGTGAGGGGCAGCGAGACTGCACAACTCCACCACACCGTAACCGTCGATTTCTCGAGAAGGCAGGTATGAACATGAGCGTATTGGGAAAGCTGTTTGGAAAGAAAGATGCGACCACTACGGACGAAAGCCTTTCTGGCGAGCGTATGAAGAGTACAGCGGACCAAGAGAAAATCCGTGCTCTGCTCCAACCGCTGTTTGACGATTACGAAGTGACAATGCAACCGCCGTCGGAAGTAAAGATCACTGCATTCGCGCGGAAAGCGAGACTCCATGGCATCTCTGAACAGGCGATAGACGAGCTGACTTGCTTCTATAGGCTCACCAACGGAGTGCCTTGTCTCAACAGTCTTGATTTCCATCAATGTGATGACGACATTTTGTATGAGTGGTGGGACAGCGAAAAGTCCCTCTGGCTAGCGACCAAGGATGATGACATTGTGCGGTGGGTCAATGGCAAGTACTGCCTAGGCGATGCGGGCAATACTAGCCTCGGTGAGGGATGTGAATTCGCCACACTGGCTTCCCTCATTGAATCTGCGCTGACAAAATGGTCTTTCTAGTGTTCTTGCGCGATGAGCAGCATGGCGACAGCTAGTTCTCTGGAGTAGGAGGGGTATCGCTAGTTCAGACTGTGGCGAGATACTTGTCCACGGCATCTCTGAAGGGTTATGTAAGCGGAAACTCGCTCGATGAGGGCCGACTGGCACCCACGTCGTGGTGAGGGGCGGGATTGCTCCCACCCCTCGTCCCCCCATCCCTCGGGCGCTCACGCCGCCAAACGTTCAGCGACCCAGGACCGCTCCTGGTCGTACCGCTCAGGCTTCCAGGCGGCGAGCGGTCCGAGCGCCCTGATGAGTGCGCCCACCTCGTGTTCGGCGATGCGCCGGGACTCGTCCCTGGTGGGCATCGGCACGGAGTCGTCGGTTGCCCATTGCGCCATGCGCCTGGTGTGTACGTCGCGGAACGCGGTATCGACTGCCCGGATGACCCGCCTGCGCATGTCCGGGTCCTGAGCCATTCGCCGGGTGACAACCCCCGGTAGTTCTGTAGTAATCACACAATCCCTCTCTGTAATTGTTTACGCGGTGTGTACGCGCACCACCCAGCTCCGGACATAGCTGTCCTGAGTCAGGCGGGAGGATTGTGCAATTGAAGCTTTACTAGGGTACGTCCCAGCGTGACTTGATGCAAGTCAGACGGGAAGCCAGTTTGGGCCAATCTTAGTTCGGCGTCGGAGTCCGACACATCCGAATCCTGCCCCCGCAACGATGTGCCCCTCGCACAAGCAGGCGCGCCTGTGCACAGGCCAAATCAGATAGACTCCAGTTATGGCTAAAAGTGTGTACATCGTCGCTCCCGACTCTCTTCTCGGTAAATCAGCAATTGCCTTTGGCGCTCTTGAGGCGCTGCGCGGCGCGTTCCCCCGCGTTGGCGTGTTCCGCCCTATCATCTCCACAAACAGCGTCGACCAGATCCTTGAATCTCTGCTTCCTGCAGCCACTGCGGACCAGGAATACGACCAGGCCTACGGCGTGACGTACGCGCGAGTGCGCGAAGACCGTGACGGTGCCATCACCGACATCATCGGGCGCTACCAGCAGGTCGCGGCGGCGTGTGACGTGGTTGTCATCGTCGGTTCCGATTACTCCGACGTCATCAACCCCATCGAGTTCTCTCTCAATGCCGAGATCGCCGCAAACCTGAACACACCCGCGCTGCTCGTCCTCGAAGGCAACGAATCCCCCGACGACCTGCGTTATGCGGCTGACTTCTGTCTTGCCGAGTTGCGCAAGAGACATGCTGCTCCCATGGGAGTCATCGGGGTCAACATCGACCCGGAGGACGCCGTCAATTACCGCAAAGCCCTCGACTGCCATGGCATCGACTGGACACTGGCCATTCCAGGGCGAGTGTCCTCTGAAGTTGTATTGCCTGATGCCTTCGTTGACGCTGTCCAGGCGGCCGAGTCCAACGTGTGTACACCGCTGAGGTTCCAATACGAGCTGATGACAAGGGCGGGCGCGGACCTGCGAACCGTGGTCCTGCCCGAAGCCGACGACGACCGAATCTTGACGTCGGCGGCCATCATCAAGCAGCGCGGCATCGCCAACCTCATTTTGCTGGGTGACGAGGCGACCATTCTGGCTCGTGCGGACGAACTGGGGTTGGACTTGAGTGGTGTCACCATCCAGAACCCCGACGAGCCTGAACTCCTGGGGACTTTCGCTGAGGAGTATGCGAAACTTCGCGCGAAGAAGGGTGTGACAGTCGAGCAGGCCCGCGAGACGCTCAAAGACTTGTCGTACTTCGGGACCATGATGATTCACTTTGGTCTGGCTGACGGCATGGTTTCCGGCGCGGTTCATACAACAGCAAATACCATTCGTCCTGCGTTGGAGTTCATCAAGACCAAGCCTGGTGCGGCCATCGTGTCGGGTTACTTCCTCATGTGCCTGTCCGACAGGGTGTACGTCTTCGCCGACTGCGCGGTCAACACCAACCCCACCCCCGACCAGTTGGCCGACATCGCCATCGCGTCGGCGGAAACAGCTCGCACGTTCAATATCGACCCCAAGGTGGCAATACTGTCTTACTCCACAGGTACGTCTGGGACTGGCCCGGATGTGGACGCTGCCGTCGAGGCCACTCGGATCTTGCGCGAGAGGGCACCGGAATTACCCTCCGAGGGCCCCATCCAATTCGACGCCGCTGTCGACCCGGTCGTGGCGAAGACGAAGCGGCCTGATTCTCCCGTCGCCGGCCATGCGACAGTGTTCATTTTCCCCAGCTTGAACACGGGCAATACAACATACAAAGCCGTTCAGCGGACAGCCAAAGCCATCGCCATCGGTCCCATCCTCCAAGGTCTGCGCAAGCCGGTCAACGACTTGTCGCGCGGCGCCCTTGTGGACGATATCGTCAACACAGTCGCCATCACCGCCATCCAAGCGCAGATAGAGGAGTAGGACACCGGCCTGCCTCGGTAACCCACCACATCGTCATTCTGCGCGGAGTCGCAGAATCCATCTGGCAGGCGTAGGTCTTCTGCCCCAGCGCCGAGCACGTTCGGATGTGAAAGTGACACGACTGGGCTTCACACGGTAAAGTATCCCCTTGGCGCTTCGCCCCTTGGGTGTGCGCACAACTCCTGCTGCGGGACCTCCCCACAGCCGATAGTCCAGAGGAGACGACGCGAATGCGTAGTTATGAAGTCATGATCATCGTTGACCCCGACGTTGATGACCGCCAAGTGCAACCCCTGATCGATGCTCACCTCAAGCCCGTCACAAAGGCTGGAGCGAAGGTGACCAACCTCGAAATCCTAGGTCGCCGCCGTCTTGCGTATGACATCAACAAGAAGTCTGAGGGAACGTACATTGTGGTCAATTTGGACTGCGAACCGGCCGTTGTCAAGGAGTTCGACCGTAGGCTCTCCATTGATGAGAAGGTCATGCGCGCCAAGGTTTTCCGCCCCGAGGAAGTAAAGCCCTCCGACGAGTCTGAAGAGAAGACCCCCAAAGCTCCTGAAGCCAAGGGCTCAAAAGTGTCGTAGGTGTCTGAGACACTAGAGGCACAAGAGAAGGAAGACACATGGCAGGCGACACAATCATCACCATCGTCGGCAACCTGACAGCCGACCCCGAGCTTCGGTTCACGCCCTCAGGGGCTGCCGTGGCCAATTTCACCGTGGCCTCAACACCGAGAACATTCGACCGTAACTCGAACGAATGGAAAGACGGGGAGGCCATGTTCCTCAACTGCGCGGTGTGGCGCCAGGTCGCGGAAAACGTGGCCGAGTCGCTGACCAAGGGGATGAGGGTCATTGTCCAGGGCCGCCTCAAGTCGCGCTCCTACGAAACCCAGTCCGGCGAGCGTCGGGTGGTTTTCGAGGTCGACGTGGACGAGGTCGGGCCAGCGCTGAAATATGCGTCGGCCAAGGTCACGCGCAACCCATCTTCGGGTGGGTTCCAGCAAGGGGGGAGTGCGGGATGGTCATCGGCCCCGCAGTCGTCGGCTCCCGCAGCCGACCCCTGGGCGTCCGCTCAATCCGATGAACCGCCGTTCTGATCGACGGCCCACAACCAATAACCGCCCGCAAGGGCAAGGCGCATTCCAGCGAAAGCTGGGCTCAAGAAAGGGAGCACCGAAATGGCCGCACGTAAGCCAATCATGAAGAAGAAGATCGTCCCGGTGAAGACAATTCACATCGGGGCCGTCGATTACAAAGACACCGCGCTGCTGCGCAAGTTCATCTCCGACCGTGGCAAGATTCGTTCGCGCCGCGTGACCGGGCTGACTGTCCAGGATCAGCGCAAGGTCGCCCAAGCCATCAAGAACGCCCGCGAAGTGGCCCTGCTGCCCTACGCGACTTCGGGCCGCTGATAAGGAGTGATACCAATGAAACTCATTCTGACCACCACTGTCGCCAACCTCGGCATCGCTGGGGACATCGTCGACGTTCGTCCCGGCTATGGCCGCAACTTCCTCCTGCCCCAGGGCCATGCCATTGCGTGGACCAAGGGTTCCGAGAAGCAAATCGAAGGCATTCAGCGTGCTCGTGACGCCCGCGAGGTGCGTGGCGTGGACCACGCCAATCAGTTGCGCACACAGCTTGAAACTCTGAACGTGTCGGTCAAGGCCCACGCAGGCGAGTCCGGAACCCTGTTCGGCGCTGTGACCACTGCCGCCCTGGCCCTCGCGGTCAAAGCAGCCGGTGGCCCGTCGGTGGACAAGCGTTCGATTGTGCTCGTCAAGCCCATCAAGACCTTGGGCACCCACACCGTCGGCATCAAACTGCACGACGCAGTGACCGCACACATCCCGGTCGAAGTTGTCGCTGGCTAGAAAACCTCAGCGTTAGGCAAGAGGGGCAGTACATTGTGCTGCCCCTCTTTCTCGTGTTCGCCACCGTGGGCTGCAGCAGATAACGCAACGGGTGGGCTGTACCTGTAGCACTTTCTACTGATTTGGGCACGATTGGTGGCTTGTTGTGCCGCCCCTTTGACGCAAACCTCCGGTGTAGTCCCCAATCTGCCGCCGTTCTATTCGACAATCTGCCGGAACTCTATTCGACAATCTGCCGATGGCTTATCCCGTAATCTGCCGGGAGCAAGTTCCCCGATTTGCCGAGCTTCGGGGTGACAAGGGTATTGTCGTGGCATCCGCTCAACGGGAGGCTCAAGGCACTCTTCGGTACCTCCAGCCCATGGTGAAACCTCACTGATGCAGCTGCGCCAACGCCAGAGAAATCAGGCGGTTACCCTGGTGTGCAAGACTCAGCGGGATATTGAGCACGTCAGAGTCGAGGCGCAGATTCTGCGCTGAAAACCTGACCCGAAGCGGAGTCTGTCCAGGAAATACCGTCGAGAACTTCGTCAAACTGCGACTCGCCACGGCTTTCCCTGACTTCACCTCAACGGGGAGCACCCGGTTTTCGTGTTGGACAAGGAAATCGACTTCGTAGGGAGGATTGCTTTGGGACCAATAGCGCGGAACACCATCCAATTGTGGAAGCAAGGATTGTAGGACATAGTTTTCTGTCATGGCCCCACGAAACTCAGTGAGGTTCTGGTCTTGCTCCAGGACCGCGCTCGGGGTCAGACGCGCCAGACGACGCAGCAGACCAACGTCTGCGAGATAGATCTTGAAGGCTCCGAGGTCGTCGTAAGCGCTGATGGGCAAGCCCGGAGCGGTCGAGCGGAAAACCTTGGTGACCAAGTCTGCCCCAATCAGCCACTGCAGCGCATCTTCGTATTCTCGGGCTCGTGCCCCAGGCTTGACGCTCTGATAAAGAAACTTCTTGTTCTCGCGGCTCAACTGAGAAGGCAGCGACGCCCAGATTAGGGAGATCTTGGGGAAATCAGTCGGTTTGGCATGTTTGGCGAAGTCCAGTTCATACGCCCGAAGTATCTGCGACAAGGCTGTTTCCACCAGCGACAAGTCACGCTCTTCGGCCCATGCCCTTATCGGTTCCGGCATCCCACCAGTGACAAGATAAGTCTTCAGTTGCTCGTCGAGTGGGTTGAGGAAGGCTGCTGGTACAGGTTCAAGACGGCTAACCTGTTCAGCGTAGTCGGCCAGGGTGTCAGCCCCGTTGGCTCGCAGAAACTCGCCGAAGGTCAGAGGGTACATCTTCAGGAAGTCCACTTGCCCGACGGGAAATCCTGACCCGGCCAGGCTGATGCCCAGCAGCGACCCGGCAGCGGCGACAGGCAGGTCAGGTCGATTCTCGTGAAAATACTTCAGTGAGTTCAGAGCCGCTGGGCAATTCTGGATCTCGTCGAGGATGAGCAGAGAGTCCGGGCCGGTAATTGGCACACCGGTCACCAGAGACAGATTCTCGACGATACGTTCGACATCCTTGACAGCAAAGAACTCTTCATATTCAGGGTTCTCATCAAAGCTGACATAGGCAGTAGAGCGGAAGCGGGTCCGCCCGAACTCTTTGAGCAGCCACGTCTTCCCACACTGGCGAATGCCCTGCACCACCAACGGCTTGCGCCGAGGCGACTGCTGCCACTGTACGAGCTTTCTCATCGCGTCGCGGTCCACGCCGACCTCCTTGTATAATCGTGTGGTAGTTCTCACGTAATTATACATAATTCTGTGATAATCATCACGCATTTCTTCCTCTGGGCGGAGAACTACCTCCGAGAGCGGCAGTCGCTCGGACAACTTGCCATTGACTCGTGGCTTCGTTGTGATGCAAGGATTTCGACACTACGACTCGCCCCGCTGAAAGGTGTTTTCGGCATCTCCAGTAGAATGGCTGAGCTATGCCAATGAACATCGAAAATGCACTGGAGTCCCTCGAACCTGTGACAAGGCCGCTGGAGCGTGCCTTTGCGGCGGCTGGACATTCATTGTACCTTGTTGGGGGGCCTGTGCGCGACGCCCTCTTGGAAATCCCGGCACATGACTTGGACTTCACGACCTCGGCTCGTCCCGATGACATCGAGGCGATTCTGCGCACACTGAAGGGTCCCATCTGGGACATGGGGCGCGAGTTCGGCACTATCGGGACTGTCCTGCGCAAGGGCGGGCAGGAGTGGACCGTCGAGGTCACGACGTTCCGTGCCGACTCTTACGACCCAGACTCCCGCAAACCGGAGGTACGTTTCGGTGACACCATCGAGGGGGACTTGGTCCGCCGTGACTTCACCATCAATGCGATGGCTATCGACTTATCTACAAGTCTCTTTGTAGACCCGTATCGAGGGCAAGTCGATCTGGAGGAAGGGGTCATTCGTACACCCGCCACCGCCGAACAGTCCTTCTCCGACGACCCCCTGCGCATGATGCGGGCCGCCCGTTTCGCCGCGCGCTTCCAGTTCAAGCCGACTCCCGAAGTCATCAAGGCCATGATGGACATGAACGGTCGCCTCGCCATCGTTTCCGAAGAGCGCATCCGCGACGAGTTCTCCAAACTCCTGATGTGCGATGAGCCGCGCATCGGTGTGGATATGCTTGTCAAGACGGGGTTGGCCGACCAGTTCATTCCCGAATTACCCGCCCTCCAGTTGGAGATTGACGAGCACCACCGGCACAAGGACGTGTACGAGCATTCGCTGACCGTCCTCGACCAGGCCATTGCCCTGGAGAAGGCCCGCAACCACGAACCCGACCTCGTGAACCGCCTCGCCGCTCTTCTCCACGACATCGGCAAGCCGAAGACCAAACGCCACGAGGCCGGAGGCAAGGTAAGTTTCCACAACCATGACCTCGTCGGCTCAAGGATGGCTCGCAAACGCCTGACGGCCATGAAGTACCCCAAAGACGTCGTCGACTCTGTGGCGAAACTCATCGAGTTACATCTGCGCTTCCATGGGTACGGCGAATCCGGCTGGACGGACTCGGCCGTGCGCCGCTATGTACGAGACGCTGGCCCGGAGCTGGAGCGTTTGCACATGCTGACAAGGGCGGATTGCACGACCCGCAACAAGAAGAAGGCTGACCGTCTGGCAGTGACGTACGAAGAACTCGAATGGCGCATCGACGACCTTGCCACCCGAGAGGAGCTCGACGCCATCCGCCCCGACCTCGACGGCAACCAGATCATGGCCCTACTGAACATCGGCCCGAGCAAGACGGTAGGTCAGGCGTACGCATTCCTGCTGGAGCGCCGCCTGGACCGTGGCCCGGTTGGCGAAGAAGAAGCAACCAAGGAGTTGCTGGAGTGGTGGGCCGCCAGACAGTCGGGGGTCCTGCGGAGTCCTGGAGCCTGCGGGACTCTGGGTCCTTCGGCGAATAGGGAACCATCGACGGCGTAGAGCGCAACTGATAGTGTGACTCGCAACAGGTTGATGCCGCCATGCGGCCACGGGACGATAACGAGAATCATCATGGACGAGATTGCCGCTCAAGAAGCTCTCGCAGACTCTGCGACGACACCGACAACACTGGCCCAGATTGCTCAGCAATTTCCCGATCTTCGCTCTGCGGTTGCTTCTCATCCTGCCGCCTATCAGGGGCTAATTGACTGGATTGCGGCGGCCGAGGCGCAGAACACCCAAACCCATCCGACATCTGCTGACGATCCATCTCAGACGGAGCCTCAGAACGTGTCCGCCCCAGAGGGAGCCAACTCTGCAGAGGAAGGCGAGTCAAAGCCGCCAACAGACATGTCGAGCAGTGCCAGCGCCCCGGACGAGCCACAGGTGGATGCTGCGACACAGTCGGCATCCAAACCATCGAAAGCTCGGTTCACACGTCACTCAACTCCTTCAGGAGAGTCCAAGAAACGTCACAGACTACTTTTCGTTGCTGGGATTGGTCTCTTGCTCCTGGCACTCGTGGTGGGGGGATTTGTTGCAGGCTGGATTACACGCAACTATGACTTGTCTCTTCAATCGGGATCGGATATTACGCCAGAGGTCATCACAGTCACCCTCCACCCCGACGAGCCCACGACCCTGCGTATGCCCGACGTGCGTGGTTTGAGCAAGGATGAGGCACTGCAGGTCATCGCTGATCAAGGCTGGGATCCCACGAAAGTGATTCTTACCAAGGAACCGTTTGCAGGTGAAGCCAATGTTGTTGTGGCGCAGTCTCCATCATCGGGAGTGACGAACGTAGGAACAATCGCACTCACTTTATCCATTCCGGCGACCGTCCCAGATCCATCAGGGCTCACGCTCAATGACCTCACGACGCGCGTGCGCGACCTAGGTGCAAATGTCCGTGTCGTCTATGCGTACGACCCATTGGCAGCGCCAGGTTCAATCCTTTCCGTCGATCCGGATGTCGGCAAACCTCTTCCCAGTGAAGTGACAGTCACCGTTGCCGAATCAGGAACTGGGATTTATGTGGGCCAGCTGAAGTCAGTCGGAGGGTCAATGAGCGTTTCCAAAGATTTGCTCTTGCATGGTCAAAGTTTCACAAACTCGGTCACCGGGCGTGTCCAGTTCGATTCAAGAAAGCCAGATGATTGGGCCGCGTGGACATACTTGTTGGGGGTGAAAGCGAACCGTTTCCAGGCGGTATTCGGCATTCCCGATGACGTGACAGATACCGGGGGAGCAGTCCATGTGATATTCAAGGCAGATGGCGTGACAGTGGGCGAATTCGAGGCAATCTACAATGCGCCTGTGGACGTTGATCTAGACGTAACGGGTGTCAATCGCTTTGAAATCTGGGTTCAGCTACGCAACACTCCGAATGGAGCTAACCTCACAACAATGTTCGGTCTGGGTGACGCTCGAGTCGTTGGCTCCGCGACTGCCATGGACGAACTCCTGCAGAACTGAAGAAAGGACCACGCAGTGTCCAGGAAAGAGCATGGCGACCAGTCTGACTGCTTGGCGTCGATAGGTTTTCGACCGATGACCTTGATAACTGCCATTCTTGCTGCGGCGATGATGGCATCCATCCCAACTTCTCTTTCAGTGGCACCTGCCGTCGCGGCCCCCAGAAACCCAGGCGCGCCAATTGTTCTCCTTATCGATTTGTCAAGTTCGATGGACGGGCAAGCGAGCGGTGGCCTGACCAAACTCGACTCTGCCAAACAGGGTATGAATGACGCCATCTCCACAAGTCTAGGACTGCGCGATGTGGGAGTCTGGACCTTTCCCAACGACGGCAATTGCGGCGCTGGACAGTACGTTGTCACTCCCGCTGACAATGCGGACGCACCCAAACTCCATGCGACAATCACAAACCTGCAGGCAAACGGCAATACTCCCACGGCACAAGCATTGGAAGCTCTAGGGGAGCGACTCATTGCTGACGGTGACTATGGGGCATCAATTATCCTTGTGTCGGATGGTGAATCGAATTGCAGCCCGCCGAAAACGCCATGCGAAGTTGCCAAGGAACTGGCTGCCAAAGGTTTCGCTATCACGGTCAACACCATCGGATTCCAGATATCTGACAAAGGTCGCACCGAACTGCAGTGTATTGCGGCTGCAACCGAGGGGAAGTATGTTGATGCTGAAGATGGGGAAGAACTCATCGAAGAAATTGCAGACGCGACCAGTGGGGCGCTCAATGTCTCGGTGACCACTTCCCCGCAAACTGTTGTGGCGGGCGGGGATGTGACTGTCACTGCCACGATTCACAACCCGGCAGCCTTCCTTATCGAAAAAGTGAATGTCACATTGACGTTTACTGCTGGCTCGGATTCTCTTCCTGCCGTGGTGCCTCCTCGCAAGAGCCTCGGCGCTATCAGCCCAGACGGCACGCTCGTGGCCTCCTGGACGCTCTCTTTGGCTGGTCTGGACAGCGGTTCTAAGCAACTGAATTACCGAGTCTTCGCCTATGGGAAAGGAGCATACGGCGAACCTGTCGACGGCACAATAATGGTTCAGGGGACCGATGTCGGCCCTAATGATTGGGGACCAATTACCATCGACGGAAATAACCAGATCGTCATCATGGGAGATTCATATTCGTCGGGCCAGGGTACGTTCGAGTACATGGACTGGAGGGATGGAGTGATTCCCGAATACTACATCGTGGACAACGGGTGTCATACTTCCCACAAGAGCTATGCGTTCATCCCCAAAATTGGTGAAGACTGGCATAGCGGGGAATATCCGATGTATGAGGCGAAGAATCTTGCGTGCAGCGGGGCAGTCATTCAGAACCTGATAACTCGGCAAACGGATGACAATACTCACACCGACGCTGATGCGCAGTTGGACAAATTGGCGCAGTTAGAGACCGCCCCTCGGATTGTGTTTCTGACCCTGGGAGGCAATGACATTGGTTTTGCGAACATCATCAGTTCTTGTGTCAATCCATTTGAAGCTAGCCCCAATCCGTTTAGGACAAACAAATGCCCTAGCGCAGACGACCGAGAATCGCCGATCTACAAGGCATTTCAAGACATGGTCCGACTGCAGTCAGGTGCTGTCAATGGTTCTGTTGCCTCGGGGCGGCTGGCTGCGGCCTACAGAGCAATTTGGCATGCTGCGAATACGGCCGCGTATCGACAAGCAAGGCTTGATGAGGGGGCCAACGAATACGCGCCAGTTGTGGTCTTGCCCTATCCAGTGATCGCCCAAAGTGGCAATCAGAGTTGTGGCATGGGTGGACCAACGTATGCCTTGTCAGCATCCGACGTTGTCAGGCTCAATGACCTGGAAGCAACTCTTAATGGCGTTATCAGAGTGGAAGTCGAGGCTGCCGCCGAAGCTCGGTTTGACGGTAGCCTCAGCTACGCTATCTTCTTTGCAAACCCTGTGCACTATGCGACTCTTGGCCACTCCATATGTAGGTCCGAAGACCAAGCCTGGATCAACAAGATTTCGCTTGACCCAGAAAGTGCCCATCCCACAATTGATGGCTACAAAGCAGAGGGGACGGCTCTGCGTGGATACCTGTCCTCGCCGGAGTTCACGAACGCATTCTCCGCACCAGGGCCGTATGTTTCAGGACAGGTGTGGAGACAACGAATCTGCACCAGCTCTCCCGCGAAGACGCTGAAGGATCTCTCGGGCTCTGAGAACGCAACCATCACCGAGTCATCACGTCCAGATATTGCCACATGCGACAAAATCCAGATGAATGTGCGAGACATGGTGGTCGGGAGCTACGTCTATGTGGACCTGCACTCAACGCCGGTGCGGCTAGGCCAGTTCCTGGTGGGCGAAGATGGAGTGGCGAACCTCACATTCACAATACCCCCGGACCTCTCTCCCGGATTGCACACCATCGTGGTGTCCGGATTCGATGAAAACTGGACAGCGGTCGAGTTTGAGATCCCAATTCGGGTGGTTGAGCCTATTAGGTGGTATGTCTGGGCAGCCTCAGGTATGGCAGGAGCACTACTCATTGGAGGGATAGTCCTTCTGATCTGGGGAGCGGTTCGTAGACGCAGTAGCAGGTCTTGATGATCTGACGAAGATGTCAGGTGATGTCGGACAAAACGTGTCACTTTCCAACCCCGCCGCGCCCGGCGCGGGGGGCCCCACATACCGGAGGACGGCCGCGCAATATCTAGTGCGCCCAAGGCTGGGCCGCCCGAGGATGTGTGGGGGTTAGCCGAGGCAGGTCGGGGAGTTGGAAAATGAACGGTGGAAGAAGAAACGCCCCCTACTCATTTACTCCTGCGACGGCTCGACCGCTCCGCTAGATATCTTGGGTTTTCCCCGAGTAGCCGTCCATGTCACCCCAACAGACGCAGCCACGACACACCCCATCGCCACAACATCTGTGGCGGACAAGTGCTCACCCAGAATGACCAGCCCCGCCAATGCGGCCATCGCGGGTTCGGCGCTCATCAGGATGGAGAAGATACGCGGTTCGATGGTCTTGAGCGCCTGTAATTCGAAGACGTACGGCACAACTGAAGAAAGCAGCCCGACGACCAAACCGAGAACCCAAATGTGCCACGAGCCGAGACCTTGCCTATGCCACATCAAGACGGGGATGACAAGGGACAACGCACCCAGTATGTTGGCGTAGGTGACGGCTTGTGCACCTCCCCACTGTTTGCCGACGCGAGGAGTGACAAGGATGTACGTGGTCCAGCACACCGCCGCTCCGAGGATGAACCCGACCCCTGCCCAATTCAGTGACCCGGGCGACCAACCAAGGAGGGCGACTCCGGCCCCGGCCAATACCACCCAGAGAAGGTCGCGTGCCCGACGGGTCTTGGCGAGGGCGACCCCCAGCGGTCCGAGAAACTCGATGGTGACAGCCAACCCAAGGGGGATGCGCGCGACCCCCTGATAGAACAAAACATTCATACATGCCAGCGACGCACAGTACACCAGCAGGTCCAGCCAAGCACGGCGAGAATGGCCCCGGAACGAGATGCGCCCCACAAAGACCAGGATGACCGTCGCACCTGTGAAACGCAGCCATGCCATTGCCAGTGGCCCGACTTCGGGAAAGAGTGACTTGGCCGCCGCCGCTCCGAGTTGCACGGACACGATGGAACCCAAGACCAAGAGGAGGGCTTTCTTCACAGTCGTTCTCGCACATACACGAGGACAAGGCTACCCTTGGCCGTGGCTCTCCTGCCTGTGATGGTCAGGAATGCCGGTAATTGCCGGGAGATTGTGGGGAACTGTCGACGTGCATCCAGATTCAGAGCAGCAAGGTGTTACTCTTGTGTGGGACCTCGCCCACGGCATATTCAAGGACACCGCCATGGCATCCATTGACGAAGATAGTGTTGTCACCCTTGACAACGTGACCCGCACCTTCAAGGTGGCCGAGCGGACGGTCGGATTTGGGGACACGGTAAGGGGCTTCTTTCACCGGAAGTACACACAGATTCCAGCAATCAGTAACGTGGCTTTCACTGCGTGTTCGGGGGAAATACTGGGTGTGCTCGGGCCGAATGGTTCCGGCAAGACCACCACGCTGAAATGCATCTCTGGATTGCTGACGCCGACTTCAGGCAAGGTGGACGTGATGGGGTTCACCCCGCATGAGCGCGATCCCGAGTTCTTGCGGCGTATTGGGTTCATCATGGGTCAACGCAGCCAGCTCCACCCCGACGTGTCGGTCTTCGATTCCCTGCAATTACGCAAAGTCATTTATTCTTTGTCTGACGATGATTACCAGGCCTCCTTGAACGAATTGACTGAGCTCTTGGGCTTGGCGGAATTCGGTGACGCGCCGGTGCGCCAACTCAGTCTGGGGCAGCGGATGCGCTGCGAGTTCGCGGCGGCCCTGCTGCATCGGCCCAGCTTGGTCTTGCTGGACGAACCGACCATTGGCCTGGATTTCGACGCGCAAGCAAGCATTCGCCGTTTCGTCGAGGGGTACGTCCGGGCACATCACGCCACCGTCCTGCTCACCTCGCACTATCTGGCGGACATCGAGGCACTGGCGGGCCGGGTCATCGTCATGGCCAAGGGACATATTGCCTTCACCGGCTCTCTGGCCGAACTGAGGCACATGGACGGCGGGCATCAGCTCATCACCATCCAGTACACCGAAGTCAGACCCGATTTCAGCCAGTTCTCTTGGGAGGACAAAGTCACCGAACCCAAGCCGGGGGAGATACACCTGGAAGTGCTCCGTGACGAAGCGCCGCACATCTTGGCACAAGTGGGTGCATTGTCCGGTGTCAGCGCCCTGTCGTTGTCTGACCCTCCACTGGAGACGGCCCTGTCGCAGATATACGCCACCGTCTCGTCGGAAGCCGACGCGGAGCAGATACCGTGATTGCCGCCGTGCGCAAGTATGGTGCCTGGGTGCGCCTTGAGGGCACAGCCGTAGCCGCCTACCGCGTCCAATTGTTCCTTTCGTTGTTCGGCTGGGTTGTGCCGCTGGCCTTCATGGCCCTGTGGAACACCGCAGCCAGCAATTCAGGTGTGATGACGAGCGGGCAATCCACGGCGTACTACATCGTTCTCCTCGTCGCCACGAACTTTGGTATCTCGGGAGATATCATCTTCAGCTTCGGGCCGATGGTCTATTCCGGCGAGTTGTCCACTCTGCTGATGATGCCGTACTCGTCTGTGTTGGTGATTCTGGCACGCCCGGTTGTAACCGCAGTCATCCGCTCCTTGCCACTTGTCGTCATCATTCCACTGATGGCAATAGCTATGAATGCCAGTTTCACTCGGGACCCACTGGTCATTGCTGCTGCTGTCGGGCTGGGGCTCTTGGGCTGGATTTCCACCGTGGCGTTCTCTTGGCTTTACGCCTTGGCCGCCCTCTGGGTGGGCAAATGGAACGGCATCATGGGGCTGTTGTCCGGGGTCCAGTGGGTCTTGGGCGGGCTGGTCGCCCCCAGCGCTTTCATGCCGACATGGCTGGCCTGGTGTATGAGGCTCTCGCCGTTTTGGCTTGCCGAAGGCGGTATGGGGGAACTGCTCGCCGGCGTGATGGCTTTGCAGTGGTGGATGCCGGTGTCTGCAGTGGGTTGGATTGTGGTGCTGGGACTGCTCTTCCGACTGGCCTGGCCGAGGGCCATGCGTCGGTTTGAGGCGGTGGGCATATGAGCGCAGTCGAGTCATCATCGCCCCTCCTCGTGCCGTCGGCACCATACAAGAAAACAAGGGGCATGGGCCGTGTGGGCGGGACTCTCCACACCTGGCGGACACTGAGAGCCTGCTGGGTCTTGGATTTCAAAGCAGCAGTAAAGTTCCGTTTCGACATGGTCATCGGAACAGGCGTCAACATCATCTGGCTGTTCTTCGCCATTGCTCCTGTCCTAGTGGCGGGCAAGTTCCTAGGCGATGGCGACGGCTGGACTCAGCCTCGACTATTGTTCCTTCAGGCTATCTGGTACTGGATGGACGCCATCATGTGGGTCTTCTGCTTCGGCTCGATCCAACGCCTGGCCGAGGATGTACGAGTTGGCACCCTCGATGGGCAACTCCTCCTACCCACCAGTTCGCTGGCTCGGACGATGCTGGGGCACTTGTCTGTACAAGACCTGCCCAAGGTCGTCATCGCGCTGGCCCTGGGAGGATATGCCATCTGGGCAGGGGCAATGCCCGGTGGGCTGTGGTCGATTTTGGCCTTCATCGTCTGTCTGCTGGCAGCGTCAGTCATCTTCTGGTGCGTCGCCGTCTTTTCGTCGTACAAAGTCATGACGCTGCGCGAGTTCGACGGCACAGTCGCCCTCAACGCCATGCACAACCTCGGCCGCATGCCCGTCGACATGTACGGCCCCATTCTCCGCATCTTCCTGTCGTCCATCTTCCCCGTCGTCCTGATCACCACCGTCCCGTCGCGGGTGTTCTTCGGCTGGTCCTCCTGGTGGCTACCGCTAGTGTCAGTTGCCGTCGCCGTGGTCCTGGTCGTTGTCCTCCGCCTAGCCTGGAACCGAGAAGTCAGAAACTACATCGGATTACAGAACTAGTAAGGTTGCTGCCGAGTTCGTCAAACCCACCATACCCCGACGAGAATAGACACAATGATACCTGTGCGCTACCCAAGTTACAGCGGCAGGTCCTTCTCCTTGAAGACCTCGACACCAACCGTGTAAAGAACCACACCCAGGGCCGCCAAGACAGCGAACTGCGGCCAGAAGGTACCGCCACCAGTGATGTCGCCGGGCGCGAACAGCGTGTTCAGCGACACGTACTTGAAGTCCTCCAAACTGCTTCCGACCTGCGACATAATCTGGAAAAGGAAGAACGCAATCGGGATTCCGGCGCCCAGCATCAGCGAGTTCTTGGACAGGTTGAACACGCAAGAGAAGAGGAAGGAGATACTGGACAGAGCAAACAACAGCAGGAACGCGCCGAGGTTGAGCAGTAAATAGTCCTTCACGCTGAACTCAATTCCCTGGTCAAGAGTGAGTTCGTCGTTCGCAAGCTGTCCGTTGACAATGGTGACGAAGAGCTCTTTGGGGAGGCCGGATGCGTCAACAGCGGCAGTCATCGCAGCGTCGCTGTTCTTGATCTTCCCCATGTCTGTGGCCAGGTCCGAGGCATCGACATCCAAGACCTCCGCCGCAGCAGTGATGCCTGCCATGAAACTGGCCTGTATTTTCTCCATCTGGTCAGCAGGTATCCCCGGCTGTTCAACGCCGGCGTTCTCCGCCATCTTGAGCCCAAGATATGTTGTGTAGACATCCTTGTCGATGCCGCGAGCTTCGGCTCCAGAGGTCACCGCATCATCGTCAGCGAGGATGAGCGTGAGGTCGCCCGCCACAGTCTCGTCACTGAGGTCCAGGACCTGCGCAGCGGCTTTCACGTCGGCAGTGTATTCCTCAGCCCACAAGCCATGATGAGCGACTTGCACAGTGACAAGCCCGACCGAGGTGACGATGAGGAACATGCACAAGACGCTCGAAATCAGGTAGAGAGCCTGTGTGCGGACGACCTTGCTACGCTTGATCGGGGTGGACAGCAGGTACGCCATGGAGCCTTTGTCGACCTGCGAGGCGACCAGCGAATTCGCTGTCATGATGACGAAGATGAGCCCCAGGATGATGCCTTGCAGTGAGTAGAAACTCTGCCCGAGCAGGCCGAGAACCGAGGTCATCGAGTCCATCCGGTCGCCGATGATATCGGCGATGCCTGGCATGTTTTTGACCATATTCATCATGGAAGAAATCATCTTGCGGTCGAACACCGCGATGACAAGGGCGCTCATCACAGCCATGATCCCCGTGAAGACGGCCCACAGCTTCCAGTTGGATTTGAGCGTCTGTTTGAAAATCGTCTTGCTAAACATTGCGCGGTTCCTTCTTAATAAAGGCTCTTGAAATACTTTTCAAGAGAGTATTTGATTTCAGTAATAAACTTGATGTGATAGTCCTTGAGGACGTGTAGGAAGCGGTCAATGTCTCTGTCGTGCACATTGACCAGCACTTGGTTCTGGTCTTCTCGTTGTTCGGAGTACTCAAACGCCTCGGCTAAGAAGAGTTTGTAGTCCTCGGCTGAGGTGAACTCGACTTTGTACACTTTGTCCTGGTTGTGCCTGATCTCAAGAGTCGACTTGACGGCGATGATTCTGCCGTCCTTGATGAGTGCAACCTTGTCGCACGTGTCCTCCACCTCCTCGAACATGTGGCTAGACATGAACATTGTCTTGCCCTTGGCCTTTTCGTCAGTAAGGATGTCCACAAACTCGGCTCGCATGAGTGGATCGAGACCAGTTGTGGGCTCGTCCATGATCAGAATTTCGGAGTCAGCCATGAATGCGGCGACGATGGCGGTCTTCTGTTTCATGCCTTTGGACATGCGTTTGAGGTTGGCCGTAGGGTCAAGCTGTAGCTTCGCCGTGACGTAGTCCGCGTAGGTCATGTCCGTGAGCCCCAAGAGTTCCGCTTGGCGGCGCAGGAACTCGGTTCCCGTTGGCGCATCGGGGAACGCGATCTCACCAGGGACATACCCAACCAGCTTCTTGATGTCGGCAGACTGGGACCAAGCATCTAGACCATTGATCCTTATGTGGCCTTTGTCTGACTTGAGAAATCCCATCATCTGGCGAATCAGTGTCGTCTTTCCAGCGCCGTTTGTGCCGACAAAACCGAAGACTTCGCCCTTCTCAATGGAAAGGCTGACATCAAAATTGCCACGCCCTTCGCCGTAGTCTTTTGTCACACTCTCGATTTCAATGAGCGGCATTTTCGACGCCTTCTTCCACACTCTGATTCTCGTCATAAAACTTCATGAAATAGTCCTCCAGCGTGAATTTGATTTCTGTGAAGAAGTTCAAGTGATAGTCCGACAGAATCGCAATGAGGCTATTGACGTCCTTGTCATCGATGAGCACTCTCGCCTGGTTGCGGTGCCTCTTCACCGAGATGACATTGAGTTTCTGGGGATACTCCACTTCTGTGCGGAATCGTTCGAAGTCCTCCTTGGAAGCGAACTCAATCTTGAAGGTCTTCGATTCGTTGTGGCGCAAGTCGTCTGCCACAAAGGTCGAAACGAGACGGCCATCCTTGATGATGGCGATTCTGTCGCAGGTGGCGTCCACTTCGGAGAAGATATGGCTGGACAACAGTATTGTCTTCCCACGCGCCTTTTCCTCATTCAAGAAACCGATAAAGATATCTTGCATCATGGGGTCCAGCCCACTCGTCGGTTCGTCGAGGACAAGAATCTGTGGATCGTGCATGAAGGCAGTGACAATCGCCAGCGTTCGTTTCATCCCAAGTGACATCCGCTTCAGCCCGCCTGAAGGTTCCAGTGCGAACTTCTCAATGAGGTAATCGGTGTGCGTCATGTCAGTGATATGGCGCAGTTCCGCCATCATGGAAATGAACTGAGTCCCCGTCAGTGCTTCTGGCAAAGCGATTTCGCCGGGGAGGTAGCCCACGTCCTTGTGAATGATGTAATGGTCCTTCCAACTGTCCAGTCCGTTGACGGATGTCGTGCCATGCTGCGGTCGAGAAAAGCCCATGATATGTCGGATGGTGGTGGTCTTCCCTGCGCCATTCGGCCCGAGAAAACCGAATACCTCTCCTTGGTTGACCTCGAAAGACACGTCGAACACCCCGCGCCCCGACCCATAATCCTTGGTCAGGTGCTCAATCTGTAAAACCGACATTGCCGAGTCTCCTACTAGTTGATGGTTTGATTGAATTCATTCAAAGTCTTGGCACGCGAGAACCGTCTCGGCCATCGTGCCTAGACTTGCGTGCTTACTTCGGGGATGCTCCCGAGTCGAGGATGCGGAAAATGAAGTTTGTGAAGGTCTTCACCCTGGAGTCGTCTTTTGTCGAAGAGTAGATGAGTTCAACCAACCCGGAAAGCCCTTGCAGAATGAACACAGCGGTCTCTCTCGGGTATTCACAGGTCCAGGATCCGTCTTCATTCCCAGACTCGATGAGCGAGAGCAGAACCGGCATGGCGGACGCCGTCATCTTGTTCGAGCAATACTCGAGGACGGCCCTGTCGCTCTTGAGGCTTGAGACCAAGGTGTCGAGGTCCTCAAAATCGGGCCTGGTGTTGAAGAGCAGTGTCATCTTCTCAAGCGCGGAACCGTCGCTTTGAGACAATATCTTGCTCGTCTTGAGAGACTGTTCCGCCGCCATTGCATCGATAACTGCATAGAGAATGTCTGTTTTTGACTTGAAGTAATGGTAAACGAGTCCCTGGGCGGTGTTCATGGCTTTGGAAATGTCTGCCACCTGCGTCTTGTCGAAGCCGTTGGCCTTGAACAGACGTTGCGCAGTGTCGATTATCTCTTGCCGACGCTCCTCAACTGGCTTAGTCACTCTTGACACAGTCGCGTCCCCTCTCTGTGGGCATATTTCGAGTGTAAGTCATTGAATGAGTTCAGTCAATCTACTGGGTCGCCTCACACTTGCCATGGATTCTTCCATCGTGTTGGAAGAAAGTCCGATGACCGCACGATAATTCCACTACGCTGGAAGAACTTCCTCGTTTGGGCACATTCTTCCAGCGTAATGGAAGGAGTTGCTAGGACGGGGGACACGGCTCTGATCCGACGGGTGAAATCGACTTCATCGCGGTCAAAGATGGAAGTCCCCGTTACATCCAGGTCGCCTATCTGATCGCCACATCCGATGTCGCCACCCGCGAGTTTGGGGCCTTTTCCACCTTGACTGACGGCTACCCTCGTTTTGTCATCAGCATGGACCCCATCACCCAAGACCGCGACGGCGCACGACACCTGTCCCTTGACGAGTTCCTCCTCCACCCGCCAGCCGACCTCGCATAATCAGACACTCGCCTCGGAGGGGAAGTTCTATAATTGAGAGAGTGCATCACGAATGGCTATTCAAAAGGAGAGTGATATGAACATTTACGATTTTACGGTCAAGGACGTGGACGAGCGGGAGGTTTCGCTCTCGGAATACGCTGGCAAGGTGCTCCTGATCGTCAACATCGCAACACACTGTGGTTTCACTCCGCAGCTTGCCGGGTTGCAACAGTTGTATGACACGTACCGGGACAAAGGCTTCGAGATACTGGCCTTCCCCTGCAACCAGTTTGGTCAGCAGGCGCCGGGCACGAATGCCGAGATACACGAGTTCTGCTCAGCGAAATTCCACACGACCTTCCCGCAGTTCGGGAAAATCGACGTCAACGGGGACAACGAGAGCCCGCTGTACACGTACCTCAAGGCTCAGCGCGGCGGCGTCGGCAACCCGAACATCAAATGGAACTTCACAAAGTTCCTTGTCAATCCAAGCGGCGAGGTCGTCAAGCGGTTTGGTTCTACGAAGACGCCAGAGGCCATGACGGCGGACATCGAAAAACTGCTTCAGGACTAGGTCCGAACGTGCGCGAACTCAGGGGCCAGTTATGGCCCTGATCGCCGCATGCACGGTGGCGCTATTGGGAGGTTCGTAGTCGCTATGGGGATGCTCGTTAGTGGAGCAATACTCCACACCCGTTGATTCCACATCGCCATTGGTATAGACAAACTCCATCCGCCACCCTCCGCCGTCCTGGCAGTTGCCGTACTGCGGTTTCCAGGCGTTCACATGGGCCCCCTGAAGAGCCGCCCGGAAGGCCGCCACTTCATCATCCGAAAGGGCCCGCCCATACAAGAACCCTTCCGTCTCGGCCGACGAGCCAGCGGAGGTATCGACGTCGATATGCCGCCACTCGCCGTCAGGGCAGGTACCGTCCCAGAAAGTCGCGTCGGTCAAGTCGATGCGGTAAAAGGGGTAAGACTCACAGTTCGCAGAGCCATCATTGTAAGAAACGTACACTCGGTCAACTGTGCGGCTGTCCGTGCCGAAGTGGATTCGGTCTCGGAAGTTGTAGGCAGCTACTGCCGCGACCACGGCCACGCCCACCAAGAGCACAATCGGGATCACCCACGTGCGAGAACGAGACATCACTGTTCCTCCTTATCAACAGGATACAGGCAGTCGTGGAGGCCGAACTGAACGCAACTGGCTTCGTTGTGGCATGATTCATACATGGGCGAAGGAGCACAGACGAAAAGCACGCTGGTTCTGCACGACCTGCCTGCTCTTCAGGCGGCTGATCTTCTGCCCGGCGACTCGGCTTCTTTCGCGGTGTTTTCAGCATTGCCTGCCGTTCACTACTGTATGGGTTGTTTTGGGTGTTGGCTGAGAACCCCGGGCACATGCGTTCTGAAGGATCGCGGCAGTGAATTCGCGGGACTGTTCTCCAGGCATGAGAACTTCTATGTTGTCAGCCGCCTGGTTTTCGGCGGTCTGTCTCCCGATGTCAAGGCGGTATTGGACCGCAGCATCGGCATCCTCCTGCCGTTCTTCAGAACCACGCACAAGGAAATGCATCATGGGTTGCGCTACGACAAGCGACCAGACTTCCATTACCTCTTCTATGGGGACGCGACCGAGCAAGAAGTGGCGACTGCCCGCAAGTTGGTAAGAGCAAACATGATCAATTTCGAACCCGAGAACTACTCCGTTGACTTCTATGGCTCACCCCAAGAAGCTGTTGGGGCTTTGCCATGAAAATCACCATCATCAACGGCAGTCCCAAGGCCAGGGGCAGCGCCTCCGAACTCATCATCAAGGCTTTTCAGAGCAAACTGGGCCCCAATGCGGAGTGTACGGTGTGCCATGCGGCCTTGTGGGCTGGCCCGAAAGTGGTCGAGACCGCAACCATGAGTGATGCCATTGTCTTGGTCTTTCCCCTGTATGTTGACAGTATCCCTTCACACTTACTGCGCCTCCTGGACACGCAAGGCGGGGCCCTGTCGGCTGCCGCGCCAGGGGCAAAGGTCTATGCCGTCGTGAACAATGGTTTTTACGAAGGGCGTCAGAACGCGGTTGCCCTGGAGATACTGCGAAACTTCTGCGCTCGGTACGGCCTGACATGGGGGCAAGGCTTGGGCGTTGGCGCGGGTGGAGTGATCACCGCTGTGCCCATGGACTCGTGGCCGCTGCGCCCACTCGACAAGGCGCTAGATGACTTTGCTGATGCCGTGGCGAAGGGCGCCATCGGTGAAGACGTGTTCATCACCTCGAACCTGCCTCGGTTCGTCTACCAATTATCGGCCCATAGCGAGTGGCGGAAACTGGCCAAGAAGCATGGTCTGACAACGAAGCAGTTGTACCAGCGTCCGGCCAAGTGAGCCCCACCTTCGCAGAATCCCTGGGAAAGACTGATTGACACCTGCCGTCATTCTGCGCACTGCGGCTTCGCGCAGCACAGGCTCGGTCGCAGAATCCATCTGACGGGCGCAGGATGACAGGAAATCTGGTCGACAATCAGCACCTCCCTGCCCCAAACAGGAGTGACAAGGCGCGCGCGATGACCCCTTACACTGGAGGCATGGCTAAACGACTGTCCAGAACAATCGCTGTGTTTGCTTCTCTCTTCCTAGGATTTCTCACGGTTCCCGCTGCGAATGCGGACGCCCACGACCAGATCACGCGGATGGACATTTCTGCTTTCGTGAATGCCAAGGGGACGGTCAGCGTGGTCAATAGCTTCGACGTGGCCTACGCCACGCAGGGGCACGGACCTTACCTGAGCTTTGTCGTCTCTCAGCCTTACGAGGGCACGGACTTTGATGCTGGCTGGATTCGGAAGTACGACTATGACATTGTCTCGGTCACATCGGACACTGGTGCGCCGACAGATTTCACACAGACCGTCTCGAATGGGATCTTGCGAGTCAGGGTGGGTGATCCCGACACCCTGGTCTCGGGCACGCAGACGTACAACGTGGAGTACACCATCGCCGACGTGATGAACACACGCAACCCGGAATCGGGACTTGACGAGCTGTATTGGAACATCCTGGGGGGATCGGGCGCGGGTTGGGCCATGGAGATTCAGAACCTGAGCGTCGTCATCCAAACCACTCCCATGGTTGCGACTGCGACCAATTGCTGGATGACCGGTGGGGTCGGGTCCGACGACGAGTGTGCCGACTTCCACACTGACGGACCCGCGACGTTCTTTCACACTGACACATTGCCGGCATACGGCAACCTGACCGTGTTCCTTGGTTTCCCCGCAGACACTTTCCCAGATAGCCCGGCGGTCTTGCGGGCCACACTTCCCGGCAAGCTCGCCTGGAAACCGGACCCTGTCGGATATGGCGCCGGAGCATTGTCTGTGCTTCTTGCGGTCGTCGGCGCCGTTCTCCTGGCCCGACGCGGGCGCGACCAGCAGTATGCCGGAGAAGTCCCAGGTCAGGCGCCTTTCCGTGAGAAGGACTCCACATCGACCGGAGACGCCGCGATTGTGCGAAAGGAGACGCGAAACCCGCCAGTGTTCTTCACGCCGCCGCAGGATATCTCCCCGGCGCTCGCATGTGCCTTGGCTAGGGAAAAGGCCGATATGCGGGATGTGACAGCAACCATTGTTGACCTCGCCGTGAGGAATTACCTCACCATCACGCCGATTGATGGGGGCAAGGACTTCACCCTCCATCTCACCACGCGACCGTGGGTGGGCCTGGAGAAGCACGAGACTGCCGTTCTCAATGCTCTCTTCAGGTCGGGCGGGAAAGCGTACCCCCTTGTCGCGTCCAAAGACGGACCACGCACAGTGCGTTCCCGATGGAACCTCGCCGCTGCCTGGTTGATGCTCCTGGTCATTCCCTTCCTGATCCTCGGCGGCATCCTCACGTATCGCGCGCCAGGGTGGATCTGGCTCTTCCTCGTGCCGCTCACACTCGCCATTGTTTGTATTGTTCTGGGCTTTGTCTTCGCGGCAAAACGTCGGCGCGAATCAGAGGCAACCGCCCAGGCACACGAACTCGTCGATTCCGTAGTCGGCCCGAAACTATCAATCGTTGTCGGACAAATCAACACCATGCTTGTCAAAGAGGGCTATTACAAGAAGACCCCGGAGAAGATTCCGGCCTGGTGGAGGAGCCTTGGGCGGAAGATGATCTGGCTGGCGCTTCCAGTCTCCTTGCTTATTGGCCTTGTCATGGGGTACTTCGGGCACGCAGGATGGGGACTGGTCGGGTTGGGAGTCGCGGCCTTCGGCGTAGGCTGCATCGTCATAGCGCCAAGGATGCCTGTCCGTACCCCCGCTGGCTCAGCAATGGCGGCACAAGTGCTGGGCTTCAAGAAGTATTTAGCAACTGCTGAAGCCGACCAAATCGCATGGGAAGAGCGAAGTGACATTTTCTCGCGCTACCTGCCTTACGCCATCGGCTTCGATTGCGTGGACCGCTGGGCGAAGGTCTTCCAAGAGGCCCTGGGCAAAGGCCTGACGACCGCCACCTCTGTCTGGTATGGGTCTGGGGGCGGAACGTTCAATGCCGGGGAGTTCACACGGTCGATGCACTCCATCTCCGAGTCCGCGCGCTACAAACCTTCAACGTGGTCGAGTGGGTCTGGTGGAATCTGGAGCACGTCCTCGGGCGGTGGCTCCTCAAGTTCGTCATCTGGCGGTTCCGGCGGTTCAGGTTCCTCCGGCAGTTCGGGCGGCGGTTCCTCCGGTTCCGGCGGAGGTACGTGGTAGTTGCCCCATCTGACGAGCAACTATCACTCCCCTCGAAGACACCTCTCCCCAGGTAGAATTAGTAGAGGCTGAGTCGGGGAAAGCGGGGACCCAGTATTGCCGTACCCTGGTTGTGCAGGAGAGGAATGGATGAGTACATCATTTGTGAACAAAGTCGTTGTCATCACTGGCGCTGGCTTGGGCATGGGACGACTCCTGGCGATAGGCGCGGCACAGCGGGGTGCGCGGGTCGCCATATGGGATATCGATGCCGTCAACGGGGAATCGGTTCGAGCCGAAGTCGGGGATCAGGCCCGTTTCTACCAGGTAGACGTGACCGACAAGGAAGCGGTTAAGAAAGCCGCTGACCAGGTGGCGGCTGATTTTGGGCGCGTTGACATCATTATCAACAATGCTGGAGTCGTGTCCGGTCGTCCCCTGAGCGAGCTCACGGACGAACAGATTGAACGAACATTGGGAGTGAATACTCTCTCGCTGTTTTGGGTGACTCGGGCGTTCCTGCCCTATTTGCGGAAGCGTTCGCGGGCCAAGATTGTGACCACTGCCTCTGCTGCCGGGCTCATCGCCCCAGCCAGCATGACTGACTATTCGGCGAGCAAGTTCGCGGCCGTCGGCTTCATGGACGCGCTGCGGGCCGAACTCACACGCGACCACAAAGAGAATGGTGCGGCCGACATCTCCACGCTGACGGTCACCCCGTATTACATCAGCACCGGCATGTTCGACGGAGTCACAACCAAGTTCCCGGCACTGTTGCCTATTCTGTCTCCCGAGTACGCGGTCAAGCGCATCCTGCGCTTCATTGAATGCGACCGGCAACGACTGATGATGCCTCGTTTCATCGTTCTGACCGCCTTGGCCAAGCTCAGCCCGCCCATTGTCTCCGACCATGTTCTGAATTTCCTTGGTCTGAACCACGCCATGGACAATTTCCAAGGACGCCAAGGTAAGGTTGAAAAATGACGGACATGCACGTTCCAGAGGACACGCGATTTGCCGCACAGCAAGCGGTAACAACCCTACGAGACGCCTATGGCAAGCATCCCTATCCGAGCCATCGCCAGCGTGTGCGCAACCTGAGGGCACTACGACACTTACTGGCTGACAACGCCGACGATCTAGCCGCCGCTGTACATGACGACACTGGTAAGGCCCCTTCTGAGACGTTCCTGATGGAAATCAACCTGGCCATCTCTGAGATCGATTTCATCCTTCACCGCCTCCGTGGTTGGATGACCTCTCGCCCGGTGGCTCTGCCGTTTCTGCTGCTTCCCGCGTCGGGCAAGGTCGTGAAGGAACCCAAGGGCGTCGTACTCATCATTGCTCCTTGGAACTACCCTGTGTTATTGCTCCTTGAGCCTCTTGCTGGCGCACTCGCCGCCGGCAATCGAGTATTGCTCAAGCCAAGCAACCATTCACCGAACACGTCGGAGCTCATCACCAAGCTCATTCCGCGCTATCTGGATTCGGACACCGTCCAGATTCTCAACGGCGGCTCGGCAATGAACACGGCCATTTTGGAGCAAGAGTTCGACCATATCTTCTTCACTGGCTCTCCCGCTTTGGCGCGCACAGTCATGAGTGCTGCGGCTCAACACTTGACTCCTGTGACGCTGGAATTGGGCGGGAAATCACCTGTCTTTGTGGACTCGTCGGTGGACCTGGGGGTCACTGCCGACCGGATAGCGTGGGGGCGATTCACCAACTCCGGCCAAACCTGCGTTTCTCCCGATTACATTCTGACAACGGAAAACCTTGTACGTCCGCTGGCCGATGAGCTTCATAGGGCGGCGACTCGGATGTACGGCGAGGACCCATCGAAGAGCCCCGACTACTCACGTATCGTCAATGACCGCCACTTCGAGCGCGTCACAGGGCTGATCGATTCTTCTGGGACAATCCTTCATGGCGGCAGGCGCGACGCCAAGACCCGTTACATTGAGCCAACCATGCTTGGCGGTGTGTCCGGCGATGATCCGGTGATGGGCGAGGAGATTTTCGGGCCGGTCCTTCCGATATTGGCCGTCAAGAACGCCAGCGAAGCCATCGCCTTCATCAACGCGCGGCCCCGGCCTCTGGCGCTGTATGTCTTTTCTTCCTCTCGGAGGGTGCGGGCGCAGTTCCAGTACCAGACGAACTCCGGGGCCTTGGTTTTCGGCATGACAAATGGGCATTTAGTTTCGTCTCGCTTGCCTTTTGGGGGTACAGGAAACAGCGGCATGGGCAATTACCATGGTCGCCGCAGTTTCGACACCTTCACGCACGACAAACCCGTGGTCTCCAAACCGCTGCACCCTGACACGCTGGGGATTGTGTACCCGCCGTACACAGATGCCAAACAGGCGATAATGCGCTTTGTGTCACACCTTGGTTTCAGCCCACAGAAGTAAGGGTTACCTGTCAGCTTTCCTGCCGAGGGGGCTTGCTTCCGGGGACTAGTCCGGCACGATAGCGGCGTTCGGCTTCCTGGCTGTCGCGGCGGGCATCGGCCTCGGTCACCCTTCGCCCACTTTGGTCATGGATGACAGTCACGTCGAGATCGATGTCCCCGACTTCGCTGACACCGGGAATGTAGCGGTACCTGCTGGTGTCGATAGTGGTCATTTCTTCTCCTTGAGATTGGTTGGCAGCGCTTGCGACTGCCACAGAATGAATCAGCCGGCCACGGGTATCGCGGCAGCGGGTTTTCTTACTCTTGTAATGACGGTCCAGATCGCAAAGAGGAGGGCAATGACAATACCTGCTACCACGATGAGGACAGGGATGTACATGGCCCGCCCGGCGATGTTGGCGAAGGACTCTAGAATCGTGCCCTTCTCGGGCCAGTTGACGAAGAAGTAGTTGGACCCGAGGACCTTGTTTATGGGGTACGCGATTCCCATCAGCGCGATGCCGATACCGACCGATGACAAGTAATAACGCCACTGCGGACGGAAGAATCCCAAGGCGATTGGGGCGAGACAGGCGACAATGATACACATGTGCGAGAAGTTGAAAAGGAAGAAGTGGAAGGAGTAAGTGCTGAGTCGCCGGTAGAGCTCACCGGGGAAAACGACCGCCGCGACCGCCCCGGCCAAGCACAAACCATAGGCGTAATTCATCAGCGGCTTGTTGCGGGCCAGCAATCCGATGGGGATGAGAATGCAGGCGGACGAGCACAAGTGCAGTGGGATATGGTCAATCCAGCGCTCGCCCGTGTCAGTGATGCACTGCAACACCGGTGGGATGATCCACATCGAGAAGACCACGGCGGCGACAAACGCGACAACTCGACTCTGCTTTTCCGGGGCGACATGCGTCATCCAGCGAAGGACCAGAACAATGCCAAGGATTCCGAGGACGAGGTAAACCCATTGCATGGGATCCCACGGCGTCCATAAGGTCGACTCGGGCACCTGCTGCGTGAAGAGGATATTGAAGATTCCATCCACAGCGGACCTCCCCAAACTCTGCGCCACAAGCGCACGGTAAGCAAACGTTTGTCAGTCTAGTGGAGATGTGGCTCATCGTGACGTGTTGTTCGCGAGACATTGAGCGGGTCCTCTTGGCAGACTCGGGTGTGGGGCAAGGCGCCCCTGGACGGGGAATCCCATCTCTGAGGACCCAAATAACCCATCCGCAAACGGGGTGGTTCAGGCACTTCCGAACGTTTCCGGATGGGAAATGTCGCCAAAATGGCTTGAAATCCGACATTACCCATCCTCAAGCGTCCCAGTACCCCCAAACCAGGCCGTTTGCGGATGGGTTTTGACCTTCCAGGACGGCGGCACCACCAATCCACCAACAGCAGCAGAATTAACCTGCCGGTAGCATCAATTTGTGCCAGCCCCTACCGGTACTGCCATGTCTGCCGCCAGGACCTCGGCGGGTTCGCCCTGCGTTTGCATTTTGGTGTTGGCTTCCCCAACAGAGCCGTCGGCTGACTCTTCGGATCGGGACATGACACGCTTTTTCACTCGGTTGAGCAGGGGGTACAGGGCGACATTGATGACTAGGGACGCCACGATGTACACCGCCAGGAACCCGACTGCCTTCCAGACTCCACCAACGTTGATGGTTTGGGCGGAGATGACCTCACGCAAGGCTCGAATCGAGTAGGTGAACGAGACGTACGGGTGGATGTCGGTGAAGAAAGTACCGTTGGTCAGCGGGGTGGGGAAGGTGCCGCCGCAGCCGGTCAGTTGGAAAACCAGGATGATCATGGCGAACAACTGTCCTAGGCGGCCAAGCAGCGCCACCAGGGTGGAGACAATGGCGACTGAGGCGAACGAACTGGCGAGCAGGACACCGAGCAGGCCGGCCCAACTCTTGGGCTCGATGCCGACCAGGGCGATGACGCCGACCATGAGGACAGACTGGATGGCGCCGACCACCGCACAGGCCAGATACCGCCCGATGACTGTTCGCACCGGGCCCGCCTTGGTGGGCACACGGCGCAACCGACTGCCGATGGTCAAGGTGATGAGCAGGGCGCCAATCCAGCCTGACAAGGACAAGAAGTAGGGCGCGAAGCCAGTGCCGTAGTTGGGCACAGGGTTCGTGTCAGTCACGACGGCGTCAATGGGGTTGGCGACGAAGTCCGCGATACCGGCCTGGCTCAGGGCTTCGACTTGAGCGGCGAATGCCTGTGTGCCTTGGGTAAGGGGGGACTTGCCGGTCGGGTCAGCCAGCCCTGCCCCGGCAGCCAACTTGCCGGAACCTTGCGCCAGGGAGTCCAACATCGCGGTGAGGTACGTCGTTGCCACCTGCTGCGATAACTTGGTTTGCAGACGGGTCTCGACCTGCTGAGCCAGCAAGGAAGACATGAAACTATTCTTCGAGTTGGTGCGCAGTTCAATGTGCGCTGTTTGGGGATGCCCGTCCTTGACTGCTTCCAGCGTTGTGCTGAAGTCGGAGGGTATGACGAACTCGGCGTAATACGTCATATCAACCAGACCAGAGTCGGCGGTCTCAAGGTCCACAAAGTGCCATTCAATGTCGTGGCTGTCCTGCAGGCTAGTCACCAGATTGGCACCGAGATTGACAGAGCCAGAACCGGTGTCGAGGTTGACCATCGCCACGGGCAGATGCTCCAAATTGCCATAGGGATCCCAGAATGCCTGGAGATAAAACAGCGGGTACAGGACCGGGACAATGGCTATACAAATCAGGGTGATCACCCGTACAACGGAAGTGAAATTGCTCTTCACGCCCGCCCAGCATATTTGCCAGATGTTCATGCCTGCCTCCTGGGAAGCAGAGCCAACCATGAGTCGATCAGCCGCTCGAAGGTGGTGTCTGCCGGGATGGGGCCAGTGAAAAAACCGGCATTCTCCCTGGACACGAAGCCGTGCAGACCGACAAGAAGAACACGAATGATATTGGTTTGTTCCTCCGCCTCCAGATGGTAGACCGCCAAGACCTGACCCAGCACGCCGACCAGTTCAGACGAGGCCGCGCGCACCTCTTTGCTGTCGAGCCTAGGCAGGGAGTCGAACGCGGCGTACAAGTGCGGCCGAGTGAGTCCGAACGACCGGTAAGCGTAGGCGATCTCGCGCAGGGCAGTGTCAGCCGAGCGCCCGATAGCCGCGCCGCGAACAGCAGCGATGACCTGCTTCAACCCTTCGTCTGCCAGCATGGTCCACACCTCGCGCAGACCCGAAACATGGTTGTACAGCGAGGGCGACTTCACACCGAGGGCGTCCGCCAAAGAATGCATCGTCAGCGCTTGAGCACCGTTCATTTCGATAATCTCAACTGCCGCTCGCCGGATGATTTCCGGTGTCAGGTTCCTCTTCTGAGGCACAGTGGTTCTCCTTGATTCCTAACTAATAGCATTAGTCTAGAACGAATCCAATAAGTTTCCAAGACGAACCCGTCGCCGAATGCAGCAGATGACCCACCACGCGGGCACGTGACCCGAGTCTCGTCGGGACGATGAAGACCCACGTCCCACCACGGTAGAGTGAATCCACAAGAATGTGGTGAAGGAGAAGCCATGAAGAGAGGGTATGCGGTCCTGGCTGCTGCTGTGGCGCTTGCCACCTTGGCATCGTGCTCGCTCATTTTCCCTGTTGACTCGGGCGACGCGACCGCAAACCACAATGTGGATGTCGCCGCACTCAGCGGGCCATCCACCATGGGGATGGTTGAGTTGATGAGGGATATCACTTCACTGCCTGAGACAGATGGCGGGCCGGGGGCGCTCTACTACGGTATCGAATCAACGACCGACCCCATCGCCACCGGCATCGCCGACGGCACAACGGATGTCGCCATGATTCCTGCCAACCTCGCCGCCATCTTGAACAAAGAGACACCTGACACGATTCAGGTCGTTGCTATCAATACACTCTCAGTATTGTACATTGTCACAAAGGGTGTCACAGTCGAAAGCATCGCCGACCTAGAGGGCATGACTGTATTCTCCACGGGTAAAGGGGGCACCCCCGAGGCGGTCATGGTTGCAGTGCTCGCGGCCAACGACCTCACAGGCAAGGTGAATGTGCAGTATTACTCCAAGCCGACCGAGGCTGCCGCCCAACTTTCAGCCGTCGAAACTGGCGTCGCGGTCCTGCCCGAACCGTACATCACGGCTCTGATAAGCCAAGACCCATCCATCACGGTCGCTCTCGACCTGGGAGCCCTTTTCCAGCAAGCAACTGGGGCTCCCGTGGTCAGCGGAGTCATGGTGGCCCGCAAGGACGTCACCAAGCGCGCGGACTGGATGGCCACCCTCCTGGCGGCGTACAAACGGTCCATCGACTACACGAACAACACCCCTGAACTAGCAGCCCCACTCATTGTCAGGCTCGGCGTCCTTGGCTCTGAAGAGTTGGCGATCGCAGCCATACCGAAGAGCAACATTGTGTACATCGACGGCGAGGACATGAAGAAACAAGTGTCGGGCTACCTGAAAGCATTGTACGATGTCAACCCCGAGTTGGTGGGCGGCGCACTGCCCGGCGACGGCTTCTATTACACCCCGAAGAACCTACCCACACCGAGTCTGCCCCCAATTCCCACTCCCACGCCCACGCCCACCCCAGAACCGACGGACGAAGAGACGTAAAGAACCACTGAATGCCGTCATGTTCTCTGTCATTCTGCGACTTCGGGCAGAATGACGGGATGGACTAGTCAGTGCTTCCCCGCCGCCAGCACAGCGCAAATGAGCACTTACCTGATCGATTGCCGACAACGCCCGCCAATGTGTGCCAGAGTTTGCGCGCATATGGGAGAATCAGGGCGCAAGGAGGTTTCATGGAAGCGCGCGAGGCGGTGGCCGTCGAGTTTCAGAAGGCATACGGTTCAGCACCTGAAGGGGTTTGGGCAGCGCCTGGGCGGGTCAACCTGATAGGGGAGCACACCGACTACAATTCTGGACTAGTCTTGCCCATTGCTTTGCCTCAGCGGACATATGCGGCGGTGAGAAGGCGCGATGACTTGGGGTTACGCATGGTTTCAAGCGGTATGGGCCCCGTCAAGCAGATGGAACTCAGCACCATTGCTCCTGGACGACCAACCGATTGGACACGGTATCCCGCCGGGGTCCTATGGGCCTTGGGCGCCAACTACCAGGTGGGCGGACTGGACGTGGCCTTCGTCTCCGAGGTGCCCATCGGTTCCGGGTTGTCGAGTTCTGCCGCCATCGAAGGGGCCATCGGCGCTGCGGCCTCCGACCTGTTCGGTTTCGACCTGCTCGCGGACGACCAAGGACGGGCAACCCTAGCTGGCTTGTGCCAGAAGGCGGAGAACGACATCGCCGGGGCACCCACGGGCGGCATGGACCAGGCAGCCAGTCTTCGAGCTGAGGCCGGACATGCCTTGTACCTCGACTGCCGCGACGGTTCCGTGACCCATGTGCCTTTCACCCTGGAGGACCACGGTTTGACCCTCCTGGTCATCGACACTCGCGCAGAGCACAAGAACTCGGACGGACAATATGGCAAGCGGCGCGCGGACTGCGAGAAGGCCTGCGACAAGTTGGGTATCTCTTCTCTGCGAGAAATCGAACCCACCGCTCTGGATGCGAGTCTGGCACGCCTGACTGGTTTCGGGGCGGAGCGCCTGCGCAAGAGAGTGCGTCATATTGTCACGGAGATAGCGCGTGTACGCCTCGCAGCCACAGCCCTCAACAACGATGATTTCGCCGAGTTGGGTCGGTTGTTCGTGGATTCTCATGCTTCTATGCGGGATGACTACGAGATATCCTGCGCAGAACTGGATTGCGCGGTTACCTCTTCTCTGGAGTCCGGAGCGCTCGGGGCCCGTATGACTGGCGGCGGTTTCGGCGGATCGGCCATGGCTCTGGTTTATACCGAAGCTCTCGCGGCGACAGAAAAAGCCATTTCCACTTCCTTTACTGCTCACGGATTCGCCGTTCCCCAGTTCATTCACGCGGTGGCAGCGGGCCCAGCAACTCGCGTGGAATGACTAGAATGTGTCTGTGCGAACAATGGGGTCGCACAGAAAGGCAGACATGGCGGGCAAGTTTGAAGTATACGAAGACAAGGCTGGCAAGTTCCGCTTCCGCTTGAAGGCAGGCAACGGTCAGGTCGTGGCGAGCGGCGAGGCCTACGAATCCAAGTCGGCGGCACTCAAGGGGTGCGAAGCTGTGCAGCGCGCGGCCGAGGACGCGACCATTGTCGAGGTCGACAAGTAAACTCCTCAATGACTGAGGTGTGAAGGAGCAGGGATGCGGAAGGTGTGGCGTAGCTTTCTCGCCACTTTCACTTCTCTGAAGTTCTTCAATTACCGTTTGTGGTTTTGTGGCGCGCTCATTTCCAATATGGGCGCGTGGGTGCAGCGCATCGGCCAGGATTGGTTGGTTCTCAAGGAGCTGACCGATAATTCCGGTCTGGCCGCAGGTGTGGTGACAGCTCTCCAGTTTGCGCCTGTCCTTGCCCTTTCGGCATGGGCGGGAGTAGTCGCTGACCGGCTGCCACGACGCAAGTTGCTTATCGCCACTCAGGCGGGCCAAGGGGTTTTGGCCTTCGGATTGGGCGCTATCGTCTTGACGGGCCACGCCCAGCTTTGGCATGTGTACGTCTTCGCGTTCCTGCTGGGCTGCGTCACGGCCATCGACGGCCCTGTCCGTCAAACCTTCGTTGCCGAAATGGTACCCCTCGACAACCTGCCCAACGCTGTGGGGCTGAACTCCGCTTCCTTCAACTCGTCGCGTCTGGTTGGGCCTGCCTTGGCCGGGTTCCTCATCCAAGCCTTTGGGACGGGGTGGGCCTTCCTCATCAATGGCGTCACTTTCGCGGCCACCATTGTGGCGCTGAGCATCATGCGTCGAGCAGAGCTTCACATTGTTGAGTCGGCTCGGCGAGCCAAGGGTTCGATACGCGAGGCATTCGCGTACATCCGCAACCGCTCGGACCTCAAAATCATCCTTGTCATCATTTGTGCCGTGTCGTGCCTCGGCTTCAACTCCCAACTGACCATCGCCATGATGGCCACGCAGGTATTCGACAGGCAGGCGGGTCAGTTCGGGCTCCTCTCGTCGATGTTCGGTGGAGGCGCGCTCATCGGCGCTCTCATGGCGGCACATCGACCACGTCCCAGAGTTCGGCTCATTGTGGGTGCGGCTATGGGATTTGGGATCGCCTCGGCCGTCTCGGCGGTCATGCCCACGTACCTCACGTTCGGATTGGCGGGCATCTTCGTCGGTATCTTTACTCTGACTCTTCTGACAGCCGCCAATTCCACCATTCAGATTTCCACAGAACCGGCAATGCGTGGGCGCGTCATCGCGCTGTACATGCTGATCAACCAAGGCGCAACTCCCATTGGTTCACCCATTATTGGGTGGATTGCCGAAAGCGTCGGAACTCGATGGGCCATCGGTGTCGGCGCGGCTGCGGCCATCCTGGTGGCGTGTGGAGCGCTGATGTGGATACATCGCAACTGGCACATGAGTGCGCATATTGAGGGCTTCCCGCCACATTTGGTCATCGAGGATCCACACGAGTCCAACCCCTACCGCCCATGAAATAGTTGGGGTACTCTGAGTTAGGCGGCAGTGTGGCTGCTGTCCTGAGTAAGGGGATTGTCATGACAAGGATTTGGGCTCATCGGGGGGCCAGTGGCTATGCACCAGAGAACACATTGGCTGCTTTCTCCCTAGCCCATGATCAGTTGGCTGATGGCGTCGAATTGGATGTGCAGTTGAGCGCGGACGGCGAACTGATTGTCATCCATGACGAGACTCTCGACCGCACGACATCGGGGCATGGTTGGGTAAAAGACCACACGCTGGACCAAATCAAGACGCTTGACGCTTCTCTGGGCAATGAGCAATACCCTGGTGAAAAGGTACCGACGCTGGGCGAGGTCTTCGACCTATTGTCCGGCACGTCGATGCTGATCAACGTGGAAATCAAAGACTCTGTGGTCGACTATCCAGGGATCGCGGAGAAGGTGCTCGACCTCGTCGACGACCGCGATTGGGAGTATCGAACCGTGATCTCCAGCTTCAACCACATGACCTTGGCGCACATTCGCCAGGTCGGGTCGCTGGTGTCCACGGGTGTGCTTTTCCAGGACGTCTTGTACGAGCCGTGGAACTATGCGCATCAACTGTGGGCCACCGCTCTGCATCCCCCGATTGAGTACGTCAAGGCAGTGGACAACCTCATCGCCGAGGCCCATAACTCCTTGTTGGAGGTCAATGCGTGGACGGTCAACGAGGTCGAGGACATTGACGCGATGCTGCGTCAAGAAGTCGACGGGATCATCACCAACTACCCCGACCGTGTGCGTGCCCGCATCGAGGCGCTTGGTCTGGACTGAGGCTGGAGAGGGGTCGCAACACGGGGCGTGCCGATGGTGTGAGGTGCAAACACGCTAGCCTGAACTCATGGAGCAACCTTTTCACCCCGAAGAGTGGGACGAAGTTCCCGGATTTTCTTTCACAGACATCACGTACCATCGCGCCAAGCACGTCCGGGCTGTACGAGTGGCGATAGACCGTCCCGAGGTCCGCAATGCCTTCCGCCCCCACACGGTGGATGAGTTGTACACCGCTTTGGACCACGCCCGGATGAGCCCAGACATCGCCTGTGTCCTGCTCACCGGGAACGGTCCCTCGCCCAAGGATGGCGGTTGGGCCTTCTGTTCCGGCGGCGACCAGCGTGTACGTGGACGGCAGGGATATGAGTACGTCGACCGCCAAACTGAGGACGGACCGGCCGAACCATCCGTACATGAGCGGGCAACCGGGACAAGTGGCGAGACTGTACCGGCCGAACCATCCGTACATGAGCGCGCCAAGCTGGGCCGACTGCACATTCTGGAAGTACAACGTCTCATCAGATTCATGCCAAAGCCGGTGATTGCCCTTGTCAACGGGTGGGCGGCTGGTGGCGGGCACTCCCTCGCGGTGGTGTGCGACCTGACCCTGGCCTCCCGCGAGCACGCCCGTTTCAAGCAAACTGACGCCGATGTGGGGTCCTTCGATGCAGGGTTCGGTTCCGCGTACCTCGCTCGTCAGGTGGGACAGAAGTTCGCCCGCGAGATATTCTTCCTGGGCCAAACCTACGACGGCGCCAAAGGGTACGAAATGGGCACAGTCAACGCGGTCGTGCCGCACGGCGAGCTTGAGACAGTCGGTTTGGAATGGGCGTCACTCATCGCTGGAAAGTCGCCCACGGCCATTCGGATGTTGAAATATGCCTTCAATGCCATAGACGATGGCCTTGTCGGACAGCAGATTTTCGCCGGGGAGACCACGCGCCTCGCGTACATGACCGACGAAGCCCGAGAGGGCCGTGATTCCTTCCTGGAGAAGCGCGACCCCGACTGGTCCGACTTTCCGTATTACTTCTGAACCGCCCCTGGCCGTGGACTGGCATGAGTTTTTCCTTTCTGGAACCCTTCGCTCATAGGTATCCTCTCTCGCCATGCACTAGTATCATTAGGTGCCCTCATGCGTGGGGGTCGGACCACACGAGAAGGACTGAGGATGAACATATACACACCAGTCGTGGGGTTGCTAGCACTCGCTGCCGCGTTCATGGCTCTGGCTATCGGTCTCTCCAAGATTGTGGGACCAGCGCGAAAGAACCGAGCCAAGTACGACCCGTACGAGTGCGGCATTGAAGCGACCCCCCAACCGGCTGAGGGTGGGCGTGTCCCAGTCAAGTACTACATCACGGCGATGCTCTATATCGTCTTCGACATTGAAATCGTCTTCCTTTACCCGTGGGCGGTGTCCTTCGACAAGATGGGCCTGTTCGCGTTGATTGAGATGGTGCTCTTCATTGTCACCGTATTCATCGCATATATGTACGTCTTCCGCCGTGGCGGGTTGAACTGGGATTGAGGCAAAGATGGGTGTAGAGGACAAGATTCCCGGGGTTCTTTTGACCACGGTGGAGTCCGTGTTCGGATGGCTGCGGCAGGCGTCGTTCTGGCCAGCGACTATGGGATTGGCGTGCTGCGCCATCGAGATGATGGCATTTGGCGCGCCTCGTTTCGACTCCGGACGCTGGGGCATGGAGGTATTCCGCGCTTCCCCTCGTCAGGCGGACCTTCTCATCGTCTCCGGGCGGCTTTCGCACAAGATGGCCCCTGTGGTGAGACAGGTGTACGACCAGATGCCCGAGCCCAAGTGGGTCATCTCCATGGGTGCGTGCGCGTCGTCGGGTGGCATATTCAACAACTACGCCATCGTCCAGGGCTGCGACCACATCGTGCCTGTGGATGTGTACATTCCTGGTTGCCCTCCGCGTCCTGACCAGCTCATTGACGCGATTTTCAAGTTGCGTAAGCGCGAGGTCATGCACGCCCCCATCGGCAAGCACATCACCGAGCAGGCCGATTCCCGCGAGGACGCCCTTCTCGAAGCCCCGACGACGTTGGAGCAGAGGGGGTTGATGCGATGACCGACATTGAGATCACACCCAAACCGACACCAGTCCTCACCCGCCAAGGCATGTGGGGCTCGGGCCCCGGCGACGTGTCCGGGTTCGGCGGCATCTCCCGTCCGATTGTGCGGCACGTGCGCGCTTCGAGACCCTTCGGTTCCTGGTTCGATGAGGTCGCTGACAAGCTGGAATCCCTCGTTCCCGGTCTGGCCGACGAGGTAAACACCGAACATGGTGAGTTGACTTTCTACATCCCGCGGGAGCGCTTGCTGGAAGTTGTACGCGCGTGCCGCGACGATGCGTACCTGCGCTTCGAGACATGCCAGTCAGTGTCGGGGGTCCACTATCCCGACGAAGAAGGCGCGGAACTGCACGTCGTGTACCACCTGCTCTCGATGACGCACAACCGACGTATCCGTTTGGAGGTCACCGCTCCCGACGACGACCCCTTCATCCCTTCGGTGACTGGTGTTTATCCGCACACTGATTGGCATGAGCGCGAAACCTGGGACATGTTCGGTATCGTCTTCGACGACCACCCAGCGCTCACCCGCATCCTCATGCCCGACGATTGGGACGGTCATCCTCAGCGCAAGGATTACGCGCTGGGCGGGATACCGGTGGAGTTCAAGGGCGCGCAGGTGCCTCCGCCCGACCAGAGGAGGTCATACTGATGTCCGAAGAACGCCAAGACGAAAGTCTTCATGTCTCCGTCGACACGCCAGCGAAGTCTGTGCCGACCGAATACCTGACCCAAGGCGGGGACTTCGACGAAATCGTGGCAGCGGCTCGTGAAAAGGGCGATGAAACCATCGTCATCAACATGGGCCCGCAGCATCCCTCCACCCACGGTGTCCTGCGCCTGGAGGTCGAGTTGGACGGAGAGACAGTCACGTCCATCCGCCCCGGCATCGGCTTCCTCCACACGGGCATCGAGAAGTCGATGGAGTTCCGCACCTGGTCGCAGTGCTCGACGTACGTCACGCGCATGGATTACGTCATGCCGATGTTCAACGAGACGGCATATGCCCTGGCCGTCGAGAAGGCCATGGGCATCGAAGTGCCGCAGCGGGCGCAGATTCTGCGTGTGCTGGTCATGGAATTGAACCGTATCGCTTCCCATCTGGTGGCTATCGGCACAGGCGGCATGGAACTGGGCGCACTGACCGTGATGACCATCGGTTTCCGTGAACGCGAAATGATTCTTGACTTCTTCGAGTCGTTGTGCGGCACCCGCATGAACCACGCTTATGTCCGCCCAGGCGGGGTCAGCATCGACCTTCCCGACGACGGTTTGGCCAGGCTGCGCACAGTCATCGAATGGCTGCACAAGCACCTCCCCGAATATGCGGGTTTCTGCAACGAAAACCCCATCTTCAAGGGCCGCATGTGCGATGTGGCAACCCTCACACTGTCGCAGGCGATGGCCCTCGGTGTCACCGGGCCGCCCCTGCGTGCCACGGGGTACGCCTGGGACTTGCGCAAAAAGCAGCCGTACAGCGGATACGAAGACTACGATTTCGAGGTTCCCACCTGGGACACCTGCGATGCTTACGGGCGTTTCAGGGTCAGGCTCCAGGAGATGTGGGAGTCACTCAAGATCGTGGAACAGTGCTATGACAAGCTCGAATCCACCGCTGGCCAACCGCACATGGTCGAGGACGCCAAGATCGCCATGCCGGGGGCGCTGACCTTGGGCTCGGACGGTCAAGGCAACTCCTTCCCCCATGTCAAGGAAGTGATGGGCCAATCGATGGAAGCGCTCATCCACCACTTCAAGCTGGTCACCGAAGGCTTCTCAGTCCCGGCCGGCCAGGCTTACCAAGCCATCGAATCGCCCAAGGGCGAGTTGGGCTGCCACGTTGTCTCCGACGGTGGGACCCAGCCGTACAGGGTTCACTTCCGTGACCCTGGCTTCCACCATCTGCAATCCGTACCCACCCTGTGCGAAGGGGGCATGTTGTCCGATGTCGTCGTGGCCGTGGCCAGCTTGGATCCCGTGCTGGGAGGTGTTGACCGATGAGCGACGAGACCTATTTCGAACACACTGGGTCGGTCGACATGTCCGAGAGGGCAACCAATATCGATAAATCGACTATTGAGGTTCTGCAATCCTTGGCCGACCGTTACCCTCTGAAGCGTTCGGCGCTCATGCCCATGCTTCACTATGTGCAGTCGGTGGATGGGCGAGTCAGTCCTCGCGGTATCGAGGTCATCGCCCAGATCCTTGAGATCACCCCTGCGCAAGTCTCCGGTGTGGCGACGTTTTACACCATGTACAAGCGCCGCCCGGCTGGCACCCACCACATCGGGGTCTGTACAACAGCCTTGTGCGCGGTCATGGGTGGCGACATCTTGCTGGAGACTGTCGAGAAGGAGTTGGGCATCGCCCCTGAACAAACCACCGCTGACGGCCTGTTCTCTCTGGAGAGAATCGAATGCAATGCCGCGTGCGACTTCGCGCCCGTCATGATGGTCAACTGGGAGTTCATGGACAATATGACTCCTGACAAGGCAAAACAGCTTCTGGATGACTTGGCGGATGAACGGGACGTGTACTCCACCCGCGGACCGAAGCTGACCGGATGGCGCGACACCGAGATGGCACTCGCAGGAATCGACGACGGGTTGGCCGACGAAGGACCCTCCGCCGGTCCCGCTTCGCTGCGTGGTGTGGAAATTGCTGCTGAGAAGGGTTGGTCAGGCGTGCCGAAGGGAACTCCTGGGTTGGCGGCTTTGCCCAAGCCGAGTCCCGCTGGATCTGCTGAGCCCTCCGAGCCTGAGAAGGCCAGTAAGCCAGGCGCTGCCAAGGGCAAGAAGGGGAAGAAATGACGGACACGCTCACCCCCGTTCTGACACGCAACTGGGGACAACCCCGCTCATGGGTCCTGGATGAATACCGCGCCCAAGGCGGCTACGAAGGACTCAAGAAAGCCCTGACGATGACCCCGACCGAGGTCATGAACGAGGTCAAAGACGCCAACCTGCGAGGCAGGGGCGGCGCCGGGTTCCCGACGGGCATGAAGTGGTCCTTCGTCCCCCAAGACAACCCCAACCCGAAATACCTCGTGGTCAACGGCGACGAATCCGAGCCGGGGACGTGCAAGGACATCCCGCTGCTCATGGCCAGCCCGCACACTCTCGTCGAGGGCGTCATCATCTCCAGCTACGCCATCAATGCGCACACCGCCTTCATTTACATTCGCGGCGAGGTCGTCCACCCCATCCGCAGAGTCCGCAAGGCTGTGCAGGAGGCGTACGACGCTGGGCTGCTGGGCAAGGACATTCTGGGCTCTGGCTACGACTTGGACGTCATCGTGCATTCGGGTGCCGGTGCGTACATCTGCGGTGAGGAAACTGCTCTGCTGAACTCTCTGGAGGGTTTGCGTGGGCAACCTCGATTGCGTCCACCTTTCCCTGCTGTCGCTGGTTTGTACGCTTCGCCGACTGTGGTCAACAATGTCGAATCCATCTCCACAGTCCCGTCGATTCTGGCCTATGGTAAAGACTGGTTCACCTCGATGGGGACCGAGAAGTCCAAGGGGTTCACGATTTACTCCTTGTCCGGACACGTGGCCCACCCCGGCCAGTACGAGGCGCCCATGGGTATCACGATGCGCGAACTCATCGACTTGGCTGGCGGCATCCGCGAAGGGCATCAACTCAAGTTCTTCACCCCTGGCGGGTCCTCCACTCCGATTCTGACCCCTGACGCCTTGGACACAGTCATGGACTTCGAGGGTCTGGCTGCTGCGGGTACCATGTTGGGGACCAAGGCCATGCAGATATTCGATGAGACGACATCCATTGTGCGCACGACGCGGCGTTGGGTGGAGTTTTACAAGCACGAATCGTGCGGAAAATGTACACCGTGCCGTGAAGGGACGTGGTGGCTGGCCCAGCTGCTCGCCCGCTTCGAGGAAGGCACCGCTCACGAGGGCGATGTGGACAAGCTCCTCAGTGTCTGCGACGACATAACCGGCAAGAGTTTCTGCACATTGGCCGAAGGGGCTGTCGCTTGTGTCACGAGCGCGGTCAGGAACTTCCGAGAGGAGTTCGAGGTGGGCTACCACACTCCGGCATGGGAGTACTTGCCCTATGCCAAGTCCGCTCTGTTCCCCGTTGCCCAGGATGACTTGGAGGTACGCGCATGAGCGAGCCCATTTCCATGGCTGAGATGATTACCCTCACCATCGACGGCGCCCAGGTGAGCGTGCCCAAGGGAACGCTGGCCATTCGGGCTGCCGAGGCCGCAGGGGTTGCCATCCCGCGCTTCTGCGATCACCCTCTGCTCGACCCTGCGGGCGCGTGTCGCCAGTGCCTCGTGGAGATCCCCGATGCGGGCAATGGGCGGGGTTTCCCCAAACCGCAGCCCTCCTGTACAACCGAGGCTGCCAACGGCATGGTCATCAAGACCCAAGCCACCTCCCAGATGGCCAAGGACGCCCAAGAGCAGATTCTGGAATTGCTCTTGCTCAACCACCCGCTGGATTGCCCCATCTGCGACAAGGGCGGCGAATGCCCCTTGCAGAATCAGGCTCTGGCCGATGGACGTGCCAATACCCGTTTCGATGGTGTGAAGCGGACGTATCCGAAGCCCATACCGCTGTCCGACTTGATCCTCTTGGATCGTGAACGTTGCGTCTTGTGCGCTCGGTGTACACGCTTCTCCGACCAGATTTCCGGCGACCCCATGATCAACCTGGTCGAGCGGGGAGCCAAGTCCCAGATCGGCATCTACCCCGACGAGCCCTATGACTCATACTTCTCCGGCAATGTCACACAGATTTGCCCAGTCGGCGCGTTGACAAGTGCTGATTACCGTTTCTCTGCTCGTCCCTTCGACCTGACGTCGACAGTGACGACCTGCGAGAACTGCGCGAGTGGGTGCCAGATCCGTGTGGACGCTCGCCGTGGTGTGGTTCGCCGTCGCTTGGCAGGCGAGAACGCAGAAGTCAACGAGGAGTGGAGCTGCGACAGGGGCCGTTTCGGTTTCGTGTCCGGCCACCAGAAAGACCGTCTGACAAGGCCAATGGTGCGCAAGAGCGGCGAATTGGTTCCCGTGAGTTGGCCCGAGGCTATCGAAGCCGCTGTGACAGGCCTCAAGAGGGCCCGCCTCGACGTGGGCGTCCTCACAGGCGGGCGACTCACAGTGGAGACGAATTACGCTTACTCCCGTTTCGCACGAGCCGTCCTGCACACGAACTCCATCGATTTCCGCTCGCGTTCCCAATCAGCGGAAGAGGCACAGTTCCTCGCCCAGCACGTCGCAGGTCGGGCCGGACAAGATTGCGTGACGTACGCAGACCTGGAGAAGGCAAGTAAAGTTGTCCTGGTTTCTTTCGAGCCTGAAGACGAGTCGCCCATGGTCTTCCTGAGGTTGCGCAAAGCCAACCGCAAGAAGGGCCTCAAGATTGTGACCATCGCCGCTTATGCCTCGCGTGGGGCGGCCAAGATGGGCGCTGAACTGATTCCCGCGCGTCCGAGCGACGTTCCCCAAGCCATCCGTGACCTGGATATCGACAAGGACGCCATCATTTTGGCCGGTGTGCCGCTGACACAGATTCCTGGGTCGTTCACCGCGCTGGCTGACAAGGTCGCCGAGTCTGGCGCGCGTTTGGCTTGGGTGCCGCGCCGCGCTGGAGAAATCGGCGCTCTCGAAGCAGGATGCCTGCCGACGCTGCTTCCGTCGGGGCATCTCGTGTCTGACGATGCTTCCCGCGATGAGATGAGCGAAGTCTGGGGCAGTCGCCTTCCCTCGACCCCCGGCCTATCGGCACTCGAACTCCTCCAGGCGGCCAGCGAAGGTAATATCAAGGCCCTTGTCACCGCAGGAATTGAGGCGCGCGATTTCCTCGACCCCGACGCGGCCCTGGCTGGTTTCGAGAAAGCCTTTGTTGTATCTCTGGAGAACCGGATGTCCGATGTGGCCGCCTTGGCCAACGTCGTCCTCCCCGTGGACTTGCTAGAGACCACCGAGGGCACCTTCCTCAACTGGGAGCATCGAGTGTGCCCGGTCGACGAGGCAGTGCCCAACCCGAGAGCCGCGATGACTGATATCCGTGTCCTGGCTGCGCTCGCCGAGGGTCTGGGTAAGGACCTGGGATTCCGCACAGCCGCCGCCGCTCGTATCGAACTCGCATCACTGCCCACGTGGACAGGGCCTCGTGAGCCGATGACCCCGGTCGCGGCCCTTGAACCGGGCAGGTCCATCCAATTGGTGACATGGCGCGAATTGCTGGATGACTCCCGCTGCCTCGATGGCGCTGACGCTCTACTCGCCACTGCGCGAGAAGTCGTCGCCCGCATATCGCCGCAAACCCTGCGCGATGAAGGCCTTGCGACGAGCACGTACGTCCGTCTGACAGGCACGAAAGGCTCGGTGGTGTATCCCATCCGCGTCGAGCCGACTATGGTCGACGGCGCCATCTGGGTGCCGTTCAACCCCCATTCGTGGCGACTCAATCAGACGGGACTGGGCGTGGGTGCGAATGTCATCCTTGCCGCCGCTCCCGCCCCGACGAAAGAAGGTGAGTGATGTTGCTTGACACTGCCGTGTTCGGGACTGATCCTTGGTGGATCATTCTCATCAAAGTCGTTGGCATCGTGGTATTCCTCCTTGTGTTCACGATTTTCAATGTATGGTTCGAGCGCCGTGTCGTGGGCAAGATGCAGCAGCGCAAGGGCCCCATCATGAACGGTCCGCTGGGACTCGCCCAGGCGCTCGCTGACGGAACAAAACTGCTTCTCAAAGAGGACTTCCGCCCCAAAGGCGCCGACCGCGTCGTCTTCACCTTGGCCCCCATCCTCACCGGCACTGCCGCCTTCACCGCCTGGTCGGTCATCCCACTGGGCGGCGAGGTCTCCATGTTCGGCGTGAAGACACACCTCCAACTCACCGACCTGCCCATGGGTGTGCTCTTTGTCTTGTCGGTTGCGGCCGTGGGCATCTACGGAGTCGTGCTCGCTGGCTGGGCCTCGACGTCGGAGTACTCCCTGGTCGGCGGCATCCGTTCCACCGCGCAGATGATTTCGTATGAGATCGCCATGGGGTTGTCCCTGGTGGCTGTCTTCATGTACGCAGGGTCGATGTCCACCAACGACATCGTCGTCGCCCAATCCGCTGACATCCAACTGGGTGGCTGGCTGTCATGGGTGAACATCCTGCACATCCCCGGTTGGTACTGGCTTCTGCTCTTCCCGAGTTTCGTGATTTACGTCATCTCCATGGTCGCCGAGACCAACCGCGCCCCCTTTGACCTGGTCGAATGCGAGCAGGAGTTGGTCTCTGGTTACCTCACCGACTATTCCGGGTTCCGGTACGCCATTTACTTCCTCGCTGAATACATCAACATGGCCACCGTTTCCGGGATTGCGACGACATTGTTCCTTGGTGGGTATCATATCCCGTGGCCTCTCAACCTTCTGACAAGGTTCGACGCCCTGGCCTGGATAGATTCGGGCTGGATGGGGCCAGTGTGGTTCCTCGCCAAGGTCCTCGGCTTCATCTTCCTCTTCGTGTGGTTGCGCGGGACTCTGCCCAGACTGAGGTACGACCAATTCATGCACCTCGGGTGGAAGGCGCTCATCCCCATCAACCTGGTGTGGATCGTGCTCGTCGCCGGCCTGCGTGTCGCCAGCGCTGAAGGTGCTGTCTCGGCGAGGGTCATGGGCATCGCTGCTGCGGTCGTCGTCGTGGTGCTCCTCGTGATTTTGTTCATCCCCGAGAAGAAGGAGGAGGCGCGTTCCGAAGTGAGCCGCATCCCGAAGGTGCCTCAAGGTGTCTTCGACCCCTTCGCGGGAGGCTATCCGGTGCCACCCATGGCAGGCCAGATTCTGCCCGAGTTCGCAGATGTGCTTGTTGGGCCTGACGGCGACCTCATTGAGGCCGACACGCCCGTTGCCGAGTCTGAGGGAGAGGAGTAAGCATGGCATTCCTCGATGGATGGAAGGGATTCGGTATCACCTTCGCCACCATGTTCCGCAAGACCTTCACCCAGGGTTACCCGGAAAAAGGTAAGGAGAAGGTCACCGAGCCGAGGTTCCATGGCCGTCACCAACTCAACCGTTGGCCCGATGGCTTGGAGAAATGCGTCGGCTGCGAGTTGTGCGCGTGGGCTTGTCCTGCGGATGCCATCTACGTCGAGGCCGGCGCCAACACCGACGACGAGAGGTACAGCCCCGGCGAACGTTACGGCAAGGTGTACGAAATCAACTACCTGCGCTGCATCTTCTGCGGGATGTGCATTGAGGCGTGTCCGACACGGGCGCTCACAATGACCAATGAGTTCAAGTTGGCTGACCGCTCGCGGGAATCGCTCATCTTCACCAAGGAAGAGTTGCTCGCGCCTCTGGTCGAGGGCATGGAGGAACCGCCACATCCGCGTTATCTGGGCGACGATGAGACGGCGTACTTCTTGGGCCTGCCCGATTCGGGGCCTGACAACCGCGTCGCTCGAAAGGGGGCCGAGGCATGATTCTCCTTGTGACAGGGGTGAATATCACCTTCTGGATATGCGCCGTCCTTGCCATCGCAGGAGCGGTCGGTTTGGTGGTGTCTAGCAAACCCGTGTATTCCGCACTGTGGCTGGCACTGGTCATGGTCTCCTTGGCCGTGATTTACGCGAGCCTCAACGCTCCCTTCCTTTTCGCCGTGCAGATCATCGTGTACACCGGTGCGGTCCTCATGCTCTTCCTCTTCGTCATCATGCTCGTCGGAGTGGATGCGAAAGACTCCTTCGTCGATGGGCTTCGGGGTCACAGGGTGGCCTCAGCCATTGTTGGTTTGGGTGTCCTTGCCCTGCTGATTCTGGCGGTCGTCCAAGGCGTGATCACTGCTCCCGTCGGTTTGGACGCGGCGAATGCGGACGGCAACGTCGAGGGCATCGCGGCGATTCTCTTCTCGAAATACGTCATCGCCTTCGAAGCCACGGCGGCTCTGCTCATTACCGCTGCCGTTGCAGCCATGGTGCTCGCCCATCCTGAGCGACTCAAGCCCAAGGTCTCCCAGACCGAGAAGGCGCAGGCCCGGTTGGACGCATACGCGGCCACGGGCGCACATCCCGGCCCGCGCCCGAACTCGGGTATTTTCGCTCGTCACAACTCCATTGCCACCCCGGCTCTCTTGCCTGATGGGTCCATCGCCGAGAAGTCGGTGTCGAAGGTCCTGGCTGACCGTGTGGCCATCGCCAGTGCCGACGATCTATGGGCACCCCATGACGAGGTGCTGATGGCAATGGAGGGCGAAGACCTACTGGAGATTGAGGACGTGCTGGATGCTGAAAACGACGACGATATCGAGGTCGAGGTTGTCGAAGTGACTGAGGTCGACTCGGTCGAAGGTGACGATGGAACCTTTGATGCTGGCGCTGAACCAGAAAGTCCGCCAGACACCGGGACCGAAACTGAGTCCGAGGTCGAAGCTGAGTCCGAGGCTGAGACCGAGCCAGAGGATGAGCCTGCGGCTGAGGCCACGGAAGAAAGCGAAGACAAGGAGGGAGGAGACAATGAGTAATTTGTATCCCGTTCTTGCGGTCATCCTGTTCGCCATTGGGCTGGTCGGATTCCTCGTGCGTCGCAACGCCTTGGTCATCTTCATGTGTGTGGAATTGATGCTCAACGCCTCGAACCTCATGCTCGTGGCCATGTCCGACGTCTGGGGAATCCTCGACGGGCAAGTGGCGGCCTTCTTCGTCATGGTCGTG
>JAISJO010000081.1 GCA_031261485.1 Propionibacteriaceae bacterium | reverse complement strand
ACCAGGAATCGCATTGCCACCCGCATCACGCACAGTCACCGTCACGGACGCACTATTACCCACAACCAGAGTCGTTGGCGACACCACGAGGGTCGAGTTGGCAAGATCAATCGCACCAGGAATGAATGTCAGCGTCACAGGCGATGACTTCGACGCGGCGCCTTCAGGAGTGTCAAGACTTGAGCCAGGCTGCGGAGTGAAGATGATCTCTGCACCGTCGAGGTACACGTGGGCCTGATATCCGCCCGCGACATTCGATGTGTAATTCAGGACCGCAGAACCATTCGCCAGGGTCACCGCCGAAGGAGTGCCCACAGTCAGTTGGGCAGCGGTCGTGTCGGTGGTGACGGCCACATTGGGTACAGCGTTGCCAAACTGGTCGAAAGCCCAAGCAGTCGCCTTGTCAGCAGAAGTGCCGTTGGCAGTCTGGTTGTCGACAGTGACCTCCACGCGAGTGCGATGGTCGTTGTCCACGCCGGGGTCAGGCGTACACCCAGGTTCCATGCAGACCGGGCCGGGAAGGAAGGTCACAGGAGCCGGAGAGCCGGAAATATCCCGATCCGTATTGGCAATCTTAATAGTTGCTGTCACGTTCACCGTCTCGGCGGTCTTGTCACTCAGAGTGACATGCGCCAAACCATTGCCATCAGTGGTGTCGCTCAGAGCGCTCAACTCGGCGTCGCCGGTCACACTGAAGGTCACGAGCACACCGGGAATCACATTGCCACCAGCATCCTTGATGACCGCTGTGACCGTCGCCGTCTCACCCACAATGAGTGTGGTCGGAACGACGCTCAGCGCGGATTGGGTCAAGCTCGGAGAACCAGGAACGAATGTCAGTGTCGCGGGCGATCCAGGCACCGCCTTGGAGTCGACTTGGACCGTTGCTGTGTGCGGACCTGCGACCGTCGAGGAATACTTGATGATCGATTCGCCATGGTCATCGGTGCCGGGGATGCCGGTCTGAACATGGAGAGTCGATTCAGTGGGCGAAGAGGTCACGAGGGCCTGAGGAACCGCATTGCCCCATTGGTCGAAGGCGTACACCGTCACCTCGTCATAGGCGTTGCCATCAGCCAACTGGTTGTCGAGGGTGACTTCGATGCGCGTCCTCAACTCCGGCGGAGTCGTCGGATCGACGGGGGTACATCCTTCGGCTGCGGAGCACACGTCGTCGGCCTTCCAGGCGACCGAAACCCCGTAGACGGGGTTGAGCACAGTGGAGGTGCCGGTGCGGATTGCGCCATTGGTCAGGGAAGCTGTGATGGTGTACGTCCCAGACTTGGTCGAGTGAACCAGCGCCGAGCAGGTGCCAGTCGGGCCGGTCGAGCACGATGCGACTCCACCTGCCCATTCAGGACCTGCGCTGGGCGTGATATCGAAGGTTACGACCACACCCGCAGCGGGTGCGTCGAAAACGTCATGGACGGTCGCCGTCGCGGTGTACGTGTTGGCTGCGCCTTCACCCACTGTGATGGGGCCGTTGGGGGACACGACGAAGGTCGAGTTGGCGGGCTCACCAAGGCCGGAGCCAAAGGCGAGAGTCACGGGCGAGCCTTGCGGGGTCTTGTTGTCCACGCGCACATCGGCGGGATACGCACCTGCTGTGAGGGAGGCGTACCAAATGGTTGTTGTGCCATCAGGGCCGGTGGGAGTGATCGATGTCTGGACAATCAACTCAGTCACGCCAGCCGCAGGGGTGGACACCACACTCGCCCCAGGAACGGCGTTGCCATGCTTGTCGTAGGCGAACACCCTGACAATGTCATGTTCTATACCGTCGTTGGCCACACCGTTGGTGAGGATTTCCACGCGCGTGGCTGGCTCCCCGGTGTCAGGGGTACAGCCGTCCGCCTTCGTGCAAACCTCGCCCGCAGTGAAGGTTGCCGACACGGGCGAGTTCAGAATCTCTGTCGGGGTCCCGCCAAGGTCGGGGATCGTGGCATGGATCGCGTAGGTCCCCACCTTGAGGGAGGTCACCGTCACCGTGCAGTCACCGCTAGGTCCGGTGGTGCACGTTGTCGGGTTCAGAGTAGCTAGGGCATCCGTCGAGAAGGTCACCAGGGTACCTTCAACGGCATTGTCCGTTGCGTCAGCCACATGGGCTGTGAGGGTGAAGAAGGACTCCACAACCTGGGGTACAGTCGGCGAGATGGACAGAGTCGAATGACCTGGGTCGCCCACGCCAGCGCCAAAAGTCAGCGAGACAGGAGAGCCTTGCGGGGTCTTGGTGTCGACTGTCACTGAAGCGGGTTTCGTCCCTGCCGTGGAAGAGGTGTAACTCAGGATGGCAGTGCCATTTCCTAGTGTCGTTGCCGTTGGGGTCACGATGTCGAGCGTCGAATCAGTGGTTGTCGTGAGCACGGCGGCGTTGGCAACCGCGTTGCCGAAGCGGTCGTACGCATAAACAGTCGCCTCGTCAGTGTCGGTGCCATTGGCCTCAGCGCCATTCTTCGTCACGACCACGCGAGTCACGTTAGCTGGATTCACGGGGGTGCAATTGGTCACGCACACCTCTCCAGCGATGAACTCCCTGGAGGCGGGGGAACCGGAGATGTTGGTCTGAGTCCCGGCCACAGGTACCTTGGCGGATAGTTCGTAGGTCCCCGCCAACTTTGAGGTGAAGGTCACCTGGCACTGTCCAGACGAGTTGGTTGTACACGTTGGAGCGGACACGGCGGCATCAGGCGAGTTGGTCGTGAAGGACACAACCTCATCAGCGACTGCATTGTCGGTCGAGTCCAGAATAGTGACCACTGCCGTGTACGACTCGCCAGCCACAATCGGGCCTGCGGGAGTGACAACCAAGGTGGACTTCGCCGGATCGGCGGAGCCATTGGTGAAGCGGATGCCCGAGTCGCCGGACAAAACGCCACCCACGGAAGGCTTCAGGTCGTCGATAGTGGATTCTGCGGTAAAGGAACCGGCCGTTGCGGATGTCCATGACAAATCGACCGTGCCGTCTGGACCGGTTGTCACCGTCGATGTGGTCGGAGTGATCTTGCCCGCCAATGCCCCAGTGGACTTGTCGGTCACGATAACCCGCGCGCTTTCCACGGCGTTGCCGTACTGGTCATAGGCATACGCCCTCGCCGTGTCAGTGGCTGTGCCGTCAGCGAGCTGATCGTTGAGCGTCATCACGACGCGAGTGATGTGGGTGGGGTCCACTGGGGTGCAATTGCTCACGCAGACGCCACCGGCGGTGAAGGTCACCACAGGGTGCTGATTGAGTGGGACTGTCTGGACAGTCGCGGAGAGAGTGAAACTGCCCACGAGCTTGGATGTCACAGTATAGGTGTAAACCCCGTTGCCGACCTCGGTGAAGTTGGTGATCTCCAGAGACGAATCAGGCACGCCCGCTGTCCCGGAAACCGCAGACAAGACGATGTCAGTCGCCGTCAGGCCGGTCCATACGTTGTCCCACTCATCCTTGACTGTGACAGTGGCAGTGATGGGTGAGCCGGACGTCTGCGTCAGTGGGTTGGCGCTCAACGTGGAGGTGCCTGGGTTGATCGGGCCGGGCGTGAACGTCAGGCTCTGAGGCGAGTTGGAGATCTCGGTCGCCACGGAGGCAACCTCCACGGTGGCGGACAATTCGTTCGTATACACGCCCGCGACATGTGAGGACACGGTCACTGTGCACGTACCGGCGGGTCCCGTCGTGCATGTGTTGGAACCGAGGGTCACGGCAGCGTGCGCAGTGGAGAAGGTCACCTCGACGCCATTCAAGGCACCACCGTTTGAGTCCCTGATCGTGGCGGTCGCCGTGATGTTGGTCCCCACCTCAGTGGTGTTCTTGTCCACAGTCAGACTGGACTGACTGGGGTTCGCGCCCTGCTTGAAGACGACGACGAGCACCACATCGTCACCAGCGGTGAAGGTGTGCGAGAAGGTGAAGTTGAGTCCGGCCTGGCTCACAGGCTCGGTGCTCAGCACAGCGCCTGTTTCCAGGGCACGCACTTCGACCCTCTCCACTGTCCAGGATGCGTCGGGAACGGTGGCGGTGAAGGGCTTGGCGCCAGCCGTTGTCGCGGTGGCTGTGCCCACGACGACAGGGTCGTCATCGGCGGTCAGGACTTGGCTGTCCACTGTGAACGTCCCTGTCGGGCCGGTTGTGACAGCGGCCGGGTGGTACACGGCCTCAGCGAGGTTGACAGTGTAGTCCTCAATTTCGCCGGGGACTGCCCAGTAGGCCGTGCCGGGGTACACCGTGTACGACCCGGCAGGGTTGCTCGGGGCAGCATCGGCGACGAGCGAGGCGTCCACCCTCACGTGGCCGGTCGCAGCGACCGTCCCAGAGGTTTGGTACCTGAAGGGGCCGGAGGCTGTCGTGCCGGACAAGGTGGGAGTCCACGCCGGAGTCGCAACCCAGGAGCCAGCCGGAGCTGTCCAGCCAGTGATCTGGGCTTGGGCCGCTTTGGGGCCAGACACAGCGGCTTTCAGAGTGTACTCATGAGTGGCAGCAAGAACTGTTGTACCCAATAGTTGATCGCCAAAGAAGGTGGACGTGCTCACGCCGTCATCAGAGGCATCAGAATCGTCGGTCACCGGACCGGCTGATACTCCCAGGCTGCCACCCAGCCATAGTTGAGGGTCAATCGAGTTGAGGTGGAAGGGAGCGCCAGCAGCCACAGTGGCCGGGCCCAGGGGCGAGTCGCCATAGTCACCAGCGGTCGTGATGGCGAAGTCAGCATTGATGACCTCGGTTGACGTGGTGATATGGACCGTGGAATAGACGGCCATTGCTGACGGTTGGGTCGACGTGTCCGAACCAGCGGCAGTGTTGGCAGTCGGTAGAGCGGGGTCCACTGGATAGGGACTGGACAGCGCACCAGAGCACGGGCCCGAAGTTGAGAGGTCACCAGAGTCGCACTTCGCGGTCACAGGGTTATGAACCCCACCGGCAGACGCCCATGTCTGGACCGCATTACGAGAGTCGAGAGTTGGCGTGACGAGACGCACCAAGTAATCGCCATACGAGGAAACAAGGAAGGAGTAGTCGCCGGATGGGCCGGTGGTGCGCTTGCCTTCATAGACGTAATCCCCCGAAGCGTTCTTGGAATACACAGCCACGACCTGACCTGGGATAGCTGCATCACCCGCAACAGAGCCATCACCGGCCGTGTCGTTGTACACGCTGCCCTGAATGACGATGGCCGTCTGACCTGAGGCGAGGTCTTGGACATAGCTCTGAACTGGACCCATCGACGGAGGGTTGGACGGACCATGAGGCAGGTTGAAGATCTGAGCAGACATCGGATTTATCTCAAGGAGGTTGTCGCCTTGATTCACCGTCACATACTGCTTGCCTCCAAAGAACGCGGAGCCGTAGTTATACGTCCCACCGGTCGCATAGTTGTTGGCCTGAGTGGACTGGTTGGGGCCCAGAACCAACGGAGTGACCAGATTGTATGTCCAGTTGCCCGTCGTGGACGGAACGACCCTGACCAACCACACACGGCTGGTTGCTGCGACGCCGAAAGTCGCAGAAGCCTGACTAGAGTTCACGGACAAGTAGGCGTTTCCGTTGGCATCAAGAGCGAAGTCAGAGGCCACGTAACCCTGACCACCGCAGGAAGTTCCGGTGCCAGCGAAGATGTCATCTTGAGGTGTAGCAGGAACAATCTGGTTGGAATAGTTGTAGGCCCCAGTGACGGGATTCAGGATCATCATGCGATAACCCGCGTCCAGACGTGTGCACTCGCCACCACCAAAGAAAATCTCACCGGTGCCCTGGATGACTTCGCCTCCAGACCAATACTGGTACGCGGACTTGGAATCCGGGAAGAAATCGGGCGTCGGAACCATGAGGACATCGAAATCCGACTCATTCTCCTTGATACGGAAAATCGGAGCGTAATCATTTGGCAAACCAGACCAGTTCGTCATCCCCAGGCTCGTGGCCTCTGAGTTGGAAACTCCGTTGTTGGAGTTCCAACCCCACAAATACGCGTACTTCACACCACGCACCCCGTCTGGGTCAGCATCGACAGCAATCGTGGACAGCGGGTTACTCTGAAGGCTGGAGACATTGTGACCGTAGCCAATGAGCACCTGCCCAGCAGGATTAGGCGTCTCATCGTTTCGCGCGAACGTGTAGACCGTGCCACCGTTGTTGTAGGACGAACCATACAAGGTCTTGTCGTCAAGAGGTGTGAATGGTGCCTTGGTCGTCGCAGCAGCTCCAGACGATCCGGCGGCCAGATACACATCCAAAGGAACACCCGAATGCCATCCGCCCGTGTCGTAAATTGTCCCCGTGGTGGCCGCGGCTTGCGCAACCTCTGAAATCAGTGGCGTCAGACTCAGCCCCCCAACAACAAGCGCACCCGAAGCGATGCCGGCCAAGGCCCGTTTCCATGATGATGTTTTCGATGTTGTCCTCTTGTCCTGCGGTTTCACGACGAACTCCTTTGCCGCTTCCAACACCGCGTCGCCCCGTAGCAACGCTGCAAGAGCATGAAGGCAACAGCTTGCTCCACGCCCATCGGCAGTCTACGGCATACGGGGGAAAAGCGGAAATGGACCTGTACTCAGTTGCCGCTTGTTTCCAGGGCAATCGAGCCGCCCACGTGGATGAGTTCTCTCCCCAATTTCCCCCGCCTGACACACCCCCCCAAGACATCCGAAATGAGCAGAGTTTCGAAAAGTTGGGGCACAGGCAGTATCGCGGATTTCTAGGTCGGGAACGGTGCTGGGATATCTGCGGGTGTCGCCCAATCCTCCAAGACAAGGCCCGCCACTCGGGAAAACTCGCGCGTATTGTTCGCTACCAGAGTGATGCCGAGAGACAATGCATGACCAGCTATGGCGGAATCGTTGGGGCTGATGGGGGTTCCTTGTCGCCTCAGCGTCGCACGGATCAATGCTGTGTGGTCCACCGCCGCTCGGTCCCATGGCGCGACTTCGTCCACTCTCTCCACGAATGCCTCAACCATGGCGACATGTTTGCCAGTCGCCTTGACGCCGAGCGCCCCGTCGCGCAGTTCCGAATAGGTGATGGCAGAAATCAGGAACACCGCTCCTTCGGCGTCGGCAGCCTTGAGACGAGCAAGAACTTGGGGCACACCTCGCATGATGAAGGAGCAGGTATTGGTGTCGAGCATCAAGCGAACGGTCATGACTGGTCATCACCCAAGTCAAGGGGGCGGGCTTCGACAACGTCGGGGCGAGTGGCAAGGAAGTCCTCATCGACCTCGCCTGCCCACTGCGACACGAAAGAATCCCACGTGGGCCGAAGTGGTTTCAGTGTCAGAACGTCGCCCTCCCGCGTGGCTTCCAAGCGCGTGACTCCTGGAAAGCTCATCTCCTTAGGAATGCGGATTGCTTGATTCGTCCGGTTCATGAACACCGAAACGGTTGCCGTCATCATCTTTGCATCCTCCATCCTGGCGTTGACTCGGACATGATCCCGAGTGGGCTCACCATATGTCAAGCATACGCTGTGATGCTGCGGACCGACACTTCTTTGACTTGAATTATCCATGACGCCAGCATCGCTCATACCTCAGACAAGAACGAGAGTTATCCACAGGCTCCTTGCCGGACAAATACTTATCAACAGATTGAGCACAGGCGGTCGAGCAGCACCAGCACTCGCCTATTGTCCCGAGGCTCCCCAGGTCCCCCCAGTCGGATTCGAACCGACACTGCATCGATTTTAAGTCGACTGCCTCTGCCATTGGGCTATGGGGGGTCAGACCGAAAGGAGGTCCATCGCCGCGCCATCAAGGATATCGGTCTCCCGCACAATCATGGGTAACCGGACCCTTCGGGCTGTTTGGGCAGCGATGAGCGCTCCGGCGCAGATGACCTGAGCTCTCATGAGTTTGAGGACCGGATAGGTGGCCAAGGTCTGGTCTATCGTGAGCCCCAGCAATGACTCTGACAGGGCTATCAGGTCTGCCACTTCCACTTGCGAATTGTGTATTGTCGCCCTGTCGTAGGTGGTCAGGCGCCTGTGCATGGCCGATAGGGATGTACACGTCCCCGCCACGCCGATCCATGCCGATGGCAAGGGGCACTCACCTGACAAGGCAGTTGTGTCGAGCAGTCCATCGATGAACTCCCGCGCCGCGCCGACCTCCTCGGGCAGTGGTGGGTCATGGTGGAGGAAGCGTTCGCGCACACGCACCGAACCCATATTCGTGGACTCTTCGGCAATGATTGTGCCGGTCGCAGTGCCCAGGATGTACTCGGTCGAACCGCCACCGATGTCGGTCACGAGGATTCCACCGCTCAAGTCGGCCCCGCCACCAGGCACTGGCCCACCCGACAGAGCCCCGAGGAAACTCAGCCGAGCCTCCTCATCGCCGGAGATCACGTCGGGGTCTACACCCAGGCGTTCGCGCACCCCTGCGAAGAAGACATCCCGATTGGACACGTCCCGCGCCGCCGATGTCGCAATGAACCGCAACCTGTCAACACCAGACTCAGCGATGATGTGTGCGAACTCATCGCACGCTGCGAACACTCGCTCCAAGGCCGCCTCGGCGAAGCGACCGGTCGCGTCGACGCCCTCGCCCAGACGTACATACCGAAGTGTGCGGATGATTTCCCTTGTGGCCGTGGGGTCTTCGACCGGAATCGGGTCATTCTCCCCAGGAGTGCATGACAAATACTTACCATTGCCACTTGCCTCAGCGATGTACAACCGAATCGTGTTCGTCCCGCAGTCGATGACCCCGACTCTCATACCGACTCCCCGACGCGCCCGCCTGACTCGTTTGCCGACTCGGGCCCCGAGACACCCTGCCCCTCGCCAGAATCGAACGCAAAGCCCTCCAGACATGGCCGGACCCAAAACTCACCCAGCGCGGCCAAAACCTCATCCCCCAAAGTATTGACCCCAGGACCGGCAGCGAGGGCGTGTGCGAGAAGCGCGTGAAGGCACTTGACCCTCGTCGGCATCCCCCCAGCAGAACGGCCAGCTATTTCGGGAACGTCCACACCCAAGCGCTCGCCCAGTTCGTCCCGATCCCGCAGGTACGCCTCATGGGCCGTTTCGTACCGCCTCGCCAGGTCCGCATCATGGCCCAATCTGTCCTGCATATCGGACATCATCCCCGAGCCTTCGAGGGTGGAAACGGCTTTGGTGGCGTTCGGGCATGTCAAGTAATACGTCGTGGGGAAGGGCGTCCCGTCGGGCAGGCGTGGGGCTGTTTGCACTACCCCTGGCTTGCCGCACGGACAACGCCACGCGATACTCTGCGCTCCCTGGGGGTTGCGATGCAGTTGAGCACGAACAATGGCATGGTCTAGTGGAGTGAGGGCGTCAAGCTCTTCATTGAGCCGAATCTCAGGCGCATCCGCGCTCATCGGGGAGGTTCGGTGGAGTCGGGCCCAACCGTGGTCGGCCCGGAAGGACTGGCGGTTTCGGCAGGGATGGGCTCGGGGCGATCAGCCGCTTGGAGGGACCCCCACAATGCCTCGTACCACACACGTGTAGCCGCGTCGTCCTTGGGGTTGATGGCCGACACCACTCCCCCGATGACATTGCCCTGCCCATCGACGACACGATACCCAATCTCCCCGGGCATGACCCATCCCAGACGGTCGCGGGCCTGAGCCTCGACATAGGCGGGGTCTTGCCAGCGCGCGATGCGGTCCTGAAGATCGCTCACGGCGTCCTGGCTCATGGCGATTTCGTGCTTAGTCTCGGCGATGTCATGCTGCTGACGCAGGTACACGCTCAGGGAAGAAACGAAAGACACAGCCAAGACCGCCACCACCGCGCCAATGACGATGAGGCGCTGGGTGAAGCCCAAGGCCAGCGCAGACACCGCTCGACTCCGGGCGTCCGCATGGGCCTTGGCCCGATCTCCCTTGTCAGCCTCCGGGTCCTCCCCCGCCGCAGTCAGCCTATTGACTGGTCTCGGCTCGCGTCCGCCACCGGGACGGGAATGACCCCGACCCGGTGTGGCACGCGGAGGCTGTACGGGCACTACGCCTGGAACCTCGGGAAGGCCCCGGCGCCAGCGAACGTGGCGGCATCATTGAGGTCTTCCTCGATGCGCAGGAGCTGGTTGTACTTGGCGACACGCTCCGAACGAGCCGGTGCGCCTGTCTTGATCTGACCGCAGTTCGTCGCCACTGCCAAATCGGCAATGGTGGTGTCCTCGGTCTCGCCGGAACGATGGCTCATCATGCAGTGATACCCATTGCGGTGGGCCAACTCGACGGCGTCCAAAGTCTCGGTCAGCGAACCGATCTGGTTGACCTTGACCAACAGAGCATTGGCTGCGCCCAACTTGATGCCCTTGGCGAGACGCTCAGGGTTGGTGACAAAGAGGTCATCGCCGACGATTTGGACCTTCGCGCCCAAGTCAGCAGTGATCTTGACCCAGCCATTCCAGTCCTCTTCATCCAGCGGATCTTCGATGGAGACCAGCGGATACTTGGCGACCCACTCCTCGTACAGAGTAATCATCTCGTCGGAAGTCTTCTTGTCGCCGTTCTTGAAGACGTACGAGCCGTCCTTGAAGAACTCGGAAGCAGCCACGTCCAGGGCCAGTGCGACGTCCTTGCCAGGAGTCAGGCCCGCGTTGGAGATGGCAACCAGGATGAGGTCCATAGCCTCCGCATTGGAGTCCAGGTTGGGAGCGAAACCGCCCTCGTCGCCCAGACCCGTGCTGAGCTTGCGCTCCTTGAGGACCGCCTTGAGTGCGTGGTACACACGAGCGCCCCATTCCAGAGCCTCGGCGAATGTTGAGGCGCCGATGGGAGCAATCATGAACTCCTGCACATCGACGTTGGAGTCAGCATGTGAACCACCATTGAGGATGTTCATCATGGGGACGGGAAGGACATGGGCATTCGGGCCGCCCACATAGCGGTACACCGGAAGCTCAGCGGAGTCAGCCGCCGCACGAGCGGTTGCCAGGGATACGCCCAAGATGGCGTTTGCGCCAAGCTTGGCCTTGTTGGGAGTCCCGTCGAGGGCAATCATGGCGTCGTCCAGGATGCGCTGCTCGGAAGCCTCGAAACCCAGAACCTCGGGACCGATCTCCTCGACCACGTTGTTCACAGCCTTGAGCACACCCTTGCCGCCGTAACGAGCCTTGTCGCCGTCACGTAGTTCCACAGCCTCAAACGCGCCTGTCGAAGCGCCGGAAGGAACTCCCGCACGCCCCTCGGAACCATCGTCCAACACGACCGCCACTTCGACGGTTGGGTTGCCACGGGAATCGAGAATCTCACGAGCCTCGATGAAGTCAATTGATGCCACTTGGGGCCACCTTTCGAGAAGATAACTTACGACTGCCTAGCTTATCGTGTCTGCGAGGTGGCCGTGAGGACCTACAGGTGGCGACGCACGCCTGTCATTTCCTGGCGCAGACGCTCGGATTCGTCGTACGGGCCTTCGGCGTCGGGGTCCTCCAGCATCTCGCGCTTGCCTAGTGCGGAGACGTTCATGGGGATTTCCTCGGACATGGTCTCGTCCAGTTGCAGACCGCGACCCTTCATCTTCGAGGCCAGCCACTCGCCCATTTTACCCAAGCCATAGTTGATGGCGATGAAAATCAAGGACGCAACGAAAATAGTCTGCAAGGTCCGATAGGGGGTCCCGAGCAAGGTCGCCTGGCGCAAGAGCTCTGAGTATGCGATGGCCGAGCCCAGAGCCGAGTCCTTGAGGGCAACGACCAATTGGGCGATGAGAGCGGGCAACATGGACAGCAGAGCTTGAGGCACGAGTATGTTGGCCAATGCCTGGCCGCGCGTCAGCCCAATGGCAGCGGCGGCCTCATGTTGGCCGGTGGGCAGGTTGAGCACACCCGAGCGCACCAATTCGGCGCACACCGAGCCGTTGTAAAGAATGAGCGCGACGACCACGGCCCAGAAGGACGGGTTCGACCAACCCGCGCCGCCGAACAAGGTCCACATGAAAATCATCATGAGCAGCACGGGCACCGCGCGACAGAACTCCACGACGATGGAGGCGAGCCACCGAATGGGGCGGTTATTGGCCAAACGGGCCACGCCGAATATCAATCCGAAAATGAATGCGCCCACGATGGACACCAGAGCGGCCAGGAGAGTGGCGCCCAAACCGGGAAGGAAGTAGTACAACCACGACCTCGGCTGCACCGTGACCGACCACATGGACCACGTCAATTGGCCCATCTCCTGAAGTTTCAGGACAACGACCAAGAGGATGGCCGCGATGATGCCCGAGCCCACGATATTGGCGAAGAAGATGAGACGCTTGGTCTTAGGACCTGGAGCGTCGAAGAAAACGGAGTGTTCCACCACTTTGGTGCGCCGACTCATCTCATCACCGCCAATGTGCGCGACAACCATGTCGTGAGCAGTCCGACGGGGATGACGATGATGACATACCCGAGAGCGAAGGTGAAGAAGATGAGGAAATTGAACTGCGGGCCAAACTCAAGGGCCGCTGCCATGACGCCCGAGGTTTCATTGGCCACAGCAGCCACCGAAGCAACTGTCGTGTTCTTGATGAGGGCGATGATGGTGTTCCCGATGGGGGCGATAGAGCCACGGAAGGCCTGAGGCAAGATGACGATGCGCGCTGACTGCATGAAGGTCAGCCCGATGGAGCGAGCGGCTTCTGCTTGCCCCAAGGGCACCGTGTTGATGCCCGAGCGCAGCGATTCCGCGATAAAGGACGAGTGGTACATCCCCAGGCCGATGATGGCCAGAATGTAAAAGTCCCTGCTCATGTCGGACGAGAAGGACACCTGCAATTGGACCCACACCACGGAGAACATGACCACCATGACGACCGTCAGTGGGATGTCGCGGAAAACATTGACGTAGAACGTGGAGGCGCCTCGCAAACTAGCAATGGGCGAGATGCGCATGACTACTGCGATAGTGCCGAGGACGAGAGCCAGAGCGCCGGAGAAGAGAGTCAGGGTGATATTGACCCAGAAAGCATGAAAAATGTTGTAGTCCGCAATGAACTCTATGTATCGCGAAAACAGGTTCACAACCTCTCCTCCTCTCTTCTTCTAGGTCGTGGGTCTGGCCGGGACATACCCCGGCCAGACCGCGCGAATAACGATATGGCTTACTGTCTTACTTGACTGAAGCCGCCGCCAGACCAGCCAGGATGATGTCGTCTGTGGTCACAGCGTCCACCTGCTTGGCGATGAGAGCCTGCACACATTCGGAGTAGGTCTTGACCTCGACCAACTGCACATCGGCAGCGTACGAGTCCTTGATCTTCTGGGCAGGAGTCGAACCGGAAACCGAGCAAAGCTTCTTGCCACCGTTGAGAGATTCGGGGCCAGTGATGTCCGTCTCGCCAGCGCGGATGAGCAGGTCTTGGCCAGCCACGAAGTACGGTCCAGCGAACTCCACCTTCTCCTTGCGGGAGTCAGTGATGGAGTAGGTGGCGAAAATCATGTCCACTTGATGGTTCTGGAGCAGGGTCTCGCGCTGAGCGGACACTGATTCAGTCCATACAATCTTGTCGGGGGTGAAGCCGAGCTTGCCAGCGACATAGGTGGCGACGTCGACGTCGAAGCCGGTGTACGTGTTGCCGTCCTTGAACCCGAGGTGCGGCTGATCGAACTTGATACCAATGGTGATCTTGCCCTCAGTGACCAGCTTGGCAGTCCCTGCAGGAGAGCAGTCTTCGTATTCCTTCGGCGGGTTGGTCTCGGGATTCGGGGTGTACTTCACGCCAGTCATCTCGGAATCCAGCTTGGCCTTCCATGTGCCGTCGGCAACCATGTCTTTGATGGCCTGGTTGACTTGCTCGCAGAAGGGGGTGTCCAAGGGCAGACCGACTCCGTAAAGCTCGGTTGTGAACGGCTTCCCCACCACTTCGAGGGCTGCGGAGCCGCCAGAATTGGAATCGCCACAGCCGCTGAGCATCATGGGCAAGGCGAGGGCGGCCATGAGGCCGATTGCAATCTTCTTCATCATCTTTTCTTTCTATCGGTGATTAGTGCTGCAGAATCTTGGCCAGGAAGTCCTTGGCCCGATCCGTGGTGGGAGCCGTGAAGAAGACCTCCGGGGTGGCCTCCTCCAATATCTCCCCGTCGGACATGAAGATGACCCTGTCGGCTGCCTTTCGAGCGAACCCCATCTCATGGGTCACCACCACCATCGTCATTCCCTGGGTAGCCAGGGAAACCATGACGTCGAGGACCTCGGTAATCATTTCGGGGTCGAGAGCCGACGTCGGCTCGTCAAAAAGCATGAGTGCGGGGTGCATAGCCAAGGCGCGGGCGATGGCGGCGCGCTGCTGCTGCCCACCGGAGAGTTGGGCCGGAAGCTTGTTGGCCTGGTCCTTGATGCCCACGCGATCAAGCAACTCCAGCGCTTCCGCCTCAGCCTCAGCCCTCGGTATCTTCCTGGCCTTGCGCGGGCCGAGCGCCACGTTGTCCAGGATGGTCTTGTGCGCGAAGAGATTGAAGGACTGGAAAACCATGCCGACATCCGCGCGAAGTCTGGCCAGCTCTTTGCCCTCTTGGGGAAGAAGCTTGCCTTCGACCAGAATCTCCCCGGAATCGATGGGCTCCAGTCGGTTGATGGTGCGGCACAAGGTGGACTTGCCCGAACCGGACGGGCCGATGACCACCAGCACTTCACCTCGACCGACGGTCAAGTTGATGTCCTTCAGGACGTGCAACGAGCCAAAGTACTTCTCCACGTGACGCAGTTCTGCGACGACATCAGACAGTTCTTCGTTGGACGGTTCGATGTCAGACGCGCCCTTGTCGGACGTTTCGATGCCACTCATGACCACCCTCTCTCGGTTATTCGCACTCGCATTCTTGCTATTCTGCGTTTCAGTGGAAAACGGCTATGTTACGAACATATGACGAAGACGAACCTGTGTTGCGGAATATCCGCCCTTGTCCAGCCTCGCTTGTCATGCTCCACTTTGCCTCATACTAGATGCTCCAGGCCCAGTGCGTCGACCCACGCCTCCAGTTGAGACAGTGGGTCAGTAACGGTATGTGTCCGGTTTGTACGGCCCGTCCACGCTGATGCCGAGGTACGCCGCCTGCTCGTCGGTCAGCTTGGTGAGGCTGACTCCGAGGGCTTCCAGGTGGAGGCGGGCGACATCCTCATCCAGAGCCTTCGGCAGGACATGGACGCCGATGGGGACGTCGTGGGTGTACAACTCGATCTGCGCGAACACCTGGTTGGTGAAGGAGTTGCTCATCACGAAAGACGGATGGCCTGTGGCGTTGCCAAGGTTCAGCAAACGACCTTCGGATAGGACAATGATACTGTGACCATCAGGGAAGAACCATTGGTCCACTTGGGGCTTGATGTTCTGCTTGGTCACTCCGGGCAAGCGAGACAAACCAGCCATGTCGATTTCGTCATCGAAGTGGCCGATATTGCCGATGACGGCCTGGTCCTTCGTGCGTGACATCTGGTCAGCAGTGACGACACGAGTGTCACCCGTTGCCGTGATAATGAAATCAGCAACGCCTAGCGCTTCTTCGAGGGTACGCACCTCGTACCCGTCCATGACGGCCTGGAGAGCGCAAATCGGGTCGATCTCCGTCACGATGACACGCGCGCCCTGCCCACGGAAGGATTCCGCACAGCCCTTGCCCACGTCGCCATAGCCGCACACCACCGCGACCTTGCCTCCGATGAGGATGTCCGTCGCACGGTTGATTCCGTCGATGAGCGAATGGCGGCAGCCATACTTATTGTCGAACTTGGACTTCGTCACCGAGTCGTTGACATTGATGGCGGGGAAGAGAAGGGTCTTGTCACGGGCCATTTCGTAAAGTCGATGCACGCCTGTGGTGGTTTCCTCGGACACACCCCGGATGGATTTCGCCAGTGCCGCGAAGTCGATGCGGTCTTGCGGTCCGCCCACGGCGACCTTGCGCAGCAGGTCCAGGATGACCCCCCACTCTTCGGAATCCTCCGCAGTGGTGGGCGGCACGGCCCCTGCCTTCTGGTATTCCAGACCCTTATGCACAAACAATGTCGCGTCGCCACCATCGTCCAGGATCATCGTGGGATAGGGAGCGTCAGGGGACGTGGCGGAGAAGTCGAAGAGGCGCGAAGTACACCACCAATACTCCTCCAGCGTTTCCCCTTTCCATGCGAAGACGGGGACGCCCTGGGGGTCCTGAGGAGTGCCTGCGCCCACAACAGATGTGGCGGCGGCGTGGTCCTGGGTGGAGAAGATATTGCACGAAGCCCAGCGCACATCAGCGCCGAGGGCAACAAGAGTGTCGATAAGGACAGACGTTTGGATGGTCATGTGCAGTGAACCGGCAATGCGTGCGCCCGCCAAGGGTTTCGAGTCCTTGTACCTGCGCCTCATGGCCATCAATCCAGGCATCTCATGTTCGGCAAGGGCGACTTCTTTACGACCAAAATCGGCAAGGGACAGGTCTGCTACGCGATATTCCATGGATGCCATCTTACTATGCGAGGTTGGGCGCCCGCCCAGATGCGGCACAGCGGCACAGCGGATTGGCGCTCGCGCAGGCGGGGCGGGCTGGGAGGGCGAGGGTTTGGGACTCGATTCCGGGATTCCCCCTACTCACGCAGGCGGAGGCGGGGCGACAATGGCGGCCATGACGAGAATGGAGACGCCGATGCCGAAATACAGGAGCAAGTCGATCCACTTGCGGCGGATGATCAGGATTCCGGGGTTCTTGAGGGCTGCCCTGAAAATCCCTCCCATGACGAACGCGACACCGATGATTGCTGCCCCTCGACGCCAATACCAGAAGCCGATGAGAGCAAGGCCCACAGCCATGACCACCATCATGGAGACCCACGGCCACTGCCGACGCACGCGCCCGAGCAGCCCCGGCTCCTCCACGAGTCCGTCCCACCACGCGCGTATCTTCTTCATGCCTCGGCCCGGTCCACCACATTGGCCAGCAACATGGCCCTTGTCATCGGCCCGACACCTCCGGGATTGGGCGTCACAAGAGAGGCGACCTCCCACACATCGGGGGCCACATCGCCCGCAGGCTTGTCGTTTACCCTTGTCACACCCACATCAACAACAACTGCGCCCGGCTTGACCATATCGGCAGTCAGCATGGACGCCCGTCCGGCAGCGGCAACGACGATATCGGCTTGGCGAGTGAGTGCGGCCAGGTCGCGGGTGCCGGTATGAGTGAGGGTGACCGTCGCATTCTCCGTGCGGCGGGTGAGAAGCAATCCTAGGGGCCTCCCCACCGTCACCCCCCGGCCGATGACAACGACATGCGCGCCATCCAAGGTGACCTTGTAGCGGCGCAGCAATTCCACGATTCCGCGTGGGGTGCACGGCAGAGGCGCGGGCATGCCCAAGACGAGTTTGCCCAAGTTGGTGGGGTGCAGGCCGTCAGCGTCCTTGTTGGGGTCGATGAGGGCCAGCGCCTTGTTCTCGTCGAGTCCGCGAGGCAAGGGCAGTTGCACAATGAATCCCGTGCATGCGGGGTCGACATTGAGTACATGGATGGCCTCCTCGACCTGTGCCTGGGTGGCGGTGTCGGGCAGGTCCACACGGATGGAGGCCAAACCCACTTCAGCGCAATCGCGGTGCTTGCCAGCGACGTAGAGCTTGCTGCCCGGATCGTCGCCCACAAGGATAGTTCCCAGTCCAGGTGTGACGCCTCGTGCCTGAAGAGCCTCGACTCGGGTGGCTAGGTCAGCTTTGATGGTGGCGGCGACGGCCTTGCCGTCCATCTTCTCAGCAGTCATGGGGGAAGTCTACCGTGGCTTCCAGACTGCCTTGGCTGCGGAATCTCCCCAGGGGGCCTGGGCGTCGGCGTAGCCAATCCCCTCCCCCAGACAGGTCCGTTGGAATGTCTCTATACCATCGGGAACAGGGTGGGAGTCAGCGCCTTCTCCGTGCCAGACCATGTGTTCTGGCTGGATTTGCATGGGTTCAGGGGCAGATTGGGTGGCTTCCAAGACGGACATGAAACCAGCGTTTTGCGCCAGAGGCACAAGCAGGGGCACATGCTTCTCGATGTGGTCCACGAGGTTCTCCAGGAGATCCGTTCGCGCGACGTGCTCGACGTGGGGGGCGCCTCCGTTGTACCAGATGATGACGTCCTCGGTGTACTGGAACTGTGCGCGACCCCTGGACCCGACCAGTGTCACCGTCGGATTCTCCTGAGTCGGCCCGCACAGGGTCAGCGAGACATCGATAGGCACACCATCGTTGCGACGGATTTTCACCCAACTCGTGTCGTCGGATTCAGTATTGAAGCAATGATACAGTTCCGTTTCCACGGACTCGATCTGGTCCAAACTCACCAAGTCCACAATTCGACAGGCGGTCGCGATGGAATGAGCAAGGGCATTTGTACACACCCCGTCAGCCACACGCACCCCATCGAGCACCCGCTTGCCCGCCCAACGCGCCCGCTGGAAGTACCCTGTCGTGCGCAGCCACATCCCCCAGACCTGAACGGAACGAATCTCACCCAATTCGGTCGCGGCAAGCTCTTTCATCCGGTTGATGCCCGCCGACCCCAAAGATTGGAACCCGACCTGGATCGCTTTGCCCGCCTTGTCGGCAAGCCCCTCCAGCTCGCGGAACTGGTCGAGGGAGGCCACAGGAGGCTTTTCGAGAAAGATGTGAGCGCCATAGTCGAGGGCCTGCGCGGCAAATGCGAAATGGGTGTCGATAGGACTCGCAATGGAAACAATGTCGATATTGTCGCGATGGGAGAGCACTTCGCCCAGGTTCTCGTAGCACGGGAACCCGTAGTCCTGGCCGTTGGATCGGCAGCCCGCCACCACCTCGACACGACCTAATCCCGCCAAGCGCGCGGCTCGCTCCAGATGTATCTTCCCGAATCCACGCAATCCGACCTGAGCAATTGTGAGCATGGGGCTCCTTCCCGTCGCAAGCTCGCGCGACTGTCAGGCCAGTCTAGTGTCCCGTGTGACGAATTTCTTGAAGCTTGGCGTCAGGGTTCGTCAATCGTGAAATAAGCGTACCCTGCCCCGTAGAGGCAGTCATTCGGGCCGTCCTCATACACGTCAAATGGGAATGTCGGCTCCCCACGTTCTCCCCTGTCGCGATCAAAGTCGTCAACTGTGTAGCCAACATCCACATACCCTCCCTTTCTTAGGCACCGGATTGCCACCAGTCGCTGATCAGACAAGAGGTCAGGGTTCGATTGCTGAATGCGATATAGAGAGCTGATGACCATAGTGCCCTGTGCACAGTCAATGTCTGCTGTATCATAAGCCTCTTGAGCCTCTTCAGTTTCCCCAACGCGGATAGGCAACTCGATGTACACCCCTTCACCAGTCTTGCGGAACGAAGGCTCATAGCCCCGCTCAACCATGCACTGCACATAACGAACATGAGCAGCCTCATAATCGACCGGATCAATCCGACCAGACACGATGGCATTCTCAATGGCCACACGCTCCACCTCTGACGGGTTCGTTGTGTCAAGGGCCATCTGGAATAGTTCCTGCAGGCTACCCGCTATCCTCGCGTCCGTCACTGGTGCCTCGGGCTCGCTAGCCGCACATCCAGTCAAACCCAACAACAAAGAAGCAAGTGCAACCCCGATCCGACTGGTCCTTCTCATCTGGACTCCTCCTTTTCCAGGTTGATGAATCTCATCATGGTCCGAACACAGACTGTCCGAGACACCATGGCGATTCAGCCCGGCTTCGATAACCAATGTTCTCATGGGCTATTGTTGGTGCAAAGTCTACTTGCATTTCGGAGTGAACACTCTGTGAGTGGGAACTACCTGCAGAGCAAAGAACTATGGTAACTGCCTTCGTATTTCATTCCTCTCCCATCCTGAAATATGCATATCCTGCCCCGTAGAGGCAGTCATTCGGACCGTCCGCATACACGTCAAAGGGGAATGTCGTGTCCCCACCTTCCCCCCTGTCGCGATCAAAGTTGTCAACCGTGTAACCAACATCCACATACCCACCCTTCTTCAGGCACTGGATTGCCACCAGTCTCTGGTCAGACAGGAGGTCGGGGTTGGACTGCTGAATGTGGTAGAGACTCGTGATCGCCATGTTGTCACGAGAACAGCCAATGTCCGCCGTGTCAAGAGCATCTTGGTCCTCTACTAGGAAGAAGGGCAGCATGATGTACACGCCTTCACCAGTCTTGCGGAACGACGGCTGATAACCCTGCTGAACCATACACTGAACGTAGCGCACATGAGCGGCCTCATAATCGGCCGGATCAATCCGACCAGACACAATGGCATTCTCAAGGGCCACACGCTCCACTTCCGATGGGTTCAGCGTGTCAAGGGCCATCTGGAATAGTTCTTGCAGGCTACCCGCTATCCTCGCATCCGTCACTGGTGCCTCAGGCTCGCTAGCCACGCATCCAGTCAAACCCAACAGCGGCACAACAAGAGCAACCGCAAACTGTGCGATCTTTCTCATCTGAGTTCCTCCACTTCGATACCAATGACCTCCGTCATGAAGCAAATGTACCTGCCCGACGGGCAATGGAGATTCAGCCTAATAGATCTTCTAGCAGGACCACCCACCATTGTCTTGCACTCCAAGACTCGAAACAGACACCACACCATCCCAGGTGCCTGAAAGGAGCCAACAACTATCTTCCTCCGAAAACAGCCGTGCAGCGATGGAATCCCCGATTACTGCATCTCACCATTCTGCGCCAAGTCGCAAGATTTCCTAATCTTCTGTTATCTTGAAATACGCATACCCTGCCCCGTATAGGCAGTCATTCGGGCCATCCTCATACACGTCAAATGGGAATGTCGGCTCCCCACCATTCCCCCTGTCACGATCAAAGTCGTCAACTGTGTAGCCAACATCCACGAACCCACCCTTCTTCAGACACTGGATTGCCACCAGTCGCTGATCAGAAAGAAGATCAGGGTTCGATTGTTGCATGCGATATAAAACGTCAATGACCATATTGTCCTGTGAACAGTCAATGAGTACTGTGTCAAAAGCCTCTTGAGCCTCTTGCGTTTCCCCAACGAAGAAAGGCAACATGATGTACACCCCTTCCGCAGTCTTACGGAACGGAGGCTCATAGCCCTGTTGAACCATGCACTGGACGAAACGAACATGAGCAGCCTCATAATCGGCCGAATCAATCCGACCAGACACAATGGCATTCTCAATGGCCACGCGCTCCACCTCTGACGGGTTCATTGTGTCAAGGGCCATCTGGAACAACTCCTGCAGGCTGCCCGCTATCCTCGCGTCCGTCACCGGCCCCTCGGGCTCGCTAGCCACACATCCGGATAAACACAACAACAAAGAAGCAAGTGCAACCCCGATCCGACTGGTCCTTCTCATCTGGACTCCTCCTTTTCCAGGTTGATGAATCTCATCATGATTCGAACAAAGACTGTCCGAGGCACCATGGCGATTCAGCCCGGCTTCGATAACCGATGCTCTCATGGGATATTGTTAGTGCAAAGTCTACTTGCATTTCGGACTGAACAACCTGTGAGTGAGAGTTCCATGCAGAAACGACGGCGGGAGCAGTATGAGTGATTCTTCGATAGCAACGCGACCTCGGCGACGTGGTGCTCACCGATGGGCCGTGACCTCGTGGGTCGTTTTGGCCCTCATCATTGCAGTATTCGCAGGTATCGCGGTCGGTATGTATCTCGTCCCACCGCCTGAACCAAGCGATGCAGCATCAGCCCTCGATGCGACAACTGTACCTGTGGGGACCCAGAGATTCGATGACTCTGTTGCGGTCAACGTTACTTTTCAGATGGGCCAGGAGAGGCCACTCATTACACAAGCAACGGGAACCGTGACATCTCCGATCAACTCTCCTCTCACTCTGTCATCAGGCAACGTCGCCTTCCAGGTCGATGCTCGCCCGGTCGTCGCTTTGCACACAGCCATCCCCTTGTTCCGTGACCTCGTTGTCGGCGACTGTGGTCAAGATGTGAAGGCCCTCAACGACGAACTGTCGCGCCTCGGACGTGGCAGCCTATCGTCCGATGTGTTCAGTGACCAGACAAGGCAAGCATGGGCAGGGCTGCTTTGGGACTTCGGGATCTCTGATTGGTCCTGGGGCTTGAGTGTTGCAGACGTGCTGTGGTTGCCGGACATCGAAGTGGCAGTGGCGTCGTGGTCGGCCCTACCAGGCACATCGGTGAGTGCGGGGATGATGGTGGGCCAAGTGCAGCCTGGGCTTGTTGGCATGGACATCAGTGTTGTCACCCCTCAAGAGATGATTGATGGAAATCGGACACTGACAGTGCTCGGAGTAAGTGTTCCTTTGGATGACCTTAGCGCCCAACTGCCTGATGACTTCCTGCAGAGCGTAGAGGCGGCTCCGAAGTTCGCCTGGACAGTATCGGAGTCGGGGCCACACTCAACGACGGGAACGTGGGCGCTCACGACACCGACTACTGTCTTCCGGGTGCCACCAAGCGCTGTGTTTGCCATCGCTGGTCGAGACGGCTGCGTTCAATCCGGAGATCACGGCATTCCGGTCAAGCTCGTTGGGGCCGGACTCGGAGCAACTCTCGTCATACCAGATGTGCCCACGACAATTGACGAGGTGTCCATTGGCCCAGGCGTCACTCTCACGGAGTGTTGATGAACCAGTCACATGAAGAACTCCCCCTTCGCTCCATCACGCTAGATAGTGTTGGTCACTGGTTCGTTGGAACGAGTGTTCTCTTCGAATCCGTGAGCGCAACTCTGGCCGCAGGCACTGTCACTGGGGTGTGTGGTCCATCGGGATGCGGAAAGACAACGCTTCTCACCCTTCTTGCCGGGTGGGAGCAGCCTCGCGCCGGGAGCATAAGGCGAGTTGGAATTGAATCGATAGCGTGGGTCTTCCAGAATCCCCATGGAGTCGCTCGACGCACGGCCCTCGATCACGTCGCTTTCCCTCTTCTCGTAAAGGGACACAGTCGCCGCCAGGCTTCACGAGAAGCCCTGGACTTGATGAGACAATTCAACCTGGAATCAGTTGCCGACAGACCCTATTCCTCCTTGTCCGGTGGCGAATGTCAGCGACTACTGTTGGCACGGGCGCTTTCCAGGGACCCTGATGTGCTGCTCGTGGATGAGCCGACAGCGCAGCTTGATCGAGAATCGGCGGCGACGGTAAACCAATGCCTAACCCAGGTTGCGTCACACAACGGCGTTGTTGTCGTGGCCACACATGACCCCGACACGCGGGTCGTTTGCAACCAAGTCATTGACCTCATCGTTCCTTCACAAAGCCAGGTGAACACGTTGTCCCCTGCCGATAATGGGTCGAAGCCGTGAGAATACGTGGAGTCTTTTCAGAAGCATGGCGCAATGTGGCGACCGGAACGACACGCGCGGTGACATGGAGTGTAGTTGTTGCAGCCGCGCTGACAGTCCTCACCGTCGCTGACGTGGCAACAATTCGAGGAATAGAGCAGTCCGCACAACAATTCCAGGCAGCAGCGGCAAACGTGCGAACGTTGCCTGCTCCAGGACAAATTGACGGGCAGACCTGCGAAAGGCTTGACACTGTCGTCACCATCGAGGCGGCGGGGGCCATGCGAGAGATTCCTCCACTGGCTATCGACCAAGCGCCAGGTGTGCCGATGACAGCCTACGAAGTCAGCGTGGGCTTTGCCCAAGTAATCGGTGTGCAAGCCCCGGAGCCCGTGGGCGTTTGGATGGAGCAGGGATTGGCAGATGCCCTCCAGGTGGTGCCAGGAGACGACTTGGCGAGTGGAGCCACTCCTGTGACCGTGGCCGCCACTTTCGCCTGGCCCCAGGATGGTCGTGACGCACGCCTGGGTTTCGCCATCCTCATTCCTGTCGCGTCCGCTGATGCGTACTTTGATGAGTGCTGGATTAGGGCTTGGCCTATTGCCGAAGAGAATGACGGATTCCTCCGTTCAACCGTGGTGGCTTCGCAGAACTCCGCTTTCGGTATTGTCGCTCAACTAAACAGGAACTATGGCACGACTCTTGACGCGAATGCGTTGTTTCATGAGCGCCTGACGCGGCATGTGGCCCTGCTTGCGCCTTTCATATGCTTCGCTCTGGGGTTCGTGACCATAAGGATACGACGTTTGGAGTATGCCTCTTCGCTACATGCTGGTCAACCGAGAGGAGCCCTTCTTCTGGGAGCGACAACTGAGACCGTAGTGTGGGCCCTCACAGGAGCAGCGGTGACACTTGTTGTGGACGCGGCCGCGATTCGATGGCTTCATCTGGGGCAGATGGCCCCCGCTTGGCTGACCTGTGCCCGTGTTGTGTGCTGGTCGCTCGTCGCCACTATCCTTGGGGCCATTACCTCCGCCAGCTTGGTCAGAGAAAAGCACCTCTTCCGACTATTCCGCATCCGATAGAGGACCTTCGCGTCATGTCTTAGGACCAGCAAGTGAATCGCTAGACTCTCGGAACGTCGGTTGTGCGGCGAATCACCAGTTGAGTAGGCAGAATCTTCTCCTTCGGCGTCGCCTGCGGGTCAGCCATCAACTCGTCCAAGAGCGCGACCGCCTCCGAGCCAGCCTCGTGCCTGGGGACCTGAATCGTCGTCAGTGGAGGTATGGTCATGCGCGCGTAAGCAATGTCGTCGCACGCGATGACGGACAAATCCTCGGGCACTCTCCTGCCTCGCTCCACGGCCCGCGAAATCGCACCCAACGCCATCGTGTCGTTGTACGCAACAAGTGCGGTTGCACCAGTGGCGAGGACGAGGTCGGCCACCAAGATGCCCCCGTCTGCCGTGGGCGCGAAGGAACCGAGCCGGATGATGTCGAGGTCCAATTCGGCACTCGCCCCCAGCAGGCCCTCCAGTCGCAGTTGGCCAGAGTACGACCGTTCTGGCCCGCCCGCATACGCGATGCGACGATGCCCCAGGGAATACAAGTTGCGCAGCGCTTGGGCCATGCCGTCCCCGATGTCCGCCGACACTGACCACCACCCAGGGATTCGCCTGTGCAAAAGGACGGTCGGCACACCATCGGTCACTTCCTTGAGCACGTCGCCCGCACTGCGTGGGCTGGCCCAGATGAGCCCGTCCACTTGGCGGCAAATGCGACGCACAGCCTCAGGTTCGAGCCGGTCCTGCTCGTCGGTGTCGGAGATGAACAACCCCATATGGCGTTGTCGAGCGGCCCTTTCGACCCCCTTGGCGGCGTCGGCGAAGAAAGGATTGGCCAGGTCTGGAACGATGAGCCCGATATTGCCCGAGCGCCCTGTGATGAGTCGGCGAGCCGCCGGGTCAGGGTAATACCCCAAGCGCGTTGCCTCGGCCATGACACGTCGCTTCGTCGCCTCGGAAACAGCTCCATTGGAAGAGAAGGCGCGGGATACGGTTGCAACGGACACGCCAGCCGCTCGTGCAACGTCTCTGCTTGTCGCGGGCATATGCTTCCCTCTCACTCCTGGGTCCTGCAGACATACATGAGTGTAGCGCCGTAAACGGTTCCATCTGAGCGCAGAACATGCCTAGAGATGTGTTTCCTGTGGATTCTGAGGTAGTGCGCGGCGGAATCTATCTGACAAGCGCATCGCCAACTCCCCGTCCTGCCTCCGCTAGAACCCCCACACATCCACGGGCGGCCCGGCCTTGGTGCCTTACTCTCCCCGGTGACGGTACGCCCTGTCGATGGCCCCGCACACTGCTTTGAGGGAGGCGGTGATGATGCTTGGGTCGGTGCCCACGCCCCACCAGACCGAGGATTCCTCGCCCAGCGTGACCTCCGCTTCGACGTACGCGGCAGCTTGTGCGTCACCACCGGCTGAGAGCGCGTGCTCGGTGTAGTCGAGAACCTTCACGCCGTATCCCAACTGGGTCAGCGCGTCCACGAAAGCCGATATCGGGCCGTTGCCCTCCCCCGTGATGGTCTTGACGCCCGCTTTGTCCCGGACGGTGGCCATGATCGCATACCCACTATCGCCGCTTGTCACGGTGGCCTTTTCGAGCCGCAATGGACTTTCATTGGTCAAGTACTCATCGGTGAACAGGTCCAAGATCTCTGGCGACGAGACCTCTCTGCCCGTCGAGTCGGAATACCGCTGGACGGCTCGGGAGAAGTCCAGTTGCAAGCGTCGGGGCAGTTCGAAGTGGTGGTCGGTCTTCATCAGGTACGCCATCCCGCCCTTGCCGGACTGTGAATTGACGCGGATGATGGCCTCGTACGTCCGGCCGACGTCGAAGGGGTCGATGGCCAGGTACGGCGCTTCCCACTTGATCTGGTGAATGGACACGCCCTGCTCGTCGGCCCGGTCTTGGAGGTCGTCTAGTCCCTTCTTGATGGCGTCCTGGTGGGAGCCGGAGAAGGCGGTGTACACCAAATCGCCCGCGTACGGGTGGCGCGGATGCACAGGCAGACCCGTGCAATATTCGACCGTGCGGCGGATGTCGTCGATGTCCGATAAATCCACTTTGGGGTCGATGCCTTGGGAGAACAGGTTCAGTGCCAGCGTTACCAAGTCAACATTGCCCGTTCTCTCTCCGTGCCCGAACAGGCACCCTTCGACGCGCTGTGCCCCAGCCATCTGCGCCAACTCGGCGGCGGCCACGGCTGTGCCCCGGTCGTTGTGGGGGTGCAGGGAGATGCACACAGCGTCGCGGTGGGAGATGTGGCGGACGAAGTACTCGATTTGGTCGGCGTACGTGTTGGGCGTGGACATCTCCACGGTCGCTGGCAGGTTGAGGATGATCTCGCGGTCGGGACCGGGCTGCCACACGTCCATGACGTTCTCGCATACTTCCAAGGCGTAGTCAGTGGCAGTTTGGGTGAAGATTTCCGGGGAGTATTCGTAGCCGAACTCGGTGTCGGGGAGCCACTTCGCGGCGTAATCGATGACCCACTGGGTCCCCTGCCGGGCCAGCGCGATGGTCTCCTCTGCGGTGTTGCGGAAGACGACGCGCCTGAACAGGTCCGACAAGGCGTTGTACATGTGGATGTTCGCCCTTTTCGCCCCGCGCAGAGACTGGGCCGTTCGGTCGATGAGGTCTTCGCGGGCCTGGGTCAGGACGGAGATTTGTACGTCGTCGGGAATCCTGTCCGACTCGATGAGCGCGCGCACGAAGTCGAAGTCCGTCTGGGAAGCCGAAGGGAAGCCCACCTCGATTTCCTTGTACCCCATGCGCACGAGCAGGTCGAACATGCGCATCTTGCGCGACGGAGTCATGGGGTCGATGAGCGCCTGGTTGCCGTCACGCAGGTCGGTGGACAGCCATCGCGGTGCTCGTTCGAGCTTCTTGTCCGGCCATGTGCGGTCGGGCAGTTCTTGGGGTTTGAAGGGGACATACCGTGAAAATGGCATGGGTGAGATGAGTTGGCATGGTGTGCCTTGTTGTGGTTTCGTACCGAATTGAGTCATTTTTCCTCGCTGATTTGTGGTTTCGGGTGGTCGCACGAAAACTCCGCAGCGGGTCGACCTCGAAGGTTCACTCGCTGCGGCAGCTAAGGAGCAGCCGGTACGCCATGGTTCAACACTAGTACGTGTGCGGCCCCGTCTCAAACGAAGTCCATTCGCCGGGCCACCGGCCACGACCAGAGCAGAAACAGAACGGGCACCCCCACCAGGAGATGCCCGCTTTGCTTACGTATGGCTTTACTTGAGGAAGCCCTCGTACGACCTCTGCTCCAGTTGGGACTGAATCTGTTTGACGGTGTCCAAACCGACGCCGACCACGATGAGGATCGAGGTGCCGCCAAAGGGGAAGTTCTGCGACGCCCCCACAGCCACCATGGCGATGGTTGGGATGAGCGCGATCAGACCCAAGTACAGCGAACCCGGAGCAGTCAGACGCGACAGGACGTACTTCAAGTAATTGGCTGTCGGTGCGCCCGCACGGATGCCAGGGATGAACCCGCCATACTTCTTCATATTGTCCGAAATCTCTTCCGGGTTGAAGGTGATGGAGACATAAAAGTAACAGAAGCCGATGACCAGGGCGAAGAAGATGACGTTGTACACCGGATGGTCGCCCTTGACGAAGTACTGCGCGATCCACGCAGCGGCAGCCGTGTTCGGCCACAACTGTGCATACAAGGCAGGCAGATACAGCAGGGACGAGGCAAAGATGACCGGGATGACGCCGGACTGATTGACCTTGAGCGGGATGTACGTCTTGGTCCCGCCGTACATCTTACGGCCCACCATGCGCTTGGCGTATTGGACCGGGATGCGGCGCTGGCCTTGCTCCATGAAGATGATGGCCAGCATGACGACCAAACCGATGGCGATGACCAAGAGGAAGAGGAACCAACCATGGTCCCCAGAGCCAGTGTCATGAGCGATCTTGATGGACCACAAAGACGTGGGGAAACGCGCTGCGATCTGGGTGAACATCAGCACCGACATGCCACGGCCGACGCCGTTGTCCGTGATGAGTTCGCCGAGCCACATGACGATTCCAGTGCCGGCTGTCATGGTCAGAATCATGACGATGATCGGGAAGAGCCCGTCATTGTACACGATGTCCAGGTTGCAACCTTGGAAGAGCTTCCCGTTGACCGCCATCGACACGTAGGCCGTCGCGTTCAGGACTGCCAAGATGAGGGTGAGGTAACGGGTGTACTGCGTGATCTTCGCAGTCCCTGATGCCCCTTCCTTCTTCAGCGTCTCCAAGCGCGGCACCACAACGGTCATCAACTGCAAGATGATGGACGCGGTGATGTACGGCATGATGCCCAAGGCGAAAATCGCCATCTGCAACATCGCGCCGCCCGAGAACAGGTTGATCATTGAGAACAACCCGGCCTGCTCGCCTGCCTCGCCGATGGCGATGCATTCGTTGATATTCGTCACGTTGACGTTCGGCACCGGGATGACCGAGCCGAGTCGGAAGATGACAAGGACGAACAGCGTGAACCCGAGTTTCTTGAGAACATCGCGTGATCTGAAGATGTCCTTAATTCCGGTCAGCATAACAATCCCCTATCCACAGCAGGTACCATCACAGAACGATGGCGCTGCCACCGGCCTTTTCGATTTTCTCCTTGGCGGAGGCGGAGAACGCATGTGCGCTCACGTCGAGGGCCACTGACAACTCGCCGTTGCCGAGGACCTTGACCAGAACGCCGTCGCGCACCGCGCCAGCCTGAACGAGATCATCCACACCGACTTTACCGCCAGCGGGGAACAATTCGGCAATGCGTGCCACGTTGACGACCTGATAGTCGACCTTGAAGGGGTTTTTGAAGCCCTTCATCTTCGGCAGGCGCATGTGCAGCGGCATCTGGCCGCCCTCGAAGTTCTCGGGGACGTTCTTGCGTGCGCCCGTGCCCTTCGTGCCACGGCCAGCGGTCTTGCCGCCGTGCCCGCCTTCACCGCGACCCACACGGGTCTTCGGCGTGTGCGCCCCGGGAGCGGGACGCAAATGGTGTACTTGCAGAGCCATTACTTAGCCTCCTCAACTGTGACCATGTGGGCGACTGTACGAATCATACCCTGGGTTACGTCGTCCAACTCGCGCGTCACCGAGTCGCCGATCTTCCTCAGCCCCAAAGAGCGCAAGGTTTCCCTGTGCGAATGGATGGCTGCAATCGAGGACCGCGTGCGCGTGATGATGACTTTCTTGTTTGCCATTAGTGCTCACCTTCCTGACGTGCCTTGAGGAGCGCCGCCGGGGTGACATCCTCGACCGACATTCCACGACGCTTGGCGACCTGCTCGGGCTCTTCGAGATCCTGCAGGGCCTTCACCGTCGCATGGACGACATTGATGGCATTGGATGAGCCGAGCGACTTCGCCAGCACATCGTGGATGCCTGCGCACTCCAGCACTGCGCGAACAGCGCCACCGGCGATGACGCCAGTACCAGGAGACGCCGGGCGCAGCATGACAACACCTGCGGCCTTCTCGCCCTGGACGGGGTGCGGAATGGTGTTCTGGATGCGCGGCACACGGAAGAAATGCTTCTTGGCCTCTTCCACGCCCTTGGCGATGGCTGCTGGCACTTCCTTGGCCTTGCCGTAGCCCACACCGACAGTGCCGTCACCGTCACCGACGACCACCAACGCCGTGAAGGAGAACCGACGTCCACCCTTGACGACCTTGGCCACGCGGTTGATTGCGACGACCCTCTCTAGATAATTGCTCTTGGGAGCCTCTTCCGTCTCGCGGGCGCGACGGTCGTCCCGACGACGGCCTTCGCTCGGCTCGCCCTCATTGCGGCGGTTATTCGCTGGCATGTCAATCCTTCCGTCAGAATCCGAGTCCGGCATCGCGTGCGCCCTGCGCTAGGGCGGCTACTCGACCGTGATACTGGTGACCGGCGCGGTCGAATACGACCTTGTCAACGCCAGCATCTTTGGCCCGTTTCGCAACGAGCTCCCCAACCTTTTTGGCCTTCTCGGACTTGTCGCCCGAAGCCTGGCGCAGGTCGGCTTCCAAAGTGGAGGCCGACGCCAAGGTATGACCGACTGTGTCGTCGACGACCTGGGCGAGGATGTGACGCGAGGAACGAGTCACGACCAAGCGGGGGCGTTCGGGTGTGCCGAAGATGTTCTTGCGGCCACGATTCTGGCGACGCGCAAGGGAAGCGGCCTTCTTGTCTAGACCCTTGGTTTGTTTCAGTGAGATGGCCATTACTTACCAGCCTTTCCAACCTTGCGGCGGACCTGCTCGCCCGCGTAGCGCACACCCTTGCCCTTGTACGGCTCAGGCTTGCGAATCTTGCGAATGTTGGCCGCGACTTCGCCCACGGCCTGTTTGTTGATCCCAGACACCGAGAAGTGGGTCGGGTTATCGACGGCGAAGGTGATGCCCTCAGGGGCGACGACCTTGACCGGGTGCGAGAAGCCGAGCGCGAACTCCAACTCCGTGGGGCTCTTGAGGATGACGCGGTAACCGACGCCCACAATCTCCAGTTTCTTCTCGAAACCTTCGGTCACACCGATGACCATGTTGGCGATGAGTGTGCGGCTCAGTCCATGCAAGGACTTGGACACCCTCTCGTCGTCGGGGCGGGCGACCTCGATGAAGCCATCCTTGACCTCGGCGGTGATGGGGGCAACGACGGTGTGGCTCAGGGTTCCCTTGGGGCCCTTCACGCTCACATCAGCGCCATCAATCTTGACATCAACCCCCGCAGGGATTGCAATAGGCATTTTTCCAATACGCGACATAGCTAGCTCCTCACCACACGTAGGCGAGGACTTCCCCGCCCACCGACTTGTGGTTTGCTTCCTTGTCAGTGAGCAAACCTTGGGATGTGGAAATGATGGCGATACCGAGTCCGCCGAGCACCTTGGGTAGCCCAGTCGACTTCGCGTACACACGCAAGCCCGGCTTGGAAATCCTCTTGATGCCAGAAATCGCGCGGGCACGGTCAGCGCCGTACTTCAAGGAGAGAGTGAGCGTCTTGCCCACCTGGCCCTCTTCAGGGTCGGTCACCTTGTAGTCGAGGATGTACCCCTCCTGCTTGAGAATCTTGGCGATGCCGACCTTGATTTTGGAGTGGGGCATCGAGGTTGTCTCATGATGCGCCTGGTTGGCGTTACGCAGCCGCGTTAGCATGTCTGCGATCGGGTCTGTCATTGTCATCGGCTCTTGGCCTCTTTCTCACAGTGGTTTCTTGCGACCTGCTGTGCGTTGATGGGAGTAGGAATAGGAATCACCAGGAGGACTTCGTCACACCGGGCAGCTCGCCCGCGTGGGCCATGGTCCTCAGGCAGATGCGGCACAGGCCGAACTTGCGATACACGGACTTCGGACGCCCGCACTTCTGGCAGCGGGTGTATGCGCGCACCTTGAACTTCGGCGTGCGGGACTGCTTGACCTTGATGGCAGTAGTAGCCATGTGCTATTTCCTCTTCTTCTTGCCGGTGTATGCGGGACGCTTCTTCTTGACCCCAGCCTTGGCCGCCTCAGCAGCTTCGATGGTCATGAAGGGGAAGCCCAGGTGAGTCAGAAGGGCGCGGCCCTCATTGTCATTGGCGGCGGTCGTCACGATGGTGATGTCCATGCCACGGGGGCGGTCGATCTTGTCCTGGTCGATCTCGTGGAACATGACCTGCTCGGTCAGACCGAAGGTGTAATTACCCTTGCCGTCGAACTGGAGCGGGGAAACGCCACGGAAGTCACGGATACGAGGCAGAGCCAGGGAGAGAAGGCGGTCAGCGAACTCCCACATCCGGTCACCGCGCAGGGTGACATGGCAGCCAATCGGCATTCCCTCGCGCAGTTTGAACTGAGCGATGGACTTGCGGGCCTTGGTGACTTGGGGCTTCTGGCCCGTGATCTGCGTCAAGTCCCGCACAGCCATGTCGATGACCTTGGAGTCACGAGCTGCGTCGCCGACGCCCATGTTGACCACAATCTTGACCAAGCCGGGAATCTGCATGACGTTGCCATACTTGAACTCTTCGTGGAGAGCCGGAGCGATCTCCTCGCGGTACTTCTTCTTGAGACGAGGAAGTTCCTTGACGGTCTTCTCTGCCGGAGCTGCTCCAGCAACTTCGGTTTCAACGGTTGTTTCAGCCTTGTCAGCCATCAGATCTCCTTCCCGTTCTTCCTGGCGATGCGCACAGACTTGGTCACGGTGACCTTCGAGCCATCCGCGCGCTTGCGCTCAGACTCGACACGCTTGAACCCGACGCGAGTCGGGACGTCTTTGGTGCCCACTCTGGTGACCAGCGCGACATTGGAGACATGGATGGGGGCTTCATAGCTCATGATGCCACCCTTGACCACCTGACGACCAGTCCCATCGGGACGGTCCTTCTTGTTGCGCTTGATGATATTGACGCCGGACACGGTCACACGCTCGGTTTGGGGATTGACGGCGATGACCTCGCCAATCGTGCCCTTATCCTTGCCTGCGATCACCTTGACGCGGTCGCCCTTCTTGATGCTCATAGCCATATCAGATCACCTCGGGGGCCAAAGAGACGATACGCATGAACTTCTTCTCGCGCAGTTCGCGGGCCACAGGACCGAAGATACGGGTCCCTCTCGGCTCGCCATCGGCGCGCAGAATCACTGCTGCGTTCTCGTCGAACTTGATGTACGAGCCGTCGACGCGGCGGTGCTCCTTGACCGTCCGCACGACGACAGCCTTGACGACTTCGCCCTTCTTGACGCCGCCGCCAGGAATAGCATCCTTGACGGTGGCGACGATGGTGTCGCCCAGGTAGGCATAGCGGCGCTTGGAGCCACCGAGCACGCGGATGCACAAGAGTTCCTTGGCACCCGTGTTGTCGGCGACCTTGAGCCGCGACTCCTGCTGAATCATGTCTTACTCCTCTGGCCCTACTAGCGAGCCTTCTCGACGACTTCGACGAGTCGCCACCTCTTGGTTGCCGACAGCGGACGAGTCTCCATCACGCGCACGCGGTCGCCCGCGCCTGCCGTGTTCGACTCGTCATGCGCCTTCACGCGCTGCGTGCGTGTCATGACCTTGCCGTACAAGGGATGCTTCACGCGGTCTTCGATAGCGACGACGATGGTCTTGTCCATTTTGTCGGACACAACCACCCCTTCGCGGACCTTGCGGCCTGCCCTGTCACTCATTAGTTCTCCTCATCGGGGTCCGGCACGATACCCAGGTTGCGTTCCTGAATCACGGTATAGATGCGAGCGATGTCCTTGCGAGCCTCGCGGAGCCTGCCATGAGACTCCAACTGGCCCGTGGCCTGCGCGAAACGCAGTCCGAACAGTTCTTCCTTCAACTCGACGACGCGGGCGTTCAGTTCTGTGCGGCTGAGCGCGCGCAGTTCATTGGCGGATGCGGTAGCCATCAGATGTCACCGCCTTCCCTCTTGATGAAACGCGCCTTGAAAGGCAGCTTGTGGATGGCGAGGCGCATGGCTTCACGCGCCACTTCCTCGGTGACTCCGGACAGTTCGAACAGAACCCGTCCAGGCTTGACATTGACGATCCACCACTCGGGGGTGCCCTTGCCGGAACCCATGCGGGACTCGGCAGGATGCTTGGTCATCGGGCGGTCAGGGAAGACGTTGATCCACACCTTGCCACCACGGCGGATGTGACGAGTCATGGCGATACGGGCTGCTTCAATCTGACGGTTCGTCAGGTAAGAAGACTCCAGAGCCTGGATGCCGAACTCGCCGAAAGCGAGAGACGTTCCGCCCTTAGCCATGCCATCACGATGGGGATGGTGCTGCTTGCGGAACCTCACACGACGTGGGATGAGCATTATTCACCTGCACTTTCTGTCGCTGGCTCCACCACCGGAGCTTGAGCTTCCTCGTCACGACGCCTCGGCGCGCGATCTGTACGCTCTCCACGCTCGGGACGGTCCCCACGACGAGGACCGCGAGCGGGACGCTGGCGGGTGAGATTGGCTTGACGTGCTGCCCTCTGAGCGATGCGCTCGGCGCGGGTGCCTGTCACGTCGCCCTTGTAAATCCATACCTTGACGCCGATGCGTCCGAAGGTGGTGCGGGCCTCATAGAAGCCATAGTCAATGTCGGCACGCAGAGTGTGCAGAGGCACGCGGCCTTCACGATAGAACTCAGCGCGGCTCATTTCAGCGCCGCCCAAACGACCGGAGCATTGAATCCTGATACCCAGGGCTCCTCCACGCATGGCGGATTGCTGAGCCTTGCGCATCGCGCGGCGGAAAGCCACACGGGCTCCCAACTGCTCGGCCACACCTTGGGCGACCAACTGTGCGTCGATCTCAGGATTCTTGACTTCCAGGATATTGAGTTGAATCTGCTTGTCGGTGAGCTTTTCCAAGTCAGCGCGCACCTTCTCAGCCTCGGTGCCATTGCGACCGATGATGATGCCGGGGCGGGCAGCGTGGAGGAAAATCGTCACGCGCTCTGAACGACGCTCAATCTCGATGGACGAGATTCCTGCGCGCTCCAGGCGCTTGGTGAGGAACTCCCGAATCTTGATGTCCTCGCCCAGATACTTGGAGTATTCCTTGTCGGAGTACCACCGGGAGATGTGATCCGTGGTGATGCCCAGACGGAAACCCATCGGGTTGATCTTTTGGCCCATGCTCAGGCCTCCTTCTCGGTCGTGGACTCAACCGCGTCGTCAATCGTGACGGTGGCCTCAGCCACCACATCGTCAGCCTTCTCGGTCGCCTTGACAACTTTCTCAGCGGAATCCTTGACGGTCTTGGCCACCTTGGCAGGCTTTTCAACCTTCGCGGGCTTCTCAGCAGCAGCCTTAGCGGGCTTGTCAGCAGCCTTGGCTGCAGGCTTCGCTTCCTTGACCGGCTTTATTGGGGCTGCGGCTGCTTCCAGATCGGAGAACCGCTTGGTGACGGCCTGCTTGCTCACCGGAATACCCAGGCCTCTACCCGACAAGGGCTCGACCACAGCAGTGATATGGGAAGCACGCTTGAGGATGCGGGAGGCAGATCCCTTGGCGCGGGCGCGGATGCGACGCATGGTCGTTCCTTCGTCCACAAAGATCTGCGACACGTACAGGTCAGCGGCTCTCAAGTTCTCGGTGGCTTCCGCGTTGGCGACCGCCGAGGCGATGACTTTGTACACCGGCTCGGAGGCTGCCTGCGGAGCGAAGCGCAAAGTGTCGAGGGCATCGTTCACGGGCATCCCGCGCACGATATCGACCACACGGCGAACCTTCTGAGGGGTCATGCGGATGTGACGGGCGATTGCGTACGCCCCTTCACGATCCTGGAGAAGTGCGTCCCGACGAGTCGGGCGCTGCCAAATCTTGCTCATACTCACTTACCCTTCTCAGCGCTTCCGAGCTTTTTTGTCGTCCTTCACATGGCCACGGAAGGTACGAGTGGGGGCGAACTCGCCCAACTTGTGACCAATCATGGACTCAGTGATGAACACCGGAACGTGCTTGCGACCGTCATGGACGGCAATGGTGTGCCCGAGCATGTCGGGAACGATCATCGACCTCCGTGACCAGGTCTTGATTACTGTCTTGGCTCCCTTGACGTTGAGCGCTTCCACCTTCTTAGCGAGATGGTCGTCAACGAAGGGGCCCTTCTTCAGACTGCGTGGCATATTTACTTACACCCCTCCTGCTCAGCGCTTCTTGCCGGACTTGCGGCGACGGATGATCAAACGGCTAGATGCCTTGTTCTTGTTGCGGGTACGACCCTCGGGCTTGCCCCACGGGCTCACCGGATGACGACCACCAGAAGTCTTGCCTTCACCACCACCATGAGGATGGTCCACAGGGTTCATGACCACACCGCGCACTGTCGGGCGTACACCCTTCCAGCGGGTACGGCCGGCCTTGCCCCAGTTGATGTTGGACTGCTCGGCGTTGCCGACCTCGCCCACCGTCGCGCGGCAGCGGATGTCCACCAGGCGCATTTCACCGGAAGGCATACGCAGCGTGGCGTACTTGCCTTCGCGGGCGATGAGCTGAATGGACGCACCAGCGGAGCGACCCAGCTTGGCGCCGCCACCAGGACGCATTTCCACAGCGTGGACCAGCGTGCCAACGGGGATGTTGCGCAAGGGGAGGTTGTTTCCGGGGCGAATGTCGGCCTCAGGGCCGGACTCAATGAGGTCGCCCTTGTTGAGGTCTTTCGGCGCCACGATGTAGCGCTTCTCGCCATCCAGGTAGTGGAGCAGGGCGATGCGGGCTGTGCGGTTCGGATCGTATTCGATCTCGGCAACCTTGGCAGTCACGCCGTCCTTGTCATAACGTTTGAAGTCAATCAGACGATAGGCCTGCTTGTGACCGCCGCCGATGTGGCGAGTGGTGATGCGCCCCTGATTGTTACGCCCACCGGTCTTCGGCTTCGGCCTGACCAGGGATTTCTCCGGGGTCGACCTCGTCACCTCCGAGAAGTCGGCGACTGAGGAGCCGCGACGACCGGGAGTGGTGGGCTTGAACTTGCGGATGCCCATTCCTACCTCGTTTCCATTCCAGAGCCGAACAAGTCGATGCTCTGACCATCAGCCAGAGTCACGATGGCTCTCTTGGTGTCGGGACGACGCCCAGTTCCGTAACGTGTACGGCGGATCTTGCCCGAACGATTAGCGGTATTGACCTGAAGGACGGTGACGTTGAAAACCTTCTCCACCGCGATCTTGATTTCGGTCTTGTTGGCCCTTGGGTCAACCAGGAAAGTGTACTTGTTCTCGTCCATGCGGGCGTAAGACTTTTCGGAGACGACGGGCCCGAGCAGAATATCGCGCGGATCCTTGATCTTGAGGTCGGTCACTTCTCACCCTCTTTCTTAGCGGCTTTGGCGGCACGCGGAGCCTTGGCAGGTTTGGCGGGAGCTTCTTCAGCGTCAGCCTCATCTGCGACGGCGGTTTCGGGCACCGACTCTTCAGCGGCGGGTTCTTCGACGACCTCGGCTTTGGCAGCCTTCTTGGCCTTCGCGGGTTTCTCGGCTGGAGCTTCGTCAACCTCCGCCACTTCGGCGGCGGATTCGTCTTCAACCTCAGCCTTGTCAGCCTTGGCGGCCTTCTTGGCCTTGGCGGGTTTCTCAGCGGGAGCTTCCTCGACTTCGGTCACTTCAGCAGGAGCATCGTCGGCTTCAGGAGCTTCGTACTCCAGGACGATGCCTTCGACCTTGGCGGCGGAGCGAGCGATGTACTCCTCCAGAGCGGGCTTGGTGAAGACGACGACCTCGTTATTGACAACGTCGTACACGTTGAGCTGGTCAACTGCGAGAGCGTGGACATTGACCACGTTGCGCAAGGAGAGCCAGGCCACATCGTCGTCACGGTGAAGGACGACCAGGGCTGTGCGGTAATCGCCGACTGTGGAAAGAGCTTCCAAAGCCTTCTTGGTCGAGGGAACCTCCGAGTCCACGAGGGAATCAAGGACGAACACTTTGCCGTCAGCGAACCTGTCCGACAAAGCAGAACGCAGGGCCGCAGCAATCATCTTCTTGTTGGTGCGCTGGGCGTACGACCTCGGCTGAGGGCCGAAGACTGTGCCGCCACCGGCCCACTGAGGGGCGCGACGCGAACCCTGACGGGCGCGGCCTGTGCCCTTCTGGCGCCACGGCTTGATGCCGCCGCCGGAGACTTCGCCGCGCGTCTTCGTTGAAGCCGTGCCCTGACGAGCAGCGGCCAATTGAGCCACGACAACTTGGTGGATAAGAGCGATGTTGACATCCGCACCGAAGAGCGCTTCGGGAAGACCAACCTTCCCTGCTTTCTTGCCAGATGTCGAAATGACGTCGAGATTGAGGCTCATGCTACAACCTTCTTCACTGCACTACGGACGACCACCAAGCCCTCCTTGGGACCAGGGATAGCGCCCTTGACCAGAATGAGATTGTGTTCGACGTCCACACGAGCCACGGTCAGGTTCTGAGTGGTTTGGCGTTCCACACCCATATGACCAGCCATGCGCATACCTTTGAAGATACGGCTAGGGGTCGAGCATTCGCCGATAGAACCTGGGGAGCGATGCTTGCGGTGTACACCATGGCCAGCGCCGAGGCCCTTGAAGCCGTGACGCTTCATGACGCCCGCAGTGCCCTTGCCCTTGGTGATTCCGATGACATCGACGACTTCGCCAGTCTCGAACGTGGAGGCATCGATTTCTTTGCCCAGTTCGTATTCGGCGGCGTCGGACGTCCGAAGCTCCATGAGGTGGCGGCGCGGGGTGACCTCAGCCTTCTCAAAATGACCTTGGGCGGGCTTGGTCACCGCCTTGGCCTTGATGGCGCCGAAACCGAGTTGCACGGCTGCGTAGCCATCGCGCTCGGGTGTGCGCACCTGCGTGACCACACAAGGCCCAGCCTCGATGACGGTCACGGGAATGACACGATTATTGTCATCCCACAACTGTGTCATCCCGAGCTTGCGGCCCAGGATGCCCTTTACTTTACGATTTGCATTCATCACTGACCTCAGGGGAGCTTGATCTCGATGTCGACACCAGCGGGAAGGTCGAGACGCATAAGGGAGTCCACCGTCTTGGGCGTGGGATCGAGAATGTCGATCAAACGCTTGTGGGTCCGCATCTCGAAGTGTTCCCGAGAGTCCTTGTACTTGTGAGGAGAACGGATCACACAGAACACGTTCTTCTCAGTCGGCAGCGGCACGGGGCCGGCAACCTTTGCGCCAGTACGTGTCACCGTATCGACGATTTTGCGCGCCGACGAATCGATGACCTCGTGGTCATAGGCCCGAAGCCTGATGCGGATTTTGTTTGATCCCGCCACGGCAGTTCCTTACCTCTCCTGCTTGACTAGGTTTTCCTAGTCCCGCTCGACATAGTTCACGGCGAACTACGCCATTCCTCCGACCCCCGCGCTCGCGCGTGTCGCGGACTTTCTCCGCACTCGACCGCTGTTGCGTTGTGGGTGGTGGCCGACTCATCGAATCAGCCAGATGAGTTTACCACGAAGCCGCAAAGTATCACAGCCGCGCGGGGAACCCTCGTTCGGACGAACCTGTACATCCTGTCACAGCGACTCGGGCTGGGGCAAATCCTCGCGTGACGTCGGCCTAGGACCGAGTAGTGGGGCCGCCATACCCTCTCGGTGGCGCGATCTTCTGCTTGGTCACTGTGCCGGAAGTGCCTCCGCCGTTCTTGGCGCGGTCCTTTTCCTTTTGTACTTCCTTTTGCATCGCCTGCATCTCTTCCATGTTGTAGAAGCCGGACAAGGCGATACCGACGACGAAGGCGATGGCCACGGAAATCCACGGACTCCATCCGAGCAGGAGCGGGCCGGTGATGAGAATGGCCACATCGAAGCCGCGCACCAGGTTGAACATCAGTCCCGGAGGCATGGCGCCGAAGCCGGTTTGCATCATGGGCGAGGAGTAATCGGCCGACTTGGCGCTCACCCAGCGGATAGCCGCGAGTAGACCGGCGGCGGCGGTGAGAAGGGCGTACACCCCAGCTCGGGACAGCGACATGCCCTCGTAGTGCGTCCCGATGCCGTAGAAGGCAGGGGTCGTGGCTGCCGCCCAGAAGACGGCGAAGAAGGCGGGCACGACGATGAGCGAGGCGCGTATCTGCGGATTGGACAGCGGGAAGGTACGAGCCAGGCCCTTGGTGCGGGTCAGGACACGCATCGAGCCCAGCATGGGGACGAACCCCACCAAGAGGATGAGGGCGGAAATGAAGGGTGAGAAATTGTGGAATCCCAGGGCGGCCACTGCGTAGGGGACGACGATGGAGACCATGATGAGCAGGATACGCTTCGGATAACGCCACACTCTTTGGATTTCGCGCCATACCAGCGCCTTGTTGCCCGTCCAGGCTCCGCGCGCGGGGTGTACATGGCCACGGCGCAGGGAATCGCGTTCGACGAGGATGTCGCGCATCAACCCAATGTCCATGGCGAAGGCCGCGCCCTGCATACCAGAGACGAGGGAACCGCCCGAAACCAGGCGGGCACGGTGGATCATGCCCAATCTCGCCAGCGCCAAACCGCCCATGACAAGCAGAAGCACACCGCCAGCCACGGCGACCCAGACGACGGACCTGCCACTGGGCACACTCGGCATCGACACGCCGAACCAGCCGGACGACACCGACACGATGATGGCGAGGACCCCGACGGCGACCATGCCCGCGAGCCACTGCACAATCGACATGATCCATGTGCGCCCATAGGTCTGCTCGAAAGCCGCCAAAGCGGTCAGGCCTGCCGCGCCCACGCCCATGGCGAGTGCCCATTGCAGAATGGCCATCAAGTCATACCCGGTCAATGCAGCGAGCAATCCGCCCAGGATGGCGGCGATGGCGCCGGCGCCGATGACCACGCCGATGAAACGGCCCCTGAGAAGCCGACCGCGACGGATCGGGGCGTCCATGAGCCAGAAACCTTCAGCGGCCGAGGCCACAATGGGTCCGAAGACGCGCGCCGCCAGTGCGGTGAGGCAGAAGACTGCGCCAAGGGCGACCCAAGGCAGGAGGGTGCGCCCCACTGTGCAGGATTCGGAGTCGCACACCGACGCAGTCCCCTGGGCCTGGAACACGGCCCCACCGACCATGGCGATGATGACGATGGCGGCGAAGATGGCTACGTACCCGTCTGAGAGGACTTGCCCGATGGTCTTCGTCGCACGTCCATGACGCCAGTCACGTATGAGCAGCTTCAGATCGCGCTCATCCACCGGGTCGGGTTCCACGTCGACGAGGGAATGCTCCCAGACGGGATAGACGATGTCCGCGTCAACAGAATCATCAAAGTCGGCATTGTCGGTTTCGTCGATTCTGTCGAAGGAGTCAGTGGAGTCGTCCAAGTCGAAGGAATCGGGCGAAGACGAATCCGCCCTCTGGTCCGCAACAATGGTGTCCACGGCTGCGACTGTCTCGGCTTTCAGACTTGGTGTCGGCACAGTTGGGGACTCAGCCAGGGCCCCATCGGCGCTCGGAGTCGAGTCTGGCACCGGCGTGGGTTTCTTGGCTTTGTACCCCTGAGGGGGGCGTTTCTTGCTCATCGGGCTGCTCCGATGTGCATCGTCTTTGTGGCCACGGTCTCCACCAACTTGGGCTCATGGCTCGCCATGATGATGGCCAGGCCCTGCTCACGTTCCTCTTTGAGCCGACCCGCCAGCCATTCGACGCCCTCGACGTCCAGTCGCTGCTCGGGCTCATCGAGGACGAGGACCTTGCGCGGACGTACAAAGGCAGTCGCCAAAGCCAGGCGACGGCGCTGTCCGGAGGATAGCGTGCCGGGCAATTGGCCCGATTGGGGGACGAGGAGCACCTCGTTGAGGATGGCGTCCACCGCTGTGTTGGGATCAGGCAGTCCGTACGCGCGTGCCAAGAGGTCCAGATGCTCGACAACCGACAGGTCGGGGAAGAAGTCGAGGTCGTCGATGACCGTGGCCATGGCCGCCCTCACCTTGGGGTTGGATTCGCGCATCGGCTCCCCATCGATTTCGATGGTCCCATCGTCAGCGGACTCCGCACCAATGAGGCAACGCAAAATGGTCGATTTGCCAGCACCGTTACGCCCAGTCAGCGCGACGGCTTCCCCCGCCCACAAGTCAAGATTGAAATCGGAGACAATAACATGGTCCCCATAGGCCTTCTTGAGATGAGAGACCTTCAGAATCGGTGTACGCGCTTTAGCCATGGGGTCAATTGTCCCCCATCAAGGGTAAGAATGCCCAAAAGGCCCAAAGTCCGACCTGGCACAGGGGTTCCTGACGTCGTGTTGTGATTTCCCTCGAAACTCAAAAGTGTAAATAAAGAACCTCTGTACTTACACTTTCTCAGAAACTGTTAGTAAGATGACTCTATGGAGACACTTTCGCTGACTATTTCGCCGCTTGGGTACGAGGAACATAACTGGGTGGCGCAGGACAATGGCATGGTTGGGAGACGGCGTTTGGCGCGGGCGACGGGGCCTTATCAGTCGGCCATTGTGCCCCCTATCGCTGAGTACATGCCAGCACTTCCGACTGATCTGGCAGCCGATACTGAAGAGGCCACGGCTGCGCTGGTGGGGTTTGATGACTATGCGGCGTCGACACTGGGTTTGGGCAGTCCCCTGTTAGGGCCAATGAGTTCCATATTGCTGCGAACAGAATCAGCGTCGTCGTCACAGATCGAGAACCTGACTGTGAGCGCACGACAACTGGCACTAGCACAGATCAACCAGGCGACAAGTCACAATGCGACCATAGTCGAGGACAATGTGCGCGCCATGGAAGCAGCCTTGGCCTTGGCCCAACACATTGACGAATCCACCATCGGGGCGGTTCAGGCAGAATTGCTGAGGTCCCAGTCCGAGATAGCCGACGCCCTCGGGCAATACAGGCAGCGTCTCGTGTGGGTGGGCACAAGCGATGTGGGCCCTCGGGAAGCGAGTTACGTTGCCCCCCAACCCGAGCGAGTGCCTGCGGCGATGCGCGATCTGGTGGCATTCATTGCTCGTGACGACTTGCCCATTGTGATTCAGATAGCGCTGGCCCATGCCCAGTTCGAGAGCATTCATCCCTTTGTCGACGGCAACGGCCGCACTGGACGCGCGCTCGTCCATGCCATTCTCAAGAACAAAGGGATTGTGACGCGCACCACAGCCCCGGTCTCAGCCGGGTTGCTGCGTCAGACATCCGCCTACGTCGAAGCCCTGACCGCCTATCGTCGCGGCGACGCGCGACCCATCGTCGAGCGCTTCGCCGACGCCGCCCGTTTCGCGGCGTCATCAGGCAAAACGCTAGTTGATGACCTAGCGGCCGAGCTTGCAAGAGACCGCGCCAAGTTGGCTGGCCTGCGATCACAAGCCTCCGCATGGATGGTATTGCCGCACCTCATCGCCTTGCCTGTGATTGATGCTGCGACTCTGGTCAGCCGCCTCGGTCTGAGCGAAGTGACCTCACAACGTGCCCTGAGCCAACTCGTCACATCGGGCGTTCTGACCGAACGCACCGGCAAGAGACGAGGCCGCATCTACCAACATCTGGGCATCATCAGCATTCTGGACGACTACGCCGCCGCCTTGCGCCGTACCTAGTCGTAGCGATTCCACGTTGCGATGCGCACTGACAAAGCACACAAGACAAGAGCGGCACCTGAAAACCCAAGTGCCGCTCATACGTCGTGCCTAAACGAAGAGTATTACTTCTCTTCGGTCGCTTCTTCGACTGCGTCTTCCGCAACCTCATCGGCTTGGGTTGCCTCTTCGGCAACCTCGCCCTCAGGCTCGATTTCGCCAGTCTCGACGAGTTCCTCAGTCGTGGGCTCTTCGACCTTTTCGGCTACTGCCTCGGCCTTCTTCGTCGGCTTGGAGGTCTCGGCCTTCTTGGTCTTGGCCTTGGGCTTTACTTCCTCGGTCACGATCTCAATGATGGCCATAGGAGCATTGTCGCCTTGGCGAGGTCCGACCTTGGTGATGCGCGTGTACCCACCGTCGCGCTTGGCCACAGCCGGAGCGATTTCGGTGAACAGGACATGAACGACCGTCGGGTCAGTGATGGTCTTCATGACGATGCGGCGAGCGTGCAGGTCACCCCTCTTGGCCTTCGTGATGAGGTGTTCGGCCAGTGGCTGAACCCTCTTGGCCCGAGTCTCCGTGGTCTTGATGCGACCGTGCTCGAAGAGTTGGCTGGCGAGATTACCCAGGATGATTCGCTGATGGGCGGGAGTACCGCCGATTCGAGGTCCCTTTGTTGGTTTGGGCATGATGAGTCCTTCCTAGATGAGGTCGTCAGCGTAGTCGTCGCCGGCATCGTAACGAGCGGGAGAGAAGGGGTCGCTCGACAAAGGCGAATCCTTCAGGGTGAGGCCGAGTTCGGCAAGCTTTGCCTTGACCTCGTCAATGGATTTGGAACCGAAGTTGCGGATGTCCATCAGGTCCTGCTCAGAGCGGCTGACAAGCTCGGACACCGTGTGGATGCCCTCGCGCTTGAGGCAGTTGTAGGACCTTACCGTCAAGGACAGGTCTTCAATGGACAATGCCAAATCGGCAACCAACTGGTCATCGACAGGGCCGGAACCCAATTCGATGCCTTCGGCTTCGCGGTTCAGTTCGCCAGCAAGGGAGAACAGAGCAACGAGTGTGTGCCCGGCCGAGGCCATGGCGTCGCGGGGCAGGATGGCGGACTTCGTCTCCACATCGATGATGAGGCGGTCGAAGTCGGTACGGGTGGACACGCGGGTGGCCTCCACCTTGTACGACACTTTGAGCACAGGCGAGTAGATGGAGTCGACGGGGATACGACCAATCTCGGTCTCGTCGGACTTGTTCTGGATAGCCGACACGTAACCGCGCCCGCGCTCGACAATGAGATCCATTTCGAGGTTGGCGGACTCGTTCAGAGTGGCAATGTGCAGGTCCGGGTTGAAAATCGTGACCGACGAAGGCGTCTCGATATCGGCGGCGGTGACATCGCCTGCGCCTTTCTTGCGCAGGTGGATCTCAACCGGCTCGTCCTCATCGGAAGAAACCACGAGGGACTTGATGTTGAGGATGAGTTCGGTGACATCTTCGACGACTCCAGGAACCGTGGAGAACTCGTGCGAGACTCCTTGGATATGAATGGACGTCACGGCCGCACCCGGGATCGCGCTCAGGAGAGTGCGACGCAGGGAGTTACCCAGGGTGTACCCGAAACCGGGCTCCAAGGGTTCGATGACGAACCGGGAGCGAAACTCGTCCTGGGGTTCTTCTTTCAGTTCAGGGCGTTGTGCAATGAGCATGATATTCCTTCCCTCCGCCCACTATTTGACGGAGATTGTGCAGGCAAGCGGTGTGCTTACCTCGAATAAAGTTCGACGATCAATTGCTCCTGCAGGTCCACGACGATCTGGTCGCGGGTCGGCAGGGAGTGGATGATGATGCGGCCCTGGGTGGGGCGAGAGCTCATCCATGCGGGCACTGTCTTGGAGTCGAAGACCTCACGCGCCACCACGAGCGGGTGGAGGTTGGTCGACTTGGCGGTCACGTCCACGATGTCCATAGCAGTCACGCGGAAGCTGGGGATGTTCACGCGCTTCCCGTTGACCTGGAAGTGGCCGTGGGAGACCATCTGGCGGGCCTGACGACGAGTCGAGGCGAAGCCAGCGCGGTATACCACGTTGTCAAGACGGGTTTCGAGAATCTGCAGCAAGATGTCACCAGTCTTGCCGGAGGAGCGAGTGGCCTCTGCGTAGTAGCGACGGAATTGCTTCTCCATCACGCCGTAGCCGAAACGTGCCTTCTGCTTCTCTTTGAGCTGCTGAGAGTACTCAGAGTCCTTGGTGCGCCCACGCCCGTGCATGCCGGGAGGGAAGGGGCGCTTCTCGAATGCCTTCGAGTGTCCGACGAGGTCTGTCCCGAGACGGCGGGACTTGCGTGTCATTGGGCCTGTGTATCTGGCCATTGTTAGTAGTCCTTTCGTTCTTCTCTAGACGCGACGGCGCTTCGGAGGGCGGCAACCGTTGTGGGGCATGGGGGTCACGTCGGAAATCGCGCCGACCTCCAAGCCGATGGCCCCGAGCGAACGGATGGCGGTTTCACGCCCCGAGCCCGGACCCTTGACAAGCACGTCCACACGCTTCATGCCATGGTCCATGGCGCGGCGCCCGGCGGCCTCGGCGGCCATCTGCGCTGCATAAGGTGTGGATTTGCGAGAGCCTTTGAAGCCGACTGTGCCGGCTGATGCCCACGCGATCACCGCGCCCGAAGGATCGGTGATAGAGATGATGGTGTTGTTGAACGTCGACTTGATATGCGCCTGTCCAACGAGAATGTTCTTCTTTTCCTTGCGGCGAACCTTGGTCTTGGCTGCGCCTTTCTGGGACGGCTTGCGCGAAGCTGTTGCCATGAAATCCTTCTTCCTTAAGGCCGCCGGTTAGCGGGCCTTCTTCTTTCCTGCGACGGCCTTCTTCTTGCCCTTACGGGTACGAGCGTTCGTCCGCGTGCGCTGGCCCCTCACGGGCAGCCCGGCGCGATGACGACGACCTTGGTAGTTGCCAATCTCGATCTTGCGACGGATGTCTGAGGCGATGGTACGACGCAGGTCGCCCTCGGTCTCATAATTGGCTTCGATGAAGTCACGGAGAACAACGAATTGCTCGTCGGTCACCTGATGGACTCGCAGGTCGCCACTGATGCCAGTGGCTTTGAGGATTTCGGCAGCGCGGGTGCGCCCAATACCGAAAATAGAGGTGAGTGCGATCTCCAGCCGCTTCTCGCGCGGGAGATCCACACCGATAAGGCGTGCCATGTGGCAGTTCCTTTCGGGTTGTCAACTGGTTCCACCCAGTTGCGAAGGTGTCGGACGTGGCGCGTTCCTCATCTCAGAGGCCCCAGCCTTCGACCGGGGGTGACCTAGTGGGACTAGCCCCTAGGGTGCGCGCACGCTGTTGAGATATTCACTTGTCAAGAAAGATATTGCTTAGCCCTGGCGCTGCTTGTGGCGAGGGTTCTCGCAGATCACCATGACGCGGCCATGGCGACGGATCACCTTGCACTTGTCACAGATCTTCTTGACGCTCGGCTGAACCTTCATCGAGCTGCTTCCTTGTTATTGCGCGGAGTTGCCCCCGCTGGGTTGGTTTTGTCTACTTGTGACGGTAAACGATCCGGCCACGGGTCAAGTCGTACGGGGAAAGCTCCACGACGACTCGATCCGAGGGCAGAATCCTAATGTAATGCTGCCGCATCTTCCCGGAGATCGTCGCAAGGACCTTGTGGCCATTGGTCAACTCAACGCGAAACATCGCGTTGGGAAGCGCCTCCACGACAGTCCCCTCAAGTTCGAGGGCGCCTTCTTTCTTCGCCATACTCTCTTTCGTGTTCGGTGGTTGTCCATGCGCGGGCACAGACAACCGAGGGGACAGTTTACATCTGTTCGGCAAGCCATCCCAAATCGGGGAGGTGCTCTTCGTTGCGAGTGCGAACCCGGTGCAACCTCTTGGACCATTTTACTCGCAATTTCGTGGGCGTGTTTTGCGCGATTTTTGGTCACTGCATAGGCTAGTGCAAGTGAGCGCGCGTAAAGCAAAGAGAGCAGATCTGGCCAAGAATCCCACGGATGTGGCGGATATGTTCAACCAGGTTGCAGCGCGATACGACCTTGTCAACGCCTTGGCCAGTATGGGGCAGGACAGCAGGTGGCGAGTCGAAGTGACGCAGGCCCTGGCTCCCCAACGCGGCGAAGTCATCTTGGACTTGGCAGCGGGCACAGGCGCCTCGTCCGAACCTCTCAAAGCAGATGGCGCCGTGGTGGTTTCGGCGGATTTTTCCCTCAAGATGGTCGGTGTCGGCCACGAGAGGTATCCGTCCCATGTCTACGTTGCTGCGGACGCCTTGCGTTTACCCTTCTCAGACTGCGCTTTTGACGCCGTGACTATGAGTTTCGGACTGCGTAACGTCGCCGACCCCCGCAAGGCTCTGCGGGAGATGTACCGCGTGGTTCGGCCTGGGGGGACGATTGTGATTTGTGAGTTCTCCTCGCCCGTGTCGGATCTTGTACGGCCATTGTACGGACTGTGGTTGGACCGGATCGTGCCGCTCATCTCCAGGGTGGCGTCCAGCAACTCCCCCGCGTACACCTATCTGTCGGAGTCGATTCTGGCATGGCCAAGTCAGCATCGTCTGGCGTCCATGATGGCTGACGTGGGCTGGACAGACATTGAGTGGCGCAACCTCACGGGGGGCATCGTGGCCCTGCATCGAGCAAGTCGCCCATGACCTCTGACTTCCTCCTGGACCCACTCGCGCTCATATCTTGTCCAGTCAAGGTGCAGAACGCGGTGCTGTACGGCGAAGGGGACGAGGTGGTTGTGGACCACCATGGCGTATCGGAGTTCAGCCAAGGGCAGTGGCCTCGGCAGGTGATTCAGGCTCTGTCGGACGCGACGGGTCAAAAGAGTGGCGTGGGAAAGTGTGTCGATATATCGCTTTTTCCGACGAGCGAAGAGCGCATTGAAGCGACCACGGCTGCGATGGCGGCCGGAGCAGCACTCATCATCAAGGCGGAGTTGCCGCCGACCGAACTCCTGAAAGGGACAGCCGACCTGCTCGTCCGTGGAGGCGACAATGCGACAGGGGCCACTGGATACCATCCCGTCCTCATTCGAGACCACCCGGTCCTTGCCCATGCTCCCCACCACAAGGGGGATCTGCGAGTCTCTTTCCCCGGTGATTTTGCTCACACGGTCAGTCTCGCGGACTATCAGTTCCGGTGGGACCGATGTGCACCGGACACCATGCAACTGGCACATCTGTGGACGCTACTCGAAGGGTGCGGACACGAGGCTGGTGCCGACGAGTTGGGAATCGCTGAGTCTTCTGAAGCGGCCAGCCCATCCCTGGGAATCATCATCGGCAACGATGACCTGGAGGAATACCCTCATCCTCTGCTGGTGTGGGTCGACCTGAACGACCACCAGATTCGCACCTTCACCTCGTCGCTGATGGCGTCGTGGAGACGCCGTTCCCCTCTCAACAGGTTCGCCCACGAAGCCAAGTTTCGTGTCCGTGTGGCGGCGACCGCTCGTGCCCATGCTCTCGCCACTGTGGCCGAGGAAACACCGCCCTTGGCTGTCGCGCCCGTTCGTATCCCGGAGTGCAAGACATGCCACTGGTGGTCGCGCTGTGAGCCTCAACTCACCGACGACCTCTCCGTCAAGATTGAGCGCGCGCCCCTTGATGCCAGGGAGATCACCGTCCTGCGCTCACTGGGTGTACGTACTGTGGCCGACCTCGCCGCAACCGACCTGGAAGCCCTCCTGCCCGATTACCTCCCCCGCGTCACCCACCGAGAAGGCGCCGAGGCCAGACTGCGACTCGCCGCACATCGAAGTCGCCTGCTCGCCGAAGGCGTACATCTGGAACGGCTCACCACCGGCCCCATCGACCTGCCGAGCGCCGACATCGAGATCGACTTGGACATTGAGAGCTCCGCGCAGGACCGCGTGTACCTGTGGGGGTTCCTCGTCCACGACCGCCGACCTGGAGGCGGCCAGCCCATGTACCACCCCGTGTCGCGCTTCGACCGCCTCACCCACCAGGGCGAAATCGCGCTCGCCAACTCCGCTGGCACCTTCTTGCGGGACCTCCTCACCGGTCTTGGATGGTCCCCCAAGGAATCAAACCGGAGAGTCCGCACACAGAGCCGAGGCGGGACCGGAAAGGCGATCCTGAATAGCGCTCGTGCAACCGGCGTCCCAGATGCGACCGCCAAGCCCACTTCTCCAGACCAAGCCCTCGGCAGTGACCGCACACATCTCCCCGACATGACCACCACGGCCACCTCGCCAGACCAAATCCCCAGTGTCCTCATCTGGCACTACTCCTCCTACGAGTTGTCAGCCATCTCCCGCCTGGCCTCTTCCCAGGACAGAGACGCATCTGGACTCGCGTGGCTCCATACAGTCGCCCGACCCCTCTTTGTGGATCTCTATCCCCTGGTCAAGGCGAACTTCTTTGGCGTGGAGGGTCTTGGGCTCAAGAAGGTGGCCACCAGCGGCGCCGGATTCTCCTGGAGGGACCCGGACCCCAGCGGACTGAACTCCCAGCTCTGGTTCGCCGACGCGCTCCAGGCCAAGACCGAGGAGGAGCGGGCCCGGGCCAAAGAGCGCATTCTGGAGTACAACGAGGACGATGTCCGCGCCACTCGGGCGCTGCGCCACTGGTTGCGCTCCCTGACCTGAACTGCGGCGAGGCCGAGACCGCCTCACCCATTGGCTGCCACAAGGTGCAAAGTCGGGACCAGACCGACTTCAGCCATGACCTGTAGGGCATCAGCTTCCTCCTGAGAGAATCGCACCGGCGCGCCGAAATCCGGCTCAGCGATGAACGACATGAGGCAATCGCCACAGTCCGCCGCGGAGGCTTGGCATGTGGCGCAATTAATCACGTATGACTTCATGGAATCAGTGTGAACCAGACCCCGGACATTTTTCCGTCGGACCTTGTCGAACTTCACCTCAGCGACCCATTCTGGCTTGTCAGACACCTCTTCGGCACCGAAGTCGGCGACAACCACGAATCTGGAGCTTACGAGTTTTGTCCGACCTTGGTCCTAGTCTTGGATTCATGGAACCGAACCTGGAACGCGACGAGCAAGGTGTGTGGGACAGCCCCACGCTCCCCTTCGGCGACGACTGGTTCGCCCCAGATTCGCCGTCTGGAAACAATGATGACATTGCCTTGTCTCAGGTCACCTTCTGCGTCATCGACTTGGAGACCACAGGAATGGGACCGGCAGCGAGAATCACTGAGATTGGCGCGGTGAAGACTCGAGGTGGGGAGCACGTCGGCGAGTTCCATACCCTAGTCAATCCGGAAATCCCTGTCCCTGGCTTCATCACCGCCTTGACGGGAATTACCAATGCCATGGTTCGCCGTGCCCCAACAATAGACCTCGTCTTTTCGTCCCTGGTGGAGTTCACCAGGGGATGCGTCATGGTCGCCCATAATGCCTCGTTCGACATGGGCTTCCTTCTGCGAGAAGCGGAACGCCTGGGATACGACTGGCCCTCCCGCACGGTCATTGACACCCTCTCCCTGTCCCGCCGAGTCATCCCACGCAGCGACATTCCCAAGTACACCCTCGACGCCCTCTCTCAGTATTTCGACGTCCCCCACTCCCCGACCCACCGCGCCCTCGACGATGTCCTGGCCACCGTCTCCATCCTCCACGCCCTCCTGGAGTTGGTGGGCAACCAGGGCGTTGAGACCCTGGCCGACCTGCTGGCCTTTTCCCGTGTGCTGTCCCGTGCCAGACGCGAGAAACGTTGCTGGGCTGATGATCTGCCTGAGAAGCCAGGGGTGTACCTCTTCGTGCGCAACGCCGAAAGGGGACGCGAGGTCCTCTATGTGGGGACGAGCAAGAACATTCGCAAGCGAGTGCGGACGTACTTCACCGCCGCCGAGAATCGCTCCCGCATGGAGGAGATGATCGCGCTCGCAACCGGGGTCGAGGCGGTCGAGTGCCACACTGCGCTGGAAGCTGCCATTGTCGAATTGCGTTGCATCAAGGCCCACCAACCGCCCTACAACAAGCGCAGCAAGAGGCCCCGCCACACCTGGGTGAAGCTCACGACAGAGCCTATTCCTCGGCTGTCTGTCGTGCGCAAAATGTCCGCTGACCAGGCCTCTTACCTGGGGCCGTTCTCAGGGTCCGAACCGGCCGAGGTCGCTATTGATGCTCTGACTGGGGCCTTTGCCCTGCGCCCATGTACACACCGCCTCTCCACCAGGACCCCGCGGGAGCCTTGTGCCTTGGCTGAGATGGGCTCGTGTCCAGCGCCATGCACCCTGAGCGAATTGGGCGCCTACTCGGACATCGTCGAGCGGGCTCGGGCGAGCCTGACGCAGGATGTACGCGGCGTGCGACAGGCAAATCGCGCTCGTATTGGGGAGCTTTCGGAACAATTGCGGTACGAAGAAGCCGCCGAAACCTTGGAACGACTACAGGTCTTCGAGACCGCACTGAAGAGAGGGGCAAGACTGCGTTCGCTCAGCTCATGCGCAAACATTGTCGCTGCTCGCGCCGTCGGCGCGTACTGGGAGATTCACGTTGTCAGATACGGGACGCTGGCCTGCGCTGGAATAGCCAGACCCGGTGACGACCCCGCGCGGGTGGCTCAGCTTCTGGTCGAGTCGGCGGGAACGGTCGTCCCTCAGGTCGACTCCATGCCAGCCGGACTCATCGAAGAAGCCGAACTCATCGCCTCTTGGATGGAGCTCCCGGGAGTGCGGTTGCTGGACATCGAAGGGACCTGGGGGTGGCCAGTGAATGTGGGGTGAATCTCGCAGGCGGTCCTGACCCACGCGATCTCGGGTGAGTCAGGACTCGGGCAAACGTTGATTGCCCTATGTCGTCATTCTGCGCACTGAGGCTTTGCCACGCCGTGTCGCAGTGCGCAGCGCGACGGAGAATGTGGTCGACAACCAGCAGTTCTCTAGACGATTTCGACTGATTCGATGACCACCGGGTCGGCCGGACGGTCGTTGCGGTCGACACGCACAGCGGCGATCTTGTCCACGACCTTCTGGCTGTCAGGGTCGGTGATCTCACCAAAGATGGTGTGCTTGCGGTTGAGATGCGGGGTCTTCGCCACGGTGATGAAGAACTGTGAGCCGTTCGTCCCAGGACCAGAGTTGGCCATGGCCAGCAGGTACGGCTTGTCGAACGCCAGCTCGGGGTGGAACTCGTCGGCGAAGGAGTAACCGGGTCCGCCCATGCCGGTCCCAGTGGGGTCGCCGCCTTGGATCATGAAACCGTCGATGACGCGATGGAAGATGAGCCCATCGAAGTAGTTCCCGGTTGTCTCTTCCCCGTAAGTTGGTCTGCCAGAGAAGGGCGACGTCGAGACCTTCTTGTAAGGCTTGGTGCCGGATGCAAGTCCGACGAAGTTCGCCACAGTCACGGGCGCTTGGTCGTCGAAAAGGTCGATACGGATATCGCCGTGGTTGGTGTGAAGGATTGCCTGAGTCATGGTCCTGCTTTCGTATCAGTGTCGTCGCGTGCGTATCTGATTCACCACACACGCGCTCGGCGGCATCCATTGTGCCACGAATACCGCCTGTACGTGTGAAACGCCTTGTCAGTAATGGGTTCATACTGTCTCGCCAATAGGGGCGTACGGAAAATGTACGGACACACTTCAGGGGATTATCAGGGTACTCCTGAGGGGTGTTCCCGCTAGACTAGATTCGTTCCCCATACGAGAACGAGTTCCATGTAGGAGATCGAAAGGATACCTGCACATGATCAGCAAACAAGAAATCGTTGACATTGCCACCGACAAGGCACACCTCGCGGCCGAAAAAGGATCCGCCGCGTGGGAAGAAGCAGTCGAGCGCATCACCCCCTTGATTGAGCAGGCGGCCGCGAAAGCTGGCCCCTACGCCGACCAGGCCAAGAAGAACGCCGTGACCTACGGCAAGCGTGCAGCCGGATTTGCTGCCGACCAGGTTGAGCGTATTCAGCCCGGCCTCAATTCTGCTTTGGACAAGGTCTCCCCTGCCATTGACAAAGCGCAGCGCGCAGTCCAGGACGATCTGGTCCCCCGCTTGCTTGAGGTCCTCCGCAACGTCGCCGACACTCCCACTGGTCAGGAAGCCCGCGAGCTTCTCCAGCGTCTCGATGAGCGCACAGACGCCTCGGTTGTCGCTCTCAAGGGCGAATTGGCCAAGACGAAGAAGCAGTCTTCCAAGACCAAGACCGTCATCACCATCGCCGCCGTTGGCGCAGTCGTGGGAGCGCTTGTCGTCGCCGTCAAGACCTTCCTCGGTTCCAAGGACGACTGGGCGAGCTACGAGCCCGACGAGCCCTACGTCTACCCCGATGACGATCCCGAGATTGACTCCGTCATCGTCGAAGCCGAGGTTGTGGAAAGCTCCCCCGCCGAGGAGGTCGAAGAGTCAGAGCCTTACGGCGAAGGGTCATACCAAGGTCCCAACCCGCCTGAGGGCTATGTCATCAAAGGCAACCAGCGCTCCATGAAGTTCCACGTCCCGGGCGCAGCGGGCTATGCTCGCACCAACGGTGACGTATGGTTCGCCACCGAAGATGCTGCTGTGGCGGCGGGCTTCGTCCGCTCGCAGCGGTAAGCAAGACTACGCAAGAAAGGGGCACCTTCGGGTGCCCCTTTTCGTATGCCCGCCCGCGCGTATTCACTCTCAGACCGTCCGTACATTGTACGGACACTCGCCAGGACGCGACTGGAGAGCATGAGGGGATTCGAACGTCTTGCTCCGCAATCCGTTACCGCTGCGGTTCCCTTTCGGGAATCCTCGCGGCAGACCTACTCAGAAGCCCACCGGGCTTCTTCCTAACGGTCCGACCCTCACGGGCTCGAATCCGCTGCACCTAATCACATAGTTATGGGCAACCACTACGGGTTGCCCATAACTATGTGGAGAGCATGAGGGGATTCGAACCCCTGTACACGGCTTTGCAGGCCGTTGCCTCGCCTCTCGGCCACATGCTCACTGCCAAAGAAAGTGGCGGCACTTCCCCTGCTCAGGCGATGACGTCACCAATGTGCTTCTTGCCCGGAATACCCACCACGATGGAACCCGGCGCCACATCCTCGACGACTAGGGCATTCGCCCCAATCTTGACATCGTCGCCCACAGTGATGGCTCCGATGACTTTCGCGCCTGCCCCGATGAGTACCCTTGAACCAATCGTCGGATGGCGCTTGAACCGCCCACGGGAACGCCCGCCCAGCGTCACCTGATGGTACATGAGAACGTCGTCCCCGATCTCGGCCGTCTCTCCGATGACCACGCCCATGCCGTGGTCGATGAAGAAACGCCTTCCGATGGTCGCCCCTGGATGGATCTCGATGCCAGTCCAGAAGCGGGTTACCTGCGACAGTAGGCGCGCCCAAGGGCGCAACCACTTGGCTTTCAGCCACATCGCATGGGCGATGCGATAGGCCCAGATGGCATGGACGCCAGGATACGAAATGGCAACGATCCAGCGAGATGTGGCGGCGGGGTCTTCGCGTAGTGCCGCGTCGATGTCCTCCCCTATCCGTCGCCATACTCGCCAGATGAAGCCGAACAGCCCGGAGGGTCTCCGGGCCGTCGGTTTGCCATTATTCAAGGTCATGCATCTAGCAAATCGGAATACAGCACACTTGACAAGTAGCGGTCTCCGGCGTCGGGGATGATGACGACGATGGTCTTGCCAGCCGCCTCTTCCCTTGCGACAATCTGCGCAGCGGCAGCGAGCGCCGCACCTGCGGAAATGCCGACGAACAAGCCCTCTTGGGCGGCGGCGTTCCGTGCCCATTCAACGGCCGTGGCCGAAGGTACGGTGAGCACCTCATCGACGACTGACTGGTCCAGGATGGAGGGCACGAAGTTCGCGCCGATACCCTGAATCTTGTGCGGGCCGGCCTTGCCTTCGGTGAGAAGCGGAGACTCAGTCGGCTCCACAGCGATGATCTTGACCTCGGGCTTGCGCTCCTTGAGAACCTGGCCCACGCCCGTCACAGTGCCGCCAGTGCCGAATGCGGAGATGAAGTAATCAACCTTGCCCTCGGTGTCTGCCCAGACTTCCTCAGCAGTGGTCTTGCGGTGGATGTCAGGATTGGCGGGATTGTCGAACTGACGAGCCACAATGGAGTTCGGCGTCGCGGCGGCGATTTCGTCGGCCTTGGCGACAGCGCCCCTCATACCTTCAGAACCAGGGGTAAGGACCAACTCGGCGCCCAGCGCGCGCAGAACCGCACGACGCTCCTTGGACATGGTCTCCGGCATGGTCAGGATGACCTTGTATCCACGAGCAGCGCCGACCCACGCGAGCGCGATACCCGTGTTGCCGGATGTGCCTTCGACGATGGTGCCGCCGGGCTGGAGTGCCCCGGAAGCCTCAGCCGCGTCGATGATGGACACGCCGATGCGGTCTTTGACCGAGTTCGCGGGATTGTAAAACTCCAACTTGGCCAGCACCAACGCGCTGGACTCACCGTAGAGCCTGTTGATTTTCACCAGCGGAGTCCGTCCGACTAGCTTGGTGGCGTCTTCGTAATAACTCATCGCCTTGTCCTTCCTACTTTGTTTTTTCTAAGGCGTTGTCGAGGTCGGCGATCAAGTCAGAAACATCTTCGATGCCGATCGACAGACGCACAGCTTCAGGCTGCACGCCAGCTTCTTCCAGTTCCGACTCATTCAACTGGGAATGGGTCGTCGTGGCGGGGTGGATGGCCAGCGACTTGGCGTCACCGATATTGGCCAAATGAGAGAACAACTCCAAAGACTCGATGAAGGTCGAACCGGCTTCACGGCCAGCCTTGAGTCCGAAGGCGAGGATGCCGCCGTACCCGCGACCTGTCAGGATGCGATCTGCAATTGCCTTGTCAGGCGAGGAATCCAGGCCGGGGTACTTGACCCAGGCCACGTCTGGATGCGCCTCCAAGTGCTGAGCCACCGTCAGCGCGTTGGACGAGTGCCGCTCGATGCGCAGGGGCAGAGTCTCCAAGCCTTGCGTGAGCAGCCATGCGCTCCACGGCGCGATGGTTGAACCAGTATTGCGCAACAATACTGTGCGCGCTCTGAGAATGTATGCCGCAGCTCCGGCGGCTTCAGTCCATACGGCTCCGTGATAGGCGGGGTCCGGCTTGGTCAGCCCAGGGAAGCGGTCAGAATTGGCCGCCCAGTCGAACTTCCCGGAGTCCACGAGGATGCCACCAATAGTTGTTCCATGGCCGCCGATGTACTTGGTCGCCGAGTGGACCGAAATGTCCACCCCATGGTCGAAGACGTGGGCGAGGATGGGCGTGGGGACCGTGTTGTCGATGATGAGAGGCAGGCCGAAACTGTGCGCGGCTTCGGACCATGCGGGCAGGTCGATGACATTGATGGCCGGGTTGCCGATGGACTCACCAAAGACCAGGCGTGTCTTCGCGTCCACGTATTTACCCAAGTCATCGGGCTTTGTCGGGTCCACGAAACGGGTTTCGATGCCGTACTGCGCGAGGGTGTGGGCGAACAAGGCGTACGTCCCGCCGTACAAAGTAGACAACGCGACAATGTTATCGCCCGCATATGTCAGGTTGAGGACGGAGTACGTGATCGCGGCGGCGCCAGAGGAAGTCGCCAATGCCCCGATCCCGCCTTCGAGGGCGTTGACCCTCTGCTCGAACACGTCCTCGGTCGGGTTCATGATGCGGGAGTAAATGTTCCCCGGCACGCGCAGGGCGAACAGGTCCGCCGCATGTTGGGTGTCGTTGAACACGTACGACGCTGTTTGGTAAATCGGGACCGCTCGTGCGTTGGTCGCGGAATCGGGGGTTTCCTGCCCCGCATGTACTGCGAGGGTATCGGGTTGGTAGGTCATTGGTTCTCCGTGGGTTGAGGATCGTTGTAGGAAGGAGTGTTGTCTTGTGCGTACTTATGGACGACGTGGGGACGCGGTCTTGTGGCGTTGTGGCTGGGGCGACAGGGCAGTCAGATTGTCACGGCGTGTGCGGGACATGCGCCTTTCGTCAGGCTTTGCTCCCACTGCCCTCAGAGCATTCGACAACACATCACGGTCGCGCCAACAACTGTGGCGGAAGAGGAACCGTGAGTGAACATACGTTCAGGGTACTGTGCGGTCTGCGATTCGGAAAATCCTCGTCCGCATGGTGAGATTTTCCCAGAAATACCGCGTGGCTAGGCCATTCTCTGAGGAAGTGCCTAGCCACGACAGTCTTTACTTTCTTGATGTCAGGTGCGACGCCTCCACAGCAGCACCCCGATCCCCAACAGTCCCAGGGCGATGGGAGTCGCCCACGAACCAGAATGCGGCGAGAGAACCTGGCCCCCTGTGGGTGCGTCAGGACCTGTACTCACATTGGGAGTTGGTGGGGGCGGTATGACAGGAACTGTGGGCACCAGTTCCGTGACCGTGCACCCTGTTACCGAAGTCTCGCCAGCACAGACCAAAGGATCGGGAATTGGCGGTTGTCCGCAACCCAACCCTGAACACACAGTTGCCCAGTTGACGACCTCGCCGAGGCTGATGTCGGCCGCCGTGATGGTGTACGTGCCTGTGCAGGTGACCGTCTCGCCCGGCCCAAGGTGCTCGACCATGGTTGGCCACACGCACACCGCGTTCTCCAGGTTGATGATGTCTGCGACGTCCACGAGGGAAGCGGTGACGACACCGTGGTTGGTCACTTCGATGGTGTATCCGATGACATCACCTGGCTCAGCAGGGTTGATTATTGTCTGGTCGGCAACCTTGGTCAATACCAAGTTGGGCTCGCTGCTCAACACGGCGTACACGCAGGAGGACAGTGAGTCCAGGTTATCGATATTCGTGTCGCATTCCTTGTCGGGCGGCGGGTTGGTCACAATCGGCTGGCATCCTGGGGCACTGCATGAAACAGTGGCCCAATTGGCAATAATCGCGTTGTTGTCAATATCGGCCTGAGTGATCGCATACGATGCCTCGCACACGACTGACTCGCCAGGAGCTAGCCTGTCGGGCACGCCGTCCCACACGCACGCGCCGAGAGTTGCGAGCCCCAAGTCCTCAACAACCACATCTGTGGCCGTCGCTGTCCCACTGTTCGTCACGGTGATCTCATAGCCCACCAGATTTCCGGGCGCCAACGGGGTCCCCGATGGCAACTGCTGAGTCTTTGTGATCGCCAGAACAGGCTGACCTGCCACCTTGTGCGACACACAGGCCGCGAGATCGTCGGCAGCGTCCTCAACCGTGTTGCACTCTTCATCGGGCGGGCGAGGCGCAGTTGGCGAGCACCCAGCGGCGTTACAGGACACCGTCGCCCAGTTGGTAATGACTGCGCCCGCGTCGATATCGGCCTGAGTAATTGTGTACGATGCCTCGCAGACAACAGACTCCCCTGGAGCCAAAACGCCATTGCTCGTTGCAGTTGACCAGTCACACGACAAGTCAGTCACACCCGGATTCTCATCCACAACCACCACATCCGATGCAGTCGCCGAACCATGGTTGACCACCGTGATCTCATACACAATCCGGTCACCCGCCACAACCGGCGAACCCGGAAGAGTCTGCGACTTCGTGATCTCCAAGTCCGGTGCCCCACCGACAGTCAAGTCCACACACGCCGACAACGGATCACTCTCCGGGACACAAGCGAAGAAAGTCTTCACCGACGGGACGAACCCATCAGCAGCCACACTCGCCCAATTGCTGATGGTCACTCCCGCATCAATATCCGACTGTGTCACCGTGTACGACCCTGTGCACGTGACCGTCCCACCCGGAGCCACCGTGTACTCAGTGCCCACACCACCAGACCAGACGCAATCCAGAGGCACGTCCGCGCGATGATCCGTGACTAGGACATTCGTCGCAGTCGCCGAACCCGAATTCACTACAGTCACCGTGTAATCCACGACATCGCCAGCAACCAAACCAGCCCCCGACGTCGGAGACTCCGACTTCGTCAGTACAAGATCCGGCACCGCACCAACCGCCAAATCCACGCAAGCCGACAACGGATCACTCTCCGCAGCACAAACAACATCAGACGGGAACACAGTCACCGACGGGACAAACCCATCAGCGGTAACACTCGCCCAATTAGCAATAGTCGCACCAGAACCAATGTCCGCCTGTGTGACCGTGTAGGAACCCGTGCACGACACGGTCCCAGCCGGAGCCAGAGTATTCTCAGTGCCCACACCACCAGACCACACACAAGCCAAAACCACGTCCGCACGATGATCCGTGACCAGAACATTCGTCGCCGTCGCCGAACCGTTATTCACCACAGTCACGGTGTAATCCACGACATCCCCGGCAACCAAACCAGCCCCCGACGTCGGAGACTGCGACTTCGTCAAGTCAAGATGCGGCTCCCCGTCCAAAACCGTCGATACACACGACGACAACAAGTCCGCCGCATCGGCCGACACGTCACACGCCACATCCGGCGGGAACACAGGAACCGACGGCCCACACCCGGCAGCCGAACACGACACCGTCGCCCAATTCGTCACCGTCACACCAGAATCGATATCACCCTGTGTCACCACATATGTGGCGGAACACACCGCAGACTCACCAGGAGCCAACACCCCAGGACCAGGACCCGTGTCAGAAGAACCAGGCCACACACACGACAAAGCCGACACGGCAGGATTCTCGTCCACAATCACCACATCAGTCGCAGTCGCCGTGCCCTTGTTCTCCACAGTCACCCCATACACAATCACACCACCAGCAGTGACCGGTGAGGACAGCCCCGCCACATCAACCGTCTTGGTGATCTCCAAGTCCGGTGCCCCACCGACAGTCAAATCCACACACGCAGACAACGGATCACTCTCCGCCGCACACACAACATCCGAATCGAACACAGTAACCGACGGAGTAAACCCATCAGCCTCGACACTCGCCCAATTAGCGATAGTCGCACCCGAATCAACATCCGCTTGCGTCACCGTATACGAACCAGTGCACTCAACCGTGCCACCCGGAGCCAGAGTGTTCTCAGTGCCCACACCACCAGACCAGACACAACCCAACACGACACCCGCACGATGGTCAGTAACGACCACATTGGTCGCAGTCGCAGAACCGCTATTCACCACAGACACCGTGTAATCCACGACATCGCCAGCGACCAAACCAACACCCGATGTCGGAGACTGCGACTTCGTCAGTACAAGATCCGGCACCGCACCGACCGTCAAATCCACACACGCAGACAACGGATCACTCTCCGCAGCACACACAACATCAGACGGAAACACAGTCACCGACGGAACAAAACCATCAGCAGACACACTCGCCCAATTAGCAATAGTCGCACCAGAATCAACATCCGACTGTGTCACCGCATACGAACCCGTGCATGCGACGGTTCCACCAGGAGCCAACGAACCCGCCAACAACCCCGAACACGACAACACCACACCCGCACGATGATCAGTCACCTGCACGTTCGTCGCAGTCGCCGAACCAGAATTGGTCACAGACACCGTGTAATTCACCGTGGCCCCAGCAACCAAACCAGCCCCCGACGTCGGAGACTGCGACTTCGACAACACCAAATCCGGCGACCCGCCCACCGTCAAATCCACACACGCAGACAACGGATCAGACTCCGGGGCGCACACCACATCAGACGGAAACACCGTCACCGACGGAGTAAACCCATCAGCCACGACACTCGCCCAATTAGCAATAGTCGCACCAGAATCAATATCCGCCTGTGTCACTGTATACGAACCCGTGCAGTCAACCGTGCCACCTGGGGCCAACGAACCCGTCACCAACCCCGAACACGACAACACCACACCCGCACGATGATCAGTCACCACGACATTCGTCGCGGTCGCCGAACCAGAATTGGTCACAGACACCGTGTAATCCACGACATCCCCAGCAACCAAACCAGCCCCCGACGTCGGAACCTGCGTCTTCGACAACACCAAATCCGGCGACCCACCCACCGTCAAATCCACACACGACGCAAGATCATCGGCAGCATCCTCAGCCGTATTACAGACTTCATCAGGAGGGCGAAGCGCAGTCGGCCCACACCCGGCAGCCGAACACGACACCGTCGCCCAATTCGTCACCGTCACACCAGAATCAACATCACCCTGCGTCACCACATACGACGCAGAACACGACAACACCTCACCAGGAGACAACACACCCACACCAGTCCCAGAATCCGAAGAACCAGCCCAATCACACAACAAATCCGACACAGCAGAATTCTCATCCACAATCACCACACTGGTCGCAGTCGCAGAACCATGATTCACCACCGTGATGTCATACGTGATCCGGTCCCCCGCGACAACAGGAGAACCCGAAACGCTCTGCGACTTCGTGATCTCCAAATCCGGCATCCCAGAAACCGTCAAATCCACACACGCCGACAACGGATCACTCTCCGCAGCACACACAACATCAGACGGGAACGCGCCCACCGACGGAACAAACCCATCAGCAGTCACACTCGCCCAATTAGCAATAGTCGCACCAGAATCAATATCCGACTGTGTCACCGTATAAGAACCAGTGCATGTGACGGTTCCACCCGGAGCCAACGAACCCGCCAACAACCCAGAACACGACAACACCACACCCGCACGATGATCAGTCACCACAACATTCGTCGCAGTCGCAGAACCGTTATTCACAACCGACACCGTGTAATCCACCGTGCTCCCAGCAACCAAACCAACCCCCGACGTCGGGTCCTGCGACTTCGACAACACCAAATCCGGCACCCCACCAACCGTCAAATCCACACACGCCGACAACGGATCAGACTCCGGGGCGCACACCACATCAGACGGAAACACAGTCACCGACGGAGTAAACCCATCAGCCTCGACACTCGCCCAATTAGCAATAGTCGCACCCGAATCAACATCCGCTTGCGTCACCGTATACGAACCCGTGCACGACACCGTCCCACCAGGAGCCAACGAACCCGCCAACAACCCAGAACACGACAACACCACACCCGCACGATGATCCGTCACCACGACATTCGTCGCAGTCGCAGAACCAGAATTGGTCACAGACACCGTGTAATCCACCGTCTCCCCAGCAACCAAACCAGCACCTGATGTCGGAGACTGCGACTTCGACAACACCAAATCCGGCGACCCTGAAACCGTCAAATCCACACACGCAGACAACGGATCACTCTCCGCAGCACACACAACATCAGACGGGAACGCGGCCACCGACGGAGTAAACCCATCAGCGGTCACACTCGCCCAATTGGCGATAGTCGCACCCGAATCAACATCAGCCTGTGTGACCGTATAGGAACCCGTGCACGACACGGTCCCAGCCGGAGCCAGCGTATTCTCAGTGCCCACACCACCAGACCATACGCAACCCAGAGCCACGTCCGCACGATGATCCGTGACCAGGACATTCGTCGCAGTCGCCGAGCCGCTGTTCACCACAGTCACGGTGTAATCCACCGTATCCCCGGCAACCAAACCAGCCCCCGACGTCGGAGACTCCGACTTCGTCAGTACAAGATCCGGCACCGCACCGACAGTCAAGTCCACACACGCCGACAACGGATCACTCTCCGCAGCACACACCACATCAGACGGAAACAGAGTCACCGACGGAGTAAACCCATCAGCGGAAACACTCGCCCAATTAGCGATAGTCGCACCCGAATCAACATCCGCCTGTGTGACCGTGTAGGAACCAGTGCATGTGACGGTTCCACCAGGAGCCAACGAACCCGCCAACAACCCCGAACACGACAACACCACACCCGCACGATGATCAGTCACCACAACATTCGTCGCAGTCGCCGAACCGTTATTCACCACAGTCACGGTGTAGTC
>JAISJO010000065.1 GCA_031261485.1 Propionibacteriaceae bacterium | reverse complement strand
CCGCCGAAGCCTACGCCCTCCTCCTCGGCATCCCCATCACCATCGGTGGACGACCCGCCAAACTCCCCGATACACTCATCCCGTTAGCACAACGTTGCGTTGACCCCTAGAATCCGCCGGCGATTCTGCGACCGTTCTTGATACAGAAGTCGACGGATTACCTGGGACGGGTGGGCTTTTGTCTTAATTGGCACAGTTGGGAAGGGCCAGTAGCTGACCACGTCCTCTGTCATTCTGCGCGAAGTCGCAGAATGACAATCGGCACCAATGCGGGACGGTCATCAAGACAGTGACATGACGCGAACGACGGGAATCGGCATCTTTCCTTTGGAAATCTGAATGGACTCTCGTGTCGGTTTGGGCAGGTTTCGCAGGTTTCGCTGTTTGGACGGTTGGGCGGTTGGGCGGTTTCGGCATCAGTGCGGGACGGTCATCAAGACAGTGGCATGACGCGAACGACGGGAATCGGCATCTTTCCTTTGGAAATCTGCCTCGCTCCGATTCCCTTTGGAATCCTCGCGCCGCTTCTTCGGTCGCAAGCCCACAGGGCTTGCTCTCGATAGTCGCACCCTCACGGGTTCGGTTCCCGTCGTTCGGAGCGAACGACGGGAATCGAACCCGCATGACCAGCTTGGAAGGCTGGAGCTCTGCCATTGAGCTACGTTCGCGTCGGGGCAAGAGGACTCGAACCTCCGATCTCCTGCTCCCAAAGCAGGCGCGCTAGCCACTACGCTATGCCCCGGATGCGTGGTATCGGTGGACGAATCCTTGACCGAACAACCACGCCATTCTACGGCATGAGACCTCTCAGCGGCGAATCACCGCGACGAACCAGGGCGCGCCCGACGAACTTTACAACACAACACAACGAACAGTGCTTCGACTCCTACCACTGCCGTAGCAACACCGTCGCACCTATCCCTACCGAGATATCACGACCCCTAGAACCTGCCAGACGTATGGCTACTGCCACTGGGTGAATGACTTGACGAAGTCCCGCTTGACCCCAAGCTCGACCCGCCGCTGAACGAGCTGGAGTGGGTCGAGTATCCAGAACCGCTGGAACTCGACATTCCGTAGGACTCGCGCGGAGGTTCGTACTTCGGGATGGCCACCCGGGACACGTGGGAGCCAACGAGAGTGTCTTGCTTGACCGACAGACGCAGCCCCCCGTCAACGTACCGGTCAGCGGAACGCTCGGGGCGGACCGACTTGGATGTGCGCCGCAGCCCTGCCGTGACTCCCCAACCGATGAGAAGTCCAATCCCCGAACCGCCTGCTATTCTCACGCCGAGTTCCCCAGGCGTTCGGTACTCGTGTTCAGTCGTGTACGGGTTTCCACGACTCTGTGCTGCGCAGAACGTATCCACGAGGTCCAGGTAGCGGTCGAAAGCGCCGTAGTAGTCGCCTTCAGTCAGGTTCGGCACAACAAGGTCAGCGATCCTGCTCTGGCCGTACCCCATCGAAACCGCTGTCATTGCTGGTTCACCGAACGCGCCGATGTCGAAATCGCGGTACTCCATGGAGATGAGGAAGACCGTGCCAGAATAGTCCGGGCCAAGGCCATACTCGTGCTCCAAATAGAAGTCATCGGAGAACTGCCATGGTTCCTTGCCACCGAGAGAAGGCACAGTCAGCACCAAGACATCGATGTCATGTTTGGCGGAGATGGCGTCTGCCTTGGTTTCCAATGCCGCGACCTCGGATGCCGTGAGCAATCCGGCTTGGTCGATGATGCGGTCCTGCGCCGCCTGAGCGGGGGCAGCTAAAGCGAGGCAGAATCCGATGGTCACAAAGGCCGCAGACAGTATTGCGAGCCCCTGTCGAGGCAGCCTCATGCGTGTCACGTTCTTCATAGGAGGATCACCGCCAATAGAGAGAGGATGGCAGCCACTGGCACGGTGATTCCGAAGAACCACGCGGCCGTGAGGCCCCCTGATGTGGGCAGGTCGCCGACGAACTTTCCCGTCTGCCCATTCATGGCGAAGGTGTAGATCTTGTCCTTGTACTTTGTCGCCAGCATCCAGACAGGAAGCAAGGCGTAGTTTGCGTTCACACCGTTGAGGGTGACGGCCTGGCGCTTGACGGATGTGGACGGAAAAGCCACCACAGATCTATCGACCAGAGTTTGTACCGTGTTGTTGATACGGGCATTGGCCGTTCGTTGGCTGCGTCCCGCGTCGACGTCGTAGCGATCAGCCACAAACCCCGACAGATACGCCATGGAGAACGCCTGAGCGCCCCCGAGATCGAAGGGTTCGATGGACTGCATGTACGTGTCGTCCAACTTGGTCGAAGCGTCCACGGGCAGACCAGTGAACTCGACATCGCCCACACGAGTCAGCTCATAGTTCTTCGTCTCCGTGTAGGTGTAATCGCTGTCCGACCAGGACCTCGTCTGGGTCGCCGAAAACTTGAAATCCGCGTGAGCCGAAGCGTCGAAGAGCCAGAACGGCGCGTACACCCCCTGGATTGACTCAATATGCTGGCGATCCTTGAAGACTTTCGGCACAAGGGGTTTGCCCTTGACGTGCCCCTTCAGCGCCGCCACGGCTTGCGCCTTGGTGAGTCGGAAAGGCACAACGAGGTCAGGGCGCAGGTCCTGGGAGACCTGGCCGATCAAGACCACGGGGTTGCCGCAGTACGGACAGGCCGTGGCCGATGTGGTGGCTTCTGTCACAATCTCACCAGCGCACGACGGACAGGAGTACACCCTTGTCCCGGCCCGCTCTTCCGGGGTGAAACCGACGCCACTCTGCGCAGTCACAACCGACGTTTGCGCTGTGGCGGGTGCGGGGGAAATAGCACTCCCCCGCCTTCCCGCCGCGGTCGGTTCTTGGCCCTGCAAGTCAGCGGGGTCGAAGAACGAGCCGCAGTAGGGACATGCCACCTTCCCTGCCGATGGGTCCCACACCACCGGCCCGGCACAGTTCGGGCACTTATACTCCA
>JAISJO010000033.1 GCA_031261485.1 Propionibacteriaceae bacterium | reverse complement strand
TATGGCTGCAATCCCCTGTAGCTCAATTGGCAGAGCATCTGACTGTTAATCAGAGGGTTACTGGTTCGAGTCCAGTCGGGGGAGCTTTTTCTTGCCTTGTCAGCCCTTGTGCTCTAGTCCACCTTGTGGGTTACCTTGTCGTTCGCGTCGATGTGGGCGCGGCCATCGAGGACGCGGAATTCGTGGGTCTCTACGAGGGTTTCGCCTGCGGAATAGTGCTGCCCCGTCTGGTTGTTGACGGCGTTCGCGGTGAAGGTCAGCGTTATCTTGTACGTGCCCGGCGTAGTGGTGGTTGTAGTGAACGTCCACTTGTCGCCTGGCTCAGCGTCAACTTGGGTGATGGTGACCTGTGGGATTGTCAGCAACTCAGCACTGGTGAACGTCAGCACAGTGGGCAACCCCTCACTTGGGTTCAGGCCGCAATAGCTGCCGTTTCCGAGCAAGTCAGACACAGTGAAGCACGAACGCTCCTTGCTATCCACTTCGTCTTGCACCGCCGCCGAAACCCGATCCAGGTTCAACGTCGATGTCAGTGTCGCACGACCGCCGCCGCCGGGCAAGACAGTTGCCGTCGCAGAGTCGACGTCGACGAAGGTGGAATGCGGAGTTTGCTCGATACGGTAAGTGCCTGGCAAGGCCGTCCTCCAGAAACTGCCACCATTGACTGTGAAGTCTTCGCTCACGGTAAGACCGTTGATGGTCACGCTTGTCAGCGGGTCTTCGGAGGCAATGGTGAGCCGAGGCAATTCGATGGGGTCAATCACCCAGTGGTCAAAGATTGTGTTCTCTCGGCCATCGACGTGCAAGTGGAAAGGAATCGAGGCATCCGGGCCGTTGGCACCCAAGGTGAAGGTGGCGGTGACGATGGCACCGTCGTCAACAAGTTCCGTTGTGAGAATGTAGCCAGTGGGCCGATCAGATGCCGCAGCGTACACGGAATCCTTCAGCAAGGGGTTCCTGCTGATAATGTCCGGGCTGATGACACCCAACTCGACGAGGGTGCTAACTTGGCCATCTTCAAATGCCGCCATCGCCAACTCAATGGGCTTGTCCGGGCCGTGTTGAGTGGTGTTGATGTGTCGATAGACCAGGAAACCGGCGACAACCAGAGCGATGAGCACGACGCCGACGACGATGAGAACCACCACGAGGCGACGCTTCTTCTTGGGGGCGGGAGGAGTATCCATCGGAGGTTGTGCGAACGGGTCGCCTGGCACGGGGCCGAAACCATACGCGCCCGGATCGTACCCGGGTTGAGGCGCAGGCGGATAGGTGCCACTGGGGTCGTACCCCGGCTGAGGCGCAGACGGATACGCAGCGTTAGGATCGTACCCAGGTTGGGGCGCAGACGGATACGCAGCATTGGGGTCATATCCCGGTTGAGGCGCAGACGGATAGGCTCCATTGGGGTCGTACCCGGGTTGAGGCACAGACGGATAGGCAGCATTGGGGTCGTACGTGGAAGCCGGTGGATAGGCAGCGTTTGGATCGTACCCAGGCTGAGGCACCGGTGGGTAGCTGTAGGGCTGCGCTGCCTCAGGTGATGGGGCTGGCTGAGTCCCGTAGGATGGTGGCACCGCGCCTGGAATAGGGGTGCCTGGATAAGGGGTGCTGCCCGACATCGGATCGGTGGGGGTACTCATGACATGCCTCTCACTAGGTTGCATGGCCAACGACCGCCGAAGCTCCGATGCCCCGTGGGACGCCGCGTGTGCTGATAATGTCAACTGTAGCGCTCCCCACAAGGAATCGCCTACGGCGCCGTGTCCTAGTCAAGTGGGAATTTGTCGTCCTTGCGCGGTCGGGCATGGGCCGACGGTCAATCTCCGGCTCCGCAGTTCTAGGCAGCGCTCAAGTACGCTTCCAGCGCGTCACGCGCCACATCCGACTCACGCCTATGTTGCCTCTCCGCTACACTGGACAACCGATCTTTCAAGGCTTGGGGGATTCTCAAGTTGATACGCGGCGATATGGCACCAGGAGCCGTCAGCGACGGCCTTCCAGCGGCCCTCCGTCCCGCCTCCACCAGAGCGGCCACATAGTCATCACTCACATCGTCCTCAGGCGCGACAGTGGGAAAATCCTCGTCTGTCATCAACTCCAACGCCGCCAGCGCTTGCTCATGGGTCATCCTCGGCCCCACGTTACTCCTCTTCATCTTCTTCTCTCTTCTCCTTGTAGTGACGATGCCCAGTCGGCATCGAGTGAACCACCAGTTCATCCATGCTGCGCTGGACCGTTCCGACTTCCAACTCAACGCCACGGTCATCGATTCCGATGTACCACAGGCCGGGCTCTCCCCAATTCATGACAGTGGGAATCCCTTGCGCCGTCATAATCACATACCACGAAGACCTACGTGGCACACTGTGTCTGTCGGCCTTGGGAGAGAATCTCACCGTCACACTTTTATTTTGTCAGACACATATCAGTATGTCAACCTACTCCACCGTGCGTATACACCCCTTGTCGCGCGCCTTCGAGCGACATTATCGACCATGTCGGCCAAGCTCTTAACAGAACCTATCCGTCAAAGCAGCAACAGGAAGCCGAGGAAGTCAGCCAAACCGACATCGAGACCACATTGGAAGAACGCGAGGGATTCAGCATCGTCCGGGCGGTTATTGCTTCCGAAATCCCTTACACTCGCGTCTTCATCCGCGACCAGAAGACCTACTGCGCCGTTCTCATTGACGACAACAACCGCAAGCCCGTATGCCGCCTGCACTTCAACCGGGCGCAGAAGTACCTTGGCCTATTCGATGCGGAAAAGGTCGAGACCAGGATGCCCATCGACCGAGTCGAGGATATCTACCAGCACTCCAATGCTTTGCGAGAGACCGCCAGGCTGTACGTCTGGACCGAGCGTCTGTTGCGCCTCGAAGTACCTCTCGGCACCGGCTCACTCAGTTCGGAACTTGCTCCGTCCGGATTCTCGGTCCATACCCTCGATGGGTTCGAACACGTTCCAGCACTTCGCGTTGCGGCGGACTTGGTCTTCGAGAACTAGTTCTCGGATGGCATCGGGCAGTTGGTCGCGTTGCCACTGGCATTCCGCGCGGCCAGCTTCCTGGCTTGCTTCCTTTCCGGCACCGGCGCGGGCAGCTCGAATGCCATAGGCGGCAGCGCCCAACTCATGTTCCCCGACATGAGGTACCGCCGCGGCCTGGCCAGCAGCGTGGGCGGCCTCCCGTGCCGCACCCACCAAGTCTCGGGCAGCCGCATTGGCAGCGAAAGCACCCTGGCGGGACTCAGCCATGGTTGCCTCACCGCGTGTCCAGGCCCGAGCAAGCTCAATGGCTTGCCGGGGACGCGGGTCATCAGGGCAGACCTGCTCGAAGAAGACCAAGACATGCTCGGCGCAATCTGCCGCCCACAGAGCCAGCAAGTGATGGTCGTCGTCGGTCAGAGTTCCGCCCCGGCGTATTGTGACAAGTCGTGGGTCGCGCTTCTCAGCGAAAATCATGAAACTTCCTTCCCCGTAGCCTCATCCGACTTCGCCCGACTCGGGGCTCACTCGCCCAGAGCGTCATTGACCAGAGCCACGGCGTCCAGAGCGGCCTGCCGAGCGTCCCCCGTTGCTCCCACGACTGACACAATGCCCAATGCCTCCACCGTATGCGCCATGGGAGGCCCCATATGCCCTGTGACGAGCACTTCGACCGCATTGTCTCGAAGGAAGGACACAATCCGCGCGTGATGGGAACCATGGGTATCCCCTGCTGATTTGGCGCCAATCTGGAGCAGCCCAGTCCCAGCGTCATGACTGATATCCCACCTGACTTCGTGCGTCTCCCAAGAGACAATGGCCCCGTCTTCAACCGACGCCACGGCCATGGTGTGCGCTCTGCCTAAGCCCGCACCGACCTGGTCCCCCATGACATTCACTGCAACAATCATGGAATCATTGTGCCCCACCGAGGCTGCGTGCGGACTCCGTCTCGTCGATTGCGTCAAACTCCAGTTATTCGCTCTCTTGTCCGAGCCTCATCCGTGATTCCTTGAGTTGCCCTATCCGGCAAGCTCCGGCTGAGTACTTCCAGTCGCGCAAGCAGTTCTTCCCTGTTGCTCGCACCGAACTTGGCATAGACGTGACCGCGATGATCGTTGACCGTCCCAGACCGTATTCCCAGCGCGTCCGCGATAACCTGCCGCTTGATGCCAAGCACCGTCATCTCCGCGATCTCGTATTCGCGCGGCGTCAACGGAACAATCGCCCCCAACCGCAGCTTGCGCCGGATTTCGCTCTCGGGGGGAACGGTCTGCACCTGCATCGGCATTTCTCTTGTCTGAGCTGTTTCCTCCTCCACCGCCGCATTGTGCGCTTCCACGATTTCCTCAACAGAGCGGCCACGGAATGAATAGAGCAAATACGGCTCCAGCACCAAGTACAGCACCGCCAATGCAATAGAGATAACGAGGTACACCATGTACAGCGCGGTCAAGTTGCCCCGCAAAGCGTCAATGAGCCCCGCATGCACCAAGACGACGATAAAGGAAATCGTGATAATCGCAGGGGCGACAAATCGGGAGGGGTAGCGTTTCGCAACCATTATCCCGAAAAGTGGATTGAGCCAGCAAAGACTCAGTCCCGCGCCGAGCAAGACGCAGGCAGTCAGCGACAGGGTCGGCATATACTGCGCCGCGATTGCCAGGACAAAACCGAGAGCGGTGATGCCCACCAATATGCCACAACTCTTGAACGGCGCAATCCTGAACTTCTTCCACACCAAGAACACAATGATCCCGCAGACAGCAGAGGAGAGATAGAGCACCGACACGCCATGCAGCACGCTCTCGGCAATGCCTGTCCCGAACAGGGCAGCAAACGAGCTCAACCCCGTCAACAGCAAAACCCCCGCAAATAAGGATTTGGGAGCAACGAGTCCATCCTCTCTCGTGACATAGCGCGGCATTGCCGCTCCTTTGGCCGGGAGCCTGAAGAAGAACACGAGCATAAGTGTCAGGGCAGCGATTGTGAACGCGACAAAGGCAGGAAAAGGAACCTGGAAGAAGTCATTTTGCACCACCGCAACAAGAATCGATACCACCGAGTAGGCCACAAGCAAATGCTTAATAGCGGTTTCCTCTGAAAAGAGACTGATGATGATGAGCGACTCAAAACCTATCATGAAGACGCACGCAAAGCATTGAATGTAGTACAAAGTGGTAAGAGTTTGTACTGGGATCGGCAAGAAAAGCGCGACGGCACACAACAAGGCGACCGCCGCCGTTATGCGCTCCGTCCACACGACAATGCGGGGGACAATCGCCATCACAGCAATGGAAAGTGCGTAGCCGATCACGATCAGCACAGTAGTGTCCACCTCGTCGACAGGCAGTGGCGTTCCACCGTCAATGGAAAGCGTGTGGCCCGAAAAGTAGACAACACCCATCTGCCACGCCGTGAACATGGCAAAACAAATCAACAACGGCAAGTGGAACGCCAGCCGCTTCCTTTCATTCTCAACAAGTATCGTGTCTTGGTTCATTCCCCGCCAACCCCTCTCGGCAAGGACTCAAGGATCGCGAGTGACCTCGAACAGGAGGTATGCCTGCCGCCCGTCAGTTGATGAGCAGGGTTGCGGGAGACACTCACCGACCCTGCAAAGTCTGATTTTGGGATACCCAGGTCCGAGACTATCTGGATCGCCCTGTCGGCCAGCGTGGTACCAGCCATGACTTCAGCCCCTTTGCATCCCGGTTCTTCCGGAGGACACTGTTGTAACACAAGGCGTTGGATTACGCAAGTATCCCTACGCGCGTAGGGATGGGATTCTTCCAAGAGAATGTGCTGTATCCCCACACTCGTGGGGATGTGGAATCCGAAAGACTAGGCCAGTCTTGACTTGGTTCCAAGGATGCAAGCCAGTAAACACACCCAGCACGAAGCATGGTCTGTCGATGGGTGGCGAACAGCATACCGATCAAAGGAGATGAGGAATGATTGTTGACCGCTATAGGGAATAGGACACAGAACCTTCACTAGGACTGCCCCCCGTAGCCCGGGATAAAAGAGGGACCTAACATCAGCAGCGGATTCCCTCGCAACAGAAAAGACAAGCAAACTCGGTCGACCAGAGTCGGCAAAACAAAACATACCTAAAATAGGAGGATTCATACCATGGCTCAATGCACAAACTGCGGAACACAGGTACAGGACGGTGTCCCATCTTGCCCGTCCTGCGGGGCTCCAATCAACGCGGCTCCTGCGCAGCAACCCCCACTCGCACAACCATACCAACAGGCATACCAACAGCCACCCCAAGCCGCGCAAACCCCTGCTGATGACGCGCAGGCGAACAAAGTCATGGCCATACTCGCCTATATCTTGTTCTTTGTCCCTCTGCTGGCCGGGGCGCACAAGACCTCGCCCTTTGCGAAGTTCCACACCAACCAAGGCACGGTGCTGTTCATTTTCTCACTGGCGTACAGCATCGTTCTGAACATCGTCCGAGCCATCCTGAGCAGCATCCTGTGGAACGGCTACACGTACTCCGTGACATGGGGCCTGTGGAGCGCGATTAGCACTGTGATCAGCCTGCTGGGACTGGTTCCCCTCATCCTCGTTATCATTGGCATCGTCAACGCGGCGGGCGGCAAGATGAAGGAATTGCCCCTTATCGGCAAGTTCAAGGTCATCAAGTAGAGGCGTCCTCCGACGCCACGACACTCCCCCTGCCCCCTGACTCCGCGCAAAGACGCCGAGGTCAGGGGGTATGTGGGGGCGCACCCAGCAGAACCAAAGCAAACTCAATGGAGGCTTCATCTCATGAAGAAGGCATTCACACTCGCACTGGCACTCGGGCTGGCACTGCCCTTCCTCACCGCTTGCGGGAGCAACGACGCCACCAACACCCTCAGCCCATCACAGGCCGACACAGGCTCCATATCCACACCGGGTGGCACAACCTCAGTGCCACAGGACGCGCCCCTTGTGAGCAAGGTGGGAGACAGCCTCGTTTTCGGCACATTTGAAGGTAAGGCCGTTGAATGGACTTGCATTGATGTGAGGATCGACACCACCACAAATCAAGTGACCGAAGCCTTGCTGCTCAGCAAAGACATTCTCTTTGAGAGGCCATGGGACACCACGCCGGATATTACCGAAGCAAGATGGGAATCCTCAACACTGCGTGAGTATCTCGGAAACGTCTGGGTTGGCGCAACATTCAGCCAGGCAGAGATCAACCTGATTCTCACTTCGTGGATCTCAAATCCTGGACGTGGCACGGAGGACACTGCGTTCATCTTGTCCACCGACGAAGTGGAGCAGTACTTCGCAACCCAGGAATCCCGCATCGCCAAGCTCTCGAAAGACGGCGCGTATGACGCTCTCGACTATTGGACGAGAACGCCGTTCAGCGATAATGGCGAGGCACGGGCAGAACTAGTGCGCTTCGACGGAGAGATCTTCAAAGGCGACTACGGCTATGTTGTGGGCGGTTCTTATGGCGTTCGTCCTGCGATTTGGATTGACCTCACCCCGGAGAAACCCCGGAGTAACCCCGGAGTGACCCCAGCGTCGCTCTCGGAGTGAACCCCTCATGACCAAGCTTGGAAGACTGAGCCTGGGGAGTCGCTTGCTCCTTCACTGCTAGTCTGTGGACAGTAGAACCATCCCAAGCAGGCAGGGAGTCACCATGGGAAACCGCACCTACCTTTGGGTCTCAGACCCCCGCGAGGATTTGTTCGACACCAACAATTCACTCGCCGGTTTCTGGTTGGGATTCCTGGGCACGAAGACTCTTGACCGTGTCGCTCCTGCCTGGGAGGCGTACGCAGATTTCGAGGACGCCTACGAGAAAGACCCGACGGACGAACTTCGCGAGGCCTCCGAGACATTGGACTTGACCTTTGTCGTCCCTCGCGCCGAAGCGTTGGAGAACACCAAGCTGTTCGCCGCACACATCGCGGCCTACTATCCGACACTGTCCGAGCTCTACTCCCAATTCAAGGACTACGTTTTCTCCCAGGTTGACGACGACGGCTCCGTGTCGATGGATCTCTACGAGTATGCCCAGTTTGATTCGACGAGGCAGTTCATCCCCACCTTGCGGCGCTACCTCTCGGGGATGGAGTCCGGCGATTCGGAAGCGCTGAGTGACCTTGCCGTCGATGGTGATGACCTGCGCGCCTATGCGACGGGCTGGGACTTGGAGGACTTCGCGCAGTTCTCACCGATCTACGCCGAGATTGACGAGAACGACGGGGTGTTGCCTGGTACCGAGCCAGAGGGCACAGATGACACCGACGACACCGGGACGTCCACTCAGTCCGAGGAATCGACGGAACCAAGAGCCGACCTGAAGCTCACTAGGAAAGACATCGTAGCGCTGATCATTGTCCTGATCGGGATCGCCGCCATGGTATTCAGGTACTTCTTCTTCTGATCCCTAGAGTTCGTCCGCGCTGAGGCGCTCGAGTCGTTTGCCGGATGACCTGCGTGTTGCTCCTAGTCAATTCGACGTCTTGGTGCAACACCAAACAGGATCGTGGACCGCTATCTTGGGTACAGGTAGAAGTCAGTGACATCACCTGGGTCCAAGGCAACGAAGGTAGTCACTGGGCCTGTGGGAGGCTCACCTGGGGTTGCGGATGCTAGACCGCCCAGGAACTGCGGGTAGTACGTCGAGTCTCCGGAGTACCAGATGGTGTAGGTGGCTCCAGGCTTGTAGTGCTCATTGACCAGTCCAGGGTAGGTATCTCCACCGACGCGACCTTCACGTTCCCATACCCAGCAACCGGGCGAGGCTTCGCGCCAAATGACAATCTTGCGAATCTGAGTCTCGTCTGGACCGCCAACGAGGGACAAGTAGAAGCTCTCGGTGGCTGGCACGGTCACCATCGGGTCGACACACTGGGGGCGGCGGACCAGTGACGGAATGTCATGGTCGGCGCCGATCAGCGACAGGTCGATCCGCTCGACGCCCAGCGCATCTGCGGCCTCTTGGGTCAACTGCGCCGCGACGCCTTCGTAGTCCACCAGGCCGGGGTCAGTGTCCCAGTATTGGTTGTTCGCCAGATACCCATACACGGGGTCCAGTCCCCATGTGTCTGGGTAGAGTTCCTCGTGGCGACCGTCCGTCGGCACTGTGATGTTGACAGAAATGTTGTCATGCGCGTTGACCATGATGTCTTGGATCGAGGTCTTCTCGCTCATGATGTAGTCGAAGTACGCGCTCTCGTCGGGGAACTTGTCTCGCCAGAGTTCGGAGCCGACAAGGCCGCTGTGCCACCACACGTCAATCGAATCGTCGCTGGCTGGGATGGTGGTGCCGTCGCCAGTGCCCAGACCATCCATCCACTCTGCGGGCAGTCCAAACGGAGAGTCCACCTCAACAAAGAGGTTGTTGATGAACGTGTTCGGTGACTGCGGCGAAACCCCAGCACTGCCCGGAGTGTGTGCCACCACGTTGAATGAGAAGTCTCGCCCTGGGTTGTTGTTGTCGTAATAGCCAACACCACGAGCAGCGGAATCGAAGCCGACGATCCGATAGTCAAAGCGCACGGTGTCGTGGAAGTAGTTGTATCTGATCTTCATGCCGGCGTTGAGGCCCATGTAATTGATGTAGATGGTGCCTGTGTCCTCGGCCATGTCGGAGGGGCAGTCGACGAACTCGTTGTAGATGATCTCGCCGTCGATCAGGTTGCCAACGATTGCCTGACCCAAGGTGTGGGCGAACGTGTTGTTCTTGACGGTGATTCCGCCTCCGTCCACGCTGAGCCCAGAGAAGTAGGTGCTGCCCAACAAACCAGAGTTGGTGACTACGTTGTTCTCGAACACGAAGCCGCCACCCACACGGTAGTACGGCTCACCGGCCATCACGCGAGCCGCCCAGAAGCCCGTGTTGAGGAACACCGAACCAGTGATGCGATGGTTGAACCCGTTGTCCTCGGCAGTCGGGGCATCCGACCCGGTGGCGGGCTCAATCCAGGCACCCACACCAACAAAAACGCCAGTAACGCCGAGATTCTTGAAGATCGAGTCCTCAACAGACACGTTCTCGCCAGACGTCATCAAAATTGCCGACCCCTTAGTCAGCTCAAACGTCAACCCTGAGAACACGACGTGGGACGAGCCGGAGAGTTCGACCATGAAGTTCTCGTCAAACCGCGTTATCTTCACCTCGGCGCTCGCCAAGTCCTGGGGCGGGTAGAGATACAGGATGCCGGTGTTCTTGTCGATGTAGTATTCACCCGGCGTGTCCAACTCCTCAAACACGTTCTCAAAGGCGTATCGGTTCTGCGCCGACAACGGGTACACCGGATCGCCGCGCAACGCAATGATCCCGGTCGCCGGTTCAATCGAGTCAGCCACGATCGCCTCTTTGCGATACTCGTAACCCATCTCGCCGGTGATCACCACGTCTTCCCGACTGAGCCAACTGGCCACCCGCTGCTTCTCTGCAGTCACGATGATCGACTGGGGCCCGCCGACCTCGCCGTACTCGTGCGTCTGGAGCACATCCTCAAGCCTCAGATACCCCGGATGTGGACTGCCCTCAAATGTGCCCTGAACCAGGTTGGGGTAGCGGGCAAGATAGGCCGCAAAATCATCAACGTAGACCTGCAAGCGTCGTGGGATGGAATGCTGATAGTCCCCACCGGCGTACTCCAACACTGTGCCCGCCGCCCAGAAGTCCTTGGCGTAGTCAAGCTCGTCAGCCGTGAAACCGTTGGCAAACAAGGGGTATTCGACCACCTGGTCACGGGCCGCCACGCTCAGACGGTCCAGTTGCGAGGAACTTGATATGGGGACGAACTCCGAACCGGGAATGTAGGTACCGCCAGAAAACACTGGAGTCTCGCCCGGATAGGCACTGTAGACGATGGGGGAACCCACCTCGCCAGAGTCCTCAGCCACGAGATATGTCGTCTCGGTGACCGGGTATGTTCCTCCGCGGAATAGAACCTCGATGCCGCCCACCGGCAATCCAGATGCTTCCTTGAGCGCTCGAATCTTGTCGCGCGCCCCAGCCAAGGTGCGCAAGGGCTCGCTGATCGTCCCGGCGGCGGCATCGTTGCCTGTCGGCGCCACATAGAGGGTAAGGCCAGGTGCCGCCGATGACGTGTTGGTCACTGTGACACAGGCCTGGTCTGTAATACCAGGTTCTGCAGGCGCGGCCGCCTTCAGCAAGTGAACCTCGTCGGTGATGTACACGGTATAGGTCTGGACCTCACCGGGCAGCAGCGACACCTGCGTGCTCCACTCACCAGAGCACACGTCGTTCACCGTTGGGCACAGGGCAACCTGATATCCGGCCCCGTCAAATATCGCCACCACTGCGGGAGCAACGACAGAACCCGGCACCGTCACGGTCAGCGTTGTGACCGGATGGTCGCGAGTCACCGTTTCTGAACTGGCCACAATAGTCAAGACGTTAGGATCTGGGTCTGGACTTGCGGTCGGGGTCGGAGTTGGAGTTGGACTCGGGCTTGGAGTCGGGATCGGACTTGGATTCGAACTTGCGGTCGGACTCGGACCTAGATTGGCACTGGTACCCTGACCAGTTCCAGTCCCCTGCCCAGTTCCGGCGCCGTCACCAGTTCCAGTTTCTTCATCAGTTCCAGTTGGCTGCTCGGTCGGCTGAGGAGTCGGGGGAGGTTGAGGAGCCGAAGTTGGGTCAGCAGGAGCAGTGGGCATGCCCGTGCCAGTTGGCTGCCCCGTCGCAGTTGATTGTCCAGCGGAGGGTCCCGGGGCGACATCGACATCCCGGCTGACACTCCATATGACGAAAATGCCCGCCAACACCACCGCCACGGCTGTGATCACGATAACAACAAGACGGGTTCGACGGGGAGCAGCCACGGTCACACCTCTGTCCCTAATAGACGTGGGTACCAACAAGAGTCAGTGTACTCTCGTGCAGACAGGCAACGCGCCGACAACCACAACCTGAACAATGAGGTGCGTCGATGTCTCAGGGCGATGAACACCCGCCGGTAGTCACAATTCGCTTGGGCGGCGGCGCGTCCGTCCTTTGACGATGGCGGCGATCAACTCAGGGCTGACCCCCACAGATTTGGCTAGGGCGGCGTAGGACCAGCGGGCCGGGTCTTCCGTCCTCAGTTGGACGATGAGTCGGTCCCGCTGGTCCTGATGGCGGTTCGCCAGTTCACGGGCCTCGGCCGCCGCCTGATTGTGCGACCGAGCCTGCTGGGCTCTGGCGTCTGACGACACGGGCGAATCACAACCCGCGCGAGAAATCGGCGATCAGAGTCGGCACGGCTTGGTCGAAGCCGACCACGTCGAGCATCCCTGGATCGCTTGGATCGGCGATACTGAACCTAGTCGCAGTCATTCCAACCACGACAAGTCGAGCGTCGATTCCGGTTTGTTCCCGGTAATCACGCAGGGCCTGATGCGGATGAACGTTGCCAAACCAGGTTTCGTTGTCCGTGTAGACGACGAACGTGTCGATCTGACGCTTGGTCTCAGTGGCCCAGAGCATCGGCAACGCACAGTCCGTAGCGCCGAACGGCAGACCCGACACCGTGCGAATGGCGTCGTCCAAGCGTTGACGCGGGCTGATCGCCAGCGGCGTGACGTCGGCACCATGGCGCGTGTTACTCCAGCCCGCGCCACCGATCGACGTGAACCCGATGCACTCAACCTCCGGTTCAGTGGTCATCTGCACCAGCGCCAAGGCCGCCGAAGCGTCGCGACAAGTCAGCGGCATGTTACTGATGGGAGACATCATCGAACCCGAGACATCCAGCGCCAGCAGCGTCCGCTTCCCGGCCGGTTCCACAGCGTCGAACGCGGCGTAGAAGGCGGCGTCCAGCGCGTCCACAATCCGACGTGTTGGCGTCCACTCGCTCTGGCCACGTGCGCCGTGACCGCTGGCGTAGGTACGCTGAGCCACCAGCACATTGACCGGGTG
>JAISJO010000002.1 GCA_031261485.1 Propionibacteriaceae bacterium | reverse complement strand
TCGTGGGCAAACCCGAAACCAGCAAACCCAGAAACACCTCACGCACCCCAACAGGAACCCTCCCACCCATCAACAACCTCCACTCAAATCCAGTGTTGCGACGACCAGTCGAATCCGCCAGGTATTCACAAGTCCATACTGAGAATATGAACGGGTAATAATTCGTGGGAGGCGTTCCTGGGTCGTCCAGATTGGTGCGGTTGTCACGGACTCTGTTATGCGTTGACGAGTTGGGTCAATTCGCTGGGCGGGTCGAGAAGGAGTCGTGCTCTGAGGAGAAGGTCGGCTGCGGTGAGGGTGTCTTGGTCCTGGTCCCAGGTCTGCTGGCGCGGCGGCTGGGCGTCTTTGTCTGTGTCCCATGCGTGGAACCAGTCCCTGACGCTGGCCCAAGAGTAGAGCGGACGGTGGCCGCCACCGGCGGGCGCGGGGAATCCGCCTGGGCCTCGTCGGCCCACGGCGAGGAGACGCACGGATTCTCTGGTCCTTCCCACACGCTCGCCGATCTGTGAGAGTGTGACGAGGTCTTCGGACACGACGCCAGTGGCGTGGAATCCTGCGGTTTCGACCTGTTCCACGACGGTGACGATGGCGTGCGCGAGAGTCTCAGCTTCTCGTGAGACGTGCAGCGAGCAGCGCCGTGCCTCGACTTCGGGCAGCGCGTCGTCAAGACCTGCTTCGTACAGTCGGTCGAGTCCCGCGTCGTCGGGGACTGGGGCGATGTGGACGGTGAACTCGTGCAGACTCATCATGCGTCTCCTTCTTGCGTGTCGGTGTCACGGTGCTGGTGCCGGACGGCGAAACGCTCTATGCCTCGGGCGTTGTCTTCCGGCACTTTGGGTGTGGACCAAATCGACACGGCAGCGCCGCATTCCCGACAGATGACCTTGCCCCACTGGTGTCCTGAGTGGGTCTCGTTGACCTCGAACTTGTCCGAGTCCAGAGCCCTCAGCGCGTCATTGATCGGGTTCTTCGGATGCCGTCCCTTGGTGACCACGGAATAACCCTACTCGACGTGTTGGCGTAATGCAACGGCTTGCGTGAGTGGTGGCCATAACGGATAGTCACCGGGCACTGCAGCGTGCGTTCGCAGAGGCACGCCTGGAATATGAACGGTTTATGTTCGCCCAATGAAGGGCACTTTGCCGAGGGTCAGTGTCGATTATTGCCGGTTCATATTGCAGGTATTCACAAGTGCATATCGGGGTTGTGAACGGTTCATATCCATGTTTCGGTCGGGTCCTGAGGACTCAATGATCCAGAGATAGCGACCAGGCCTGTTGACTGGTGCAGAATCTAGCGTTTCGGTGAGATTTGTTTGAGCATGTCGGGGGCCGTCAGTGTCCCGACACTGGATATATCGTGGAAGCGATATTCGTGTCATACTGGGAGTGGATTGGAAGGATGAGGACGCGGACGATGTTTTCCCGCTCCAGAGTGGCACAGGGCGGCTCTAGACTGTTTGGATACCGGATGCGGATTTGTTGCTGGTTCATGTTCTTTGGGAAGGAGACGAGATGAGCACGAAGGTTGAGAAGGTCGTTGGGACGGTTGTGGTGGTGTTGGCGTTGGTCGGTGCGACCGGGGCTGGGTGCTGGTCTGTGTATGACGGGGTGACTCCACGGTCTTTGTCGGTGGTGGACGCGCAGTTGCATGCGCGACTCGGGGACCAGGTGGACACGGTCGCGGCGGCCATCACGGCGGCGTGGGCCGAGGTCGCACGGGTCACTGGTGTGGACGCGAATCTGGTGACGACCGGCAGTGAGGCGGCGATGGCGCATGCGAACACGTGGGTGAACCCGAAAGCTCCTGAAGTGGAAGGGCTAGTAACCCAGTTTGACCGTTGTGACGCTCTGGTGGTTTCGGCGGTGCCTATGCTGGACGGGACAGTTCTGTTCTCTTCTGGGGTTTATGGGGGTCTCGGGGATGCGGGTGAGTCGGTGTCGGTGGCACACGGGCTGTCCACGGAGTTGGACGAGTGTGTCCCGTTCATTCAGGGTCGGGTTCCCGTGTTGGACAAGATCCTCACTGTCATGAAGGATCGGGCGGCGATGGCGATAGCAGGGCCGGACAATGATGCGGCGAGAGCGACGTTGAAGACTGCCATGGATGAGGCGGCGAAGGTGCTGTCCGACTCGAAAGGCAAAGTCGCGGATGACGCGGTGAGGACCGTGTTGGAGTCGTTGGGCAAGAAGGCCGCCGCGTTGCTAGCGGAGAGTATGAACGGTTCATATTTGGTGGTCGAGGACGACACTGCCGCTGTGGAGAAGCTGATTGTCGAACTGCGCGACGCGACCGAGAAGGTCAGTGACGCGCAGACGGCCTGGCAGAAGAACGAGGACGAGGCGAAGGCTCAAGCCGAAGCTGAAGCGAACGGCGGAGTCTACTATCCACCCACGTCTGGTGGCGGAGGGACCTACTATCCACCAACTTCTGGCGGCGGTGGAACGTCCGGTGGCGGGTCTGGCCCGGTTGGCGGCGGTGGAACCTCCACGCCTCCCCCTGCCGTCGATGTCTGCGACCAGAGCAGACCTGGTTGGAGTGGGCCGTCCGTGTCAGGCAAACAGTCGGGTGGTAACCCGCCACTGCTCGGTTGGGGCATAAGTGGTGGGAGTCGCCCGCTTGGCTGCAACAGTTACTACATGACGCTCTCCTACCATGGGACGACGTGGAATGCCGACACCCAGTGGAACCTCCAGGTTCCATATGGTGTCGGAGGGATTCTCACCGGCTGCATCGTGGCCTCAAATGGGCTAGGAAAGGCGTGTACCTCAGTCAGCGTCTGACTCGTTCTTTCCAGAGGATGACGATTACGTCCAAGGGTTGGCGGCAGCGCCCTCTCACTTCCTGGTGAGAGGGCGCTGCTGCGCGTGGTGTCGATCTGAGGCCCTGAAAAGTGCTACACCCCCTGTTTAGTGTCTTTGGTGTGCCCCCGTGGGGTCACGGACTCAGGTTGGTTCTTTCTTTTCCTTATGGCTTGAGTCGGTGATGGTCCGTGGCCTCGTTGGGGACACGGGCTCATTGTTGGTCCTTTCTCTGGGGGCCGGGGCAGGCGGCTTGTCTGTCCCGGTGCCCTGGAGGGCCGGGGGTGGGTTCGTGTGTCTGGGGGGCTGGTCCCATTGGCTATTTGAAAGGACGGGGACACTGATGAGTACTAGGGAGAAGCCGCGACACGCGGTTTGGAATCCTCGGGGTGATTCCGCTGTCAGTATCCATGGTGGACGGTGGTACCGTCCAAGGGGCAGATACGGACTTGCAGGATGTGGTTGGTGGCCTCGGCGATTCTTGCGATGGTCGGCAGTGTTGGGATCCGTTCCCCGGATTCGGCGGCGGCAACGCTTGACTGTGAGGTGCGGGTCATCGCGGCGAGTTGGGTTTGCGTGAGCCCCGCATGACGTCGCATCGCTCTCAGCGCCTCTGACGGGGACGCTACTGGCAGTGTGGGATTGAAGGGGAACACCCAATCGATTGTTTCTGCAATCACCTGTCTGTCATCATCCATAGCACTGACTATATCCGCTTGGCACAATACTCGGCGTGACAGCGGGTGGGGATTCTGCGACCGAAGGTCGCGCCCGCAACGCGGGCCAATCCGACTGTGAGTACTCGGTCGCTGCGCTCCCTCTTACAAACTCAATCGGTTCGGAATCGAAGCGAGCTTCGTTCGCTCACCTCAATCGTTTGTACACCGAGGATGAGGAAGACCCGCCAAGCTTGCTTGAGTGGGGCTGACGAAGACGAAGGTGTTGAGTAATGTCGTTGCGACTGTAAGGAGCCCGAGCGTAGCTCGGGAGGCGCGTAAGTGGCAACGACATTGTCGGAGTACACCGAGGAGAGCCGAGAGCAGAGTCAAGCTTGCTTGAACTCGGCCGAGGCCGACGAAGGTGTTGAGGAGGATTGGTGAATCCGTAAGGATTCTGCGACCGAAGGTCGCGCCCGCAACGCGGGCCAATCCTCCGAGTACCCCCACAGGGACTCGAACCCTGGACACGCGGATTAAGAGTCCGCTGCTCTAACCAACTGAGCTATGGAGGCGTGCGCGCATTTACTTTACCTCAAACCTGGGAAAGTCGAAAATCAGTCGGAGGGGCCAAGCCACTCACACGATGTACAAGATGACCAGTGACCCCTCGGGAACCATCCTGCCCGCAGGGGGATTGGTGCCAGAGGCCATGTTGAGTGTTGGTCCGCCCATCGAGTTGGCGTTCTCGGCTTTGACTTGGAGTCCCACTGCTGCGAGTGCCGATGTGGCTTCACTTTGGGTCATGAACAGCACCGAAGGAATCTGCACCATGCGAGGCCCATCCGAGATGACGAGCGTGACGGTGTCTCCTCGATACCCGGTGCCCTCTTTCGGGCTTTGGGAGATGACTGAGTCCTTGGGGACCGTGGGCGAGTTCTCGCGCGCGGTGGAATCAACCACGAATCCTGCAGCGGTGAGGGCGTCTGTGGCCTCCCCGACGGTCGACCCTTCGTACGACTCGATGGTGATGGGTTCTCGGCCTTTGGAAACCTCCAAATCGACGGGCGTGTCTTTCTTCAACTCAGCGCCTGGCGCCTGGGAGGCGGAGACGACGACACCTTCGGCAACAGTCTCACTCCACACTTCGGTGATGTCGCCAACCTTGAGGTGTGCGGTCTGGATGGCCGTCTTTGCTTCCTCCAGAGGCTTGTCCACCACGGTCGGCATGGCGTACCTCTCGGGACCCAGCGATATCCATGCCTGGATTCTGCCGCCCTTCTTGATGCGCTCTCCAGAACCGGGGTCGGTGCGGATGATGGCGTCCTTGGGCATCGTCTCGGAGTACTCGTTCAAGAACTCCACTTTCAACCCCGCCGGTCCGACCACGGTTTGCGCGTACGCTTGCGACTGACCTATGAGATCGGGAGTAGTGGTCCATTGCCCAGAGAGCACCCACCACCCCACGACTCCAACGACAAGAACAATAGCGCCCAGCAATACCAAAGGGACTATGGCTTTGCGCTGCTTGGCCGGACCTGGGCCAGCGGGGGAGGGAGCGATTCGGGCGAGGGGAGTCACGCGAGGTCCCCGCTGTGGAGTTGCTTCATGAATCTCAGGATTGGGCAAGACGACGGTGAGTGCATTTCCTGTTGTGACCGGCGTCGGCTCGGGATGGTTCCCCAACAGTTCTGCTGCGAGGTCGGGATCGGACTCGACGCCCTTGTCCAGCGCCGCACGTACCTTGGACACAGCGTCCTCGAGGGCCTTGCCATTGGCTGGCCGACGCTGCGGAACGCGCGATGTGCATGCCTGGGTCAGTGCGTCGAGGTAGTCGGGGATCCGCGCCTGGGCGTCTCCAGTGAGAGCTTCAGAAGGTGGCGGGATGTCCACATGGATGTGTTTGTAAATAATCTCAGAGGCCTCAGTGCCCCGATGGGGTTTGAGTCCGGTGAGCATCTCGTACAAGACGATTCCCGCTGAGTACACATCCGACGACGTCGCGGAGGTGCCTGACTGGGTGGCTTCGGGAGGAATGTACGAAATCGTTCCCATGAGCATGCCCGCAGAAGCGACCGACGAATGGGAGGTGAGGTTCTTCGCCAGTCCGAAATCGGTGACCTTGACCTGTCCATCATTGGTGACCAGGACGTTCTCCGGCTTGATGTCGCGGTGGATGATGCCCGCCTCATGGGCGGCGGCGAGGGCCTTGGCGATGGCGTCCATGTAGTTCAGAGCGACCGCTGGAGGCAGGGGAGCCGACGATGAAATGATCTGGCGCAGGGACTGGCCGCGGATGTACTCCATGACAATGTATGCGCGCTCGCCTTCGTGCCCCTGGTCAAAGACTGCGACAATGTTTGGATGGGACAGGATGGCTGCGGACCGGGCCTCCCTGTCGAAACGCTTCACGAAGTCGGGATCGCCGCTCAGTCCGTCGAGGATCACCTTCACTGCGACGGTGCGCCCGAGCCTCAAATCCCTGGCGCGGTACACCATAGCTGTACCACCACGATTGACGCGACCGACAATCTCATAGCGCCCGCTCAGCACACTCCCGATGAGGGGATCGAGCGTTGAGTCGGTCACAAGGGCTCCTGACGAGAGAAATATCCACCATTGAGTGTAGGGGTGCCCCGCAAGCATGGGACTGCGCACGCGCCGAGAACATGAGATTCTACCGCCGATTTCCCGCTTTCGCCGCCAAGACCCGGTACCCTTGTTGTCCATGACAGTGATGTTCCCCCCGGGGGTGAGGTTGAACCGCACGCGCGTCGCCATGACGACGCAGTTATCTCGTGATGTTGAGGGTTGGCAGAAGTCCATCGCAGCAGCGGTGATGAGCGGGGCGGGCATGGTCATCGTGTCCGATCCGACTATCCCTGCGGGCGGAAGGGTCGAGGAGTCACGTCTCCAAGCTGGTGCCGTTCTGATGGGAGCGGCACTGACATCGGCGCGTCAGGTCGGATCGCGGGCCCTCGTGGCGGTCGCCGAGCCTGTGTCCCGCGAGGTCCTCACAGATGCGGTCTTCGTGGAGTCTCTTGGCCGTTTATCCTTGTGGGAGGGTGTTTTGGCTGGAGTCGAAGCACACACTCCCACCGAAGTCGATGCCGTGGTCGCCTCAAGCGCGGCCTACTTCGTGGTCGACTGGAGGGTGGATGGTCTCGTGGCACATGCTGCAGAGGCGGCTGGGGCCCGACCCGACCTCGTGTGGTTCGTGAAAGGCCTCGACTCACTGGGCGAACTGGAACAAGCCGTCGATATAGGGGCTCGCCGCGTCTGGCTGGACGAGAGCAACGCTGACCTCGCCCAGTGGTCCACATATCTGCGCGGGGTGTGGCGTGTCGACCCCGCTATGCGGGCACTCATTCCCGGCCGTCTCGCAACAAGGAGGTTGCTATGAAGTTCGACCCTGAAGCCCCTCTGGGCAAGGATTTCAAGAAGGCCGTTCAGGCCAGTGTTGATCGGTTCATCGCCACGCAGGCGGACCTGCTCGCTGGAGCCGGGCGCCACCTAGACCTGATATGGGAGGAAGCTCACCGTTTCACGCAGGGCGGCAAGCACATCCGGCCTGGTTTCTGCTATTGGGGATTTGTCGCTGCCGCTCCGCAGGATGACGAGACGCCCAAGAAGATCATGGACGTGGCCGCGAGCCTGGATCTTCTCCACGTCTCCGCGCTCATGCACGACGATTTCATCGACTCTTCGGACACGCGCCGTGGGGGTCCATCTGCCCATCGGGCTTTCGAGGCGCACCATGTCCAAGCGGGTTGGTTGGGAGATTCCGCACATTTCGGGGCTGGTGCCTCCATCCTGTTGGGTGATTTGTTCTTCGCATGGTCGGTGTCCATGGTCGAGCAGTCGGGACTGTCCGCCGAACGCCTGAAGAGGGCCAGGCCGTACCTCGATTCCGTGCGCTCGGAGGTGCTGGCAGGGCAGTATCTCGACTTGCTTCACCAGGCCACACCGTCCAAACCTGAGGACCTCCTCCGCGATGCTGAGTTGATCATGGACTTCAAGACGGCCAAGTACACCGTGGCTCGGCCCGCCCAGATTGGCGCGGCCCTGGCGATGGCGTCGGATGTCACTCTGGAAGGGCTTGGGCGCTTCGGGACAAATGTGGGGCGGGCCTTCCAAATGAGGGACGATTTGCTTGGTATGTTCGGCGATCCGAAGGTAACAGGCAAACCTGCTGGCGACGATCTGCGCGAAGGTAAGAAGACGGTCCTCGTGGGGTACGCGATGAGGGATGCCTCAACCAAGGATGCGGCGAAACTGGCTGCCATGTTGGGTGACCCGTCTCTGACCAAGACAGACTTGGCCGAGGCGCGCCGCATTCTCACCGAGTCGGGCGCTGTGGAATGCACAGAGAAGGCCATAGAAGTCCAAGCTGCCAAAGGGATGCGCACCCTTCATCGCCTCGACCTGTCGGAGCAAGGCACTTTCGCGCTCATGTCGCTCGCCCATGCAGCGGTTGAGCGGGTCGCGTGAACGTGAGAGGAATTGGGAACCCGCGACGGGCCGACGCTGTCATTGCCAGAATCCTCCCACCCTGGGTCCAAACCAATTGAACACTGTTCAATAACGCGAGCCTTGGCCGTACGCTGGTCGGAAATGTGGACACAGACTCGCACCTATCGGTGGTTATCCGCGAAGATAGAGTCATGACCACCATCGCAGACCTGCTCGCTGAGGGCACTCACCCCCTGTTCTCCTTCGAGTTCTTCCCACCGAAGGACGACCTGGGCACTGAGCAACTGATGCGCGCGGTCAACCTGCTTGAGCCGCTCAATCCTGATTTCGTCTCGGTGACCTATGGCGCGAACGGTTCCTCGCGCGAGCGTACGGTGGAGGTCACCCGCCGCCTGGCCACTGGGTCTCATTTGCGCACCATGGGCCACCTGACGTGTGCCAGCCAGTCGGTCGATGACCTGACAGCGGTTCTTGATGAGTACGCGACTTCAGGCGTGAACCATGTCCTGGCCATTCGAGGAGACATGCCCGGCGGGCCGAGTGTGCCCTGGGAGCAGCATCCGCAGGGTTTGGCCAATGCGACCCAGCTCGTGGAGTTGATACGGTCGCGGGGCGACTTCTGCGTGGGTGTGGCCGCCTTCCCTGACGGGCATCCTGCGCAGTTCGACTTCGACTTGGATGCTCGCATCCTCCGAGACAAGTGGGAAGCCGGTGCCTCTTTCGCCATCACGCAATTGTTCTTCCGCGCCCGCGCCTATGTGGAATTGGTCGAGCGTGTACGAGCGCTGGGCTGCCCCATTCCGATCATTGGCGGCATCATGCCCATCACGCAGGTGTCTCAGGTGACCAAGTTCGCCACGATGAGCGGCGCACCCGTGCCAGATAGCATTGCTAGTCGTTTGAACGCTGTACAGGACGACCCAGGGGCTGTGCGGGAGGTAGGAACGGCCATTGCCTCTGAACTAGCTCAGGAACTTCTCGACTCGGGCGCCCCCGGTCTGCACTTCTTCACACAGAACCGTTCAGTCGCCACGCGCGCCATCTGTGCGGGTTTGCGCAGATAAGGACCTACTCCGTCATTCCCCGCGGATAATCACCCCGTCATCCTGCGCGAAGTCGCAGGATCTATTGTCGTGGGACGGCTTTCTGGATTCTGCGACTTCGCGCGGAATGACGAGCGAGCTACTGCTGCGGTCGCCACGCACCTTCAACATCGACATCGACGCACACCAAGACTTGTGTGGGTCGGGTGAGCGCCACGTACAATGTACGTGCTCCTCCCGCTGAGGCATTCTGGATGGAATCAGGGTCCACGACCACCACCGCATCGAACTCCAGTCCCTTGGCGGACACGGGATCCATGAAGGACACGCGGGAGTCCATGCCCAGCAAACCCTCGAAAACGTCCTGGTCATGCCGGTGCTCCGCGAGGACCGCGATGGTTCCTTCGACTTCTTCGAGCAGAATCTCCACCTGGGTGCGTATCGTGTCGGCCACGTCCTTGGCCGGGGCGACCAGAAGTCGAGGTTCCACCCCAGTGGACCGCACAGCCTCGGGCACGTCCGCCTGTGCCTCGTGCTCGAGGATATAGGCGGTGGCCAAGTCGTACGCTTCCTTGGGGGAGCGGTAGTTGGTGGACAACCTGAAGGTCCGCCGGTCGTGTGTGCCAATGAGGGTTTCCAACGCCTGAGCAGGTTCGCCCGGGTCGGGCCAGTTCGATTGTGCCGGGTCGCCCAGGATGGTCCACGATGCTTGCGGCCCGCGTCGATGAATCATCCGCCACTGCATGGGCGTGATGTCTTGTGCTTCATCCACGAGGATATGGGCGTACGTGTTGTGCAAGGTCTCGCCCGACAAATCGCGGGTGTCGGTCAGTATTTCCGAGATGGTGACCACTTCATCGAAGGGCGTGGCTTCGAATAGGTCCTCCTCCTCGGATTTCACCCCCGAATGGCCCAAGAGCGCGGCCAGTTCATCAAGCAGAGGAATATCGCCCAGGGTCGGTTCGGTGGAATTGATGGAGGAAGCCAGAGCGTGTATCTCTTCCTCGGTCAGCAGGTCGGAGGCCACACGGCGCACAGTGCCGGGGTCGGCCAAACGCGCCAGGGCACTTGCGGGGTCCAGGACGGGCCACCACGACTCCATGAGTTGGGTGAACGCCCACGAGGACCGAACAAGCTCATCAAACTGTTGTGGCGTTTCCACATCGACAATGTCTTCACCTTGATGCCACAGGAACTGCACGACTTCACGTTCGGCGAGTTTTCGGGCTTCGTGATAGGGCGCGTGCGCCAAGGCGTCCCGGCGGATGTGCGCCAATTCCTTGTCAGAAATGGACAATGGTTCGCCCTTGACCATGACGGGGGAGGAGGCCAACTTGTCGCGGGGCGATTCGACGAGTCGGCGCAGGACAGTCGCCATGTGCGCCCCACCCTTGACCGCCCAAGCAGCGGGCTCGTCATGGACCGACGACGAGAGGCCGAGAGCGTCCGACGCCACTTGGCCGACAGAACGCAAGACCACTTTGTCTTCCCCGAGAGAGGGCAAGACTCGTTCAATGTAGTCCATGAAAGTGGCTGATGGCCCCACGATGAGGACACCACCATTGCCGAAGCGCCGCCGATACGAATACAACAAATAAGCAATGCGGTGAAGCCCGACAACAGTCTTGCCCGTTCCCGGCCCTCCCGTGATGAGTGTGAACCCGCCGTAGGGCGCTCGAATGGCTTCGTCCTGCTCGGCCTGAATGGTGGCCACGATGTCGTGCATCTTGGCGGTCCTAGCCCGCCCCAGCGCCTTCATCAGTGCGCCGTCTCCGATGACGACCATGTCGTCGGGCACCTGCTCGGGCAGGAGGACATCATCCTCGACCCCCAAGACTCGGTCGTCGCGCGACGTCAAGACGCGCCGACGGATGACCTCCATGGGGTTGACCGGAGTCGCACGGTAAAAAGGTTCTGCAGCGCTGGCTCGCCAGTCGATGACCAGGGGTTCGTAATCGTCGGTGCGCACACCCAGCCGCCCGATGTACCGAATCTCTTCATCCGTGAAGTCCAGCCGCCCGAAGACCAGTCCCTCATGTTCGCCGTCGAGAACGGCCATCCGCCGAGCCGCCAAGAAGGCAAAGGCGTCCCTCTCGAACAGGGCAGTCCCGTCCTCCTCGCGCAGCCAGGTCTCCCTGTCGGAGGTGTACCGCGCCCGCGACTCCTTGGCCAGACCTTTCGCCGACGCCACGGCCTGCTGCAATTGATTGAAGACCCGGTCCACGTGAACCTGCTCCAGCGCGAGCTCACGATCCATCGGTGACATAGGCAAGAGAATCCTTCCTGAAAGGGCAATCTAGTCTACTCCCGTTGGGTCGGTCTCCGCTTGAGCAGTACAACAAGAAGAGCGCCGCTCGGCCCAAGCCCTCATCAACGTGTGCCCACAGAACCCAGCGAGAAGAAAAGCGTCGAGGTGATAGCCATGACATGATGAGGTCAAGACGAGGAACGAAACTGGTCATCGGACGCCCCGGGGTGGAGGGCGCAGGGATCAAGGCACCCCTGACTTGGGCATTTGACTTCGCCCCCAAATCCGAGTAACTTATTTCGAGCCCCAAGGACGCCGCAAAGATGAGAGAAATCGCATCTATGCTTGTCAGAGGGGATTCGCTTTGGTTTTCGACGATCTGCGCAAAGTAGAAAGTCACCAAAGAACCAGAGCGGAGAACGAACCCCAGGGTTGACATCGTCAGCCAAACCGGGTAAGTTTGATCGAGTTGCCCCAAACGGCGGTCGGAAGGCCAAAGGGAGGATCGCACCTGAACCTTGAGAACTCAACAGCGTGCTTAAAGTCAATGCACAAAAGAATGCACAAGAGCTACTTTAGTAGCAAAAGTGCCCCGACTCTTGATGAAAGAAATTTCTTGCAAGAGCGGTTCCTTTGATGATGATACATCCAGCAATTAATGGATAGTGTCAGGACATCATCCTCAAGTTGAACCATTCACGAGGCTCACGCCGAATGAATGGATAGATTTCAACGGAGAGTTTGATCCTGGCTCAGGACGAACGCTGGCGGCGTGCTTAACACATGCAAGTCGAACGGTAAGGCTCTTCGGAGTACACGAGTGGCGAACGGGTGCGTAACACGTGACCAACCTACCCTTAACATCGGGATAACATTTGGAAACAGATGCTAATACCGAATACGAACTTGGAAGGCATCTTCCGAGTTGGAAAGCTCCGGCGGTTAGGGATGGGGTCGCGGCCTATCAGCTTGTTGGTGAGGTAATGGCTCACCAAGGCGACGACGGGTAGCCGGCCTGAGAGGGCGACCGGCCACACTGGGACTGAGATACGGCCCAGACTCCTACGGGAGGCAGCAGTGGGGAATATTG
>JAISJO010000107.1 GCA_031261485.1 Propionibacteriaceae bacterium | reverse complement strand
TTGATGTGCTTGTTCACTTCATCGGGATCAAACCCGCGAAGGACGGTACGAAAGTCTGGCATGCTACCTCATCTTCTGCTTGTCAAACACTGGCCGGCATTTCCGGCACAGCAAGAGCTTCAATGACGCCGGACAGTTGGCCCAGTTGTGCTGAGATGCTATTCCGCCGCCGCTCTAGCTTAGCGACTTCTGCGCGCGCGCGCTCCATATAATCTCGAACTTCGTTACGGATATCTTCAGCATCCGCTCGGGCTTGTGCCACAATGTCCACGGCTTCTTGACGAGAACGCCCAGCCTGCTCGGCGGTTTCGCGTCTCAGCTTCTCCATCGTCTCCAGAGCACGAGCACGGGCCTGCGTGGCCTCTTGCTCTTGTTGGGAGGCGTGCTGCTCAGCCTGGGTGCGCATTTCGCGGGCGGCAGTGCGGGCCTGCTGGAGGATGTACTCGCGCTCGGCGCGCGCCGTCGCAAGCCGCTCATCGTTCTCCGCCTGAGCGTGAGAAGCCATCTCAGCGAGGGCGACTTGCATCTCCGCCTCCCGCGCAATGGCCCCGGATTCAGCGTCTTTGCGCACTCGATCCGCCTGTGCCTTGGCGTCCGCCACGAGGGCTTCAATGGTCTTCTCGGCTTCCGAGACCTGGGAGGCGGCGTTGTCCAATTGCTGCTGGGCCTGGCGACGACCGGATTCGATCACTTCTTGATAGTCGGATTCGGCTCGAAATCGCAGGGAAGACACGTCGGCTTCGGCTTTCATTCGTTCTGCCTCAATGCCCGATCTGGTCGCTTCGACTTCAGCGTGCACAGATTCCCAGAGCCTTGAAATCATTTCCTCAACCGTGCGCCATACCGCCTCAACTTCGGTGTCGAGCTGTTTGCGACGGGCCGCGTCATCATCCTGGAGGGCCTGTTTCATCCGATCCAGTTCGGCGTCCATGTCCTCTTTGTACTTGATGATCCGGATGTACGCGGCCTGCTCGTACTCCCCAATGTGGCGAGGAATGCCCTGGTCAGTGGACATGGCTCGGTCATGGGCGGAGTTGGCCTCTTGGCGAGCCTTCTCCAAGAGTTCCTTGACGAAAGCCTCGGCCTGGGTTGCGATTATCCGTGCCTTGTCAGCCGAATCTCTCACAATGGCTTCGCCAGCGGTCTGGGCCAAGTCCATGGCGGTCTGAACGACGGCCTCCGATTCCGCGCGTTGCTGGTCTGTGGCGGCGGCGAAGATATCGGTGCCGGACGTTGTCGTCTGCCAGCGAGACGCCGGGAGTTGAGCAAGGGCAGGCAGAGCGATAGATGGGGGGACTGCGGGGGGCAAGGGTTGCACGGGCTGGTACGCCTGCACAGACTGCGGTGGCTGCACCGGCTGGTACGCCTGCGCGGACTGCGGTGAGGGCACCGACTGGTACGCCTGCGCGGGCTGGGGTGGGGGCACCGGCTGGGATGGCTGCTGAAACTGGGATGGCTGCTGAAACTGGAAGGACTGCTGTGCTGGCGCAGGGACCTGGGGTGTGGGGACCACACCTGTATAGCCCTTCCAAGCCAGTTGCTGGGAAAGAGATTGCGCATGTGCGAGGGCATCATTCATGCCCTGACTGCGACCGGAGTCGAACGGGTAACCGTCAGACATCCCTACCCCCTACACCTCAATCGAACGCGCAGCGCCGGACAATGCCAGCCAGCGGTACTGAGAATTATGCCACAGGTCAAGAAAACTGCCTCCCGACACGGGTGTCACTTTCCAATGGCGATGAAACCCGCCCGCAAGACATCGGTCGCCCAGTCGAGAATGTCGAGGCCCTGATTCGCGCCCGTCGGTTGGGGCACGAGGACATAACCCTCTGGCTTCAGAATCGTCCCTGGGTACACGCGCATCAGTCTCATCCTTCGAGACTCGGGAATTGTTTCCAGCGGGGTGAACCGAACAAACTTGCCTTGGGCGACGACCTCGGACACCCCCAATTCCCGCGCCGTTAGGCGGAATCGGGCCACTTTGAGCAGCGCGCGCACAACCTGCGGTGGCTCTCCGAAACGGTCGGTCAATTCCTCCGTGATATCGGCGATATCATTCTCGGTTGTCGCTGCAGCGATGCGTCTGTACATCTCCAATCGCAGTCTTTCAGAGTCCACATAATCGGTGGGCAAATGGGCCTCGACGGGCAACTCGATTCTCATTTCGGGGGCTTCATCGGCCTTTGTCGGGTCCTTGAATTCCGCAACCGCCTCACCCACAAGTCTCAAGTAGAGGTCGAACCCTACGTCGGCGATGTGCCCGGATTGCTCGGCTCCCAGCAGGTTGCCAGCGCCGCGAATCTCCAGGTCTTTCATGGCGATCTGCATGCCCGCGCCCAGGTCGGTGTGGGCCGCCATGGTGGCCAATCGGTCATGGGCCGTGGAGGACAAGACCTTGTCAGCGGGGTAGAAGAAGTAGGCGTACCCCCTGTCCCTGCCTCTGCCCACACGGCCTCGAATCTGGTGGAGTTGGCTCAGGCCCATCATGTCGGCACGGTCGATGATGAGGGTGTTCGCCGTGTTGATGTCCAGGCCCGACTCGATGATGGTCGTGCACACCAGCACATCGAAACGGCGTTCCACGAAGTCGATCATGACCTGCTCCAGGGCGCGCTCCCCCATCTTGCCGTGGGCGATACCGACCTTCGCCTCAGGGACGAGGTCGGAAATCCTGGAGGCGACCCGCGTGATGGACTCCACACGGTTGTGCAGGAAGAAGACCTGGCCTTCGCGGGCCAATTCGCGGCGAATGGCAGCAGTGACTTGGCCCTCGTCCCACACCCCGGCGAAAGTGAGCACAGGGTGGCGCTCCTCAGGCGGGGTGGCGATGACAGACAATTCCCTGATACCGGTGACAGCCATCTCCAGCGTTCTAGGAATAGGAGTGGCGGACATGGCGAGCACATCCGCGTCGAGTCGCAGCCGCTTGAGGTTCTCCTTATGCTCCACCCCGAAGCGCTGTTCTTCGTCAATGATGACCAGTCCTAGGTCCTTGAACTGGATGTCCTGGCTCAGGAGTCGGTGAGTGCCAATGACGACATCGATGGAACCGTCGGCCAACCCGGCGAGGACCTTCTTCTCTTCGGATGCAGTGGAGAAGCGTGACAAGGGAGCCAGGGTGACCGGGAATCCGGCGTACCTGCCTGAGAAGGTGGCGAAGTGTTGCTGGACGAGAAGGGTGGTCGGAACGAGGACCGCTACCTGTTTACCGTCCATGGCTGCCTTGAACCCGGCCCTGACCGCTATCTCCGTCTTGCCGTATCCCACGTCGCCACAGACGAGGCGGTCCATGGGCACGATCCTCTCCATATCGGCCTTGACCTCGTCCATGGTGGACAGTTGGTCCGGGGTCTCGACGAAGCTGAACGAGTCTTCCATCTCCTTCTGCCATTCGGTGTCAGGGGAGAAGGCGAATCCTTGGACCGCTTGGCGGGCCGCATAGAGTTGGATGAGTTCACGGGCGATTTCACGCACAGCCTTCTTGGCGCGGGCCTTGCGTCGGCCCCAATCGGCCCCACCCAGCCTGTCGAGGGCCGGTTCCTCCCCGCCCACGTACCGGGTGACCATGTTGAGTTGGTCCATGGGGACGTACAACCGGTCGCCAGCCTGCCCCTTCTTCGAGGCGGCGTATTCGATGACGAGGTACTCCCGCTCGACGCCCTGGATGGTGCGCCGGGTCATCTCGATGTAGCGGCCCACCCCGTGCGAGTCGTGGACGACGAGGTCGCCCGAGGTGAGAGTGAGCGGGTCGATTTCCTTCTTTCGCCTGCTTGGCAAGCGGCGCGCACTCTTGTCCGCAGGAGCATTGCCGGAGATGTCGGCGGCAGTGACAAGGGTGAGACTGACCCCTGGCAAGGTGAAACCGTGGGCGAAACTCCCAATGACGATGGTCACGGCTCCCGCTTGCGGTTCGGGGGCGGACGAGTCGAGGACATGGGAGGAGATGTCCGCCTCGGTGAGGATGTCGTGGAAGCGGGTGGCCATCCCCTTGCCCTCGGCCGTCAAGACAACCGTCTCGCCCGCCTGTACACGCTTACCCAAAGAGACAACGGCATCTGATGGGTTGGCGAGGTTCGCGTCCAGCGGGTGTGCGTCGATGGAGAGTTCATCATCGGTCGGTTCGGCAGAGAAGGGCGAGACACTCCACCAGGACAGGCCGCGCTCCAGGGCCGTGGTGCGCACATCGCGCAGGGCACGGTACGCCCCTTGGGCCAGATCGATGGGGGCCTTGCCACCGCCTGCTGCGGCAGCCCACGAAGCATGCAGAAACTCCTGGGACGTGGTGAACAACTCTTGCGCGCGGGAGCGTACCAAGTCGGGGTTGGAGACGAGAACGAGGGTGTCATTGGGCACGACATCGGTGAGCATCTCCATCCCATCGGTCAAGGCCGGGGCGAGTGCCTCCATCCCCTCGACGCCGTGGCCCTCCGCGATGCGGTCCAGCATGTCAGTCAGTTCGGGGTGATCGGGGATGAGGGCCTTGGCCTTCTCACGCACGTCGGCGCTGAGCAGCAATTCTCGGCAGGGGTACGCGGTGACCTGGGGGCGTGTCGTGGAGGTCGAGCGCTGGTCGGCAATGGAGAATACCCGTATCTCCTCCACGGTGTCCCCGAAGAACTCGATTCTCACTGGGGCTTCATCGCTGGGGGCGAACAGGTCCACGATGCCGCCCCTGATGGCGAACTCTCCTCGGTGTTCGACCAAGTCAGTGCGGATGTACGCGGCGTTGACCAGGTCCGTCGCCAATTGCCTCAGATTGTAATCTTGGCCCTCCTTGATGGTGACGGGAGTCATCTGGGAGAGGTTCTTGACCTGGGGTTGCAGAAGGGAGCGAACCGGAGCGACCAGGACCTTGGGGGCGGGACGTTCATCGCGGCCTGCCAAGCGCCGCAGGACAGCGAGGCGCCTCCCGACTGTGTCGGAGCGCGGAGACAGACGCTCGTGGGGCAGGGTCTCCCAGGCTGGATAGTACGCCACGTCGTCGGGGTCCATGAGGGATTCCATGGTGGCGGTGATGGCTTCCGCCTCCCTGTACGTGGAGGCCACGATGAGGAGGGGTTTTCTTTGCGCGAGGGCGGCGGCCACGAAGGGGCGTACCTCAGACAGTGCGGTCATGTTCCCTGTTGTCAGGCTTGCCGCTTCCTCAACCGCCGTGCGGACAGACTCGTCCCGTGAAATCAGCCGAACCAGTCCATGCATCCCTTACATGGTACTCGGTGGGCGCGGGTCGCAGTCGCCTCACGCGGGGAAGTGCGCGTCATCAGGGGGATCGTCATCGCTCAGACTGAGCCATATTCGGTCGACCCTGAATCCCGCTTTGCGCGCATGAAGGGACAGGGTGTGCTCGCCCGCAGGGATATGGAGGTCGCTCAGGTGGGTCCAGTGCCACACGGCCTGGGTCCCGAATCCATAGAGTTCCCCGCGTGAGAACTGCTCCGCCAGCGGTTGGGTCACGCCATCCAAACACACCCAACAGGAGTCGTCGTCTTGAGAGGAGAACCAGACGAGCAGCCAGACATGGTACATTCCTGGTTTGCTCACTTGGATACGGTAGTGAAGGGCTGGCGCTGATTCGGGACTTTCCCAGCGCTTGGGCGCTTGAGGCGGTGTGCCCACCTCCACATTGAGTGGATTGCTCAGGGCGACCATGGCCAGACCTGTCCTGTTCGCCGTCTCGGCTTGGGTGTGCGTCCAGCACTCCCCCGCTGCGCTAGGCGTCATCCATGCGGATTCTGTCTCTCCCAGCACGCTCTCGGCCTCGATGGCGATGCAGACTTGTGACCCAGCATCATGGTCTACAGTCGTTGACCCTGCCTTTTCGCGGCCCGAGAGTTTGGCTTGTACGCCGACTCCCGCCGCTTTCCGAGGTTGCGCGAACATGGGGTCCCCACTCGCCCAGAAGGCGCGGTCCACGTACAAGGTCGGCGCGACCCACGCTGGGGCGTGGGCCAAAGCCTCATCATCCCAACACAGGAATTCCTCCGGGTCTGGGTCGGGAACTGCCAATGAAACGCGCTCGGTGTGGTGGCTGAGGGGCGGACCGAGTTCGGAGCAAGGGCACTCACTCGTGCAGATGACGAGTTTCGTGGCGATGAAGCAGTCATCCATGGGTTTCAAGGTAAGTGTGTGCGGCCCAGAATCCAAGTGAGGCAATGAGTATTCCAGGACTTCCACGTTGGCTCGTACGGTCTCCTCCCAATTGCCCTGGTATTCATCGGTTGTGGCGGACTCGATTCCGATGACGTGGAGTCCGTCGACCACGACCTGAGCCCGTATCCGCCCAGAGGAGTTCAAGCTGGGATAGCGGTGAACGCGGAGTCGATGTACACCCGGTGTGACAAGGTAAAACGGGTACGTGGTCTCGCCTGTCGGACCTACCAGGAAGTCACCACCGCTAGGGAACCACTGATTAGTGGCCAGTTCGACTGTCATTCCGCGCGAAGTCGCAGAATCTACGCTTGTCGGATGGATACCGCGCCCTGCGACTTGCGCGCAGGGTGAGGGCCCAACATGACGAGATGCGTCAGCTAGTGTTTCCTGGGCGGGAGCCATCGACACATACCCATCAGCCACTTCAACTGTCATCCTGCGCGTAGTCGCAGGATCTATGTTTGTCAGAAGGATGCTGCGACCTGCGACTTGCGCGCAGGGTGACGGCGCAGAATGACGAGATGCGTCCGTCACTGTTTCCTGGGCGGGAGACATCGACACATAACCGTCCGCTTCCACCCAACCTCGAAAGTCCCCCGGCAAGGCGACGACTTGGCCCACATCGACCCTGACCTGGGTCACCGCCTGCCCACTCCTTACGCTTATCCACCCGCTCTGCCCAGCATGGGAGACCATGTCCAGCACGCTCACACCGATTCGGCGCTCGGTTCCGACCGTTCCCGCGCGTGTGGACACCTCGATCCAGGAGTCGGACTCAATGCGGAACTCGGAATCGCTAAAACCAAGCGGAAATACCTCAATCCACTTGTGCGTCACGCCATACTGGTCGAAGTTCAACAGGGGTTGCTCGCCTGGCATCTCCTCGCCCCAGGCAACGACTCCGACTCCTTCCCGAGTCTGCCTACCACCACATGTGAGGGCTGGTTTGGCGAGTGCGTTCAGCACCATCCTGGGCGGCGGGGACGCCTGGGGAGCCAAGACGCCTCGCCACTTGCCGCCAGCCATCGACTCGTTGTACCAGGCGACGAGCACCATGACCATGTCCTGGAAGCGGCGGCTCGCCTCGACGTACCGGTCGGCGGCGGCCATCTTGCCCTGCTCGTTCGCCAATAGCGAGCGGTCGGCAAAGTAGAAATGTGCGCTGACGAGATACGCCACCTCCGTCTTGAGGGCGATGAGTTGGAAGAAGGCATCCCGTTCCTCTTCGGGCAAGCTCGCCATCATGTCCTGAATCGCCCAGCGCACCTCCCACAGGTCGCGCAGTCGGCGACTGGCCTCATCCCCCTGCCCGGTCTGGGAGAAACAACCTGTGACAAGGTGTTCGGCCTTGCGTGTGTGTACTTCCTCGAATCTCGCCCACAGCCCAGCCAAACGCTGACCGTGCATCCCAGAGAAAGTCCGATCAGCCCACTCAGCCAAGAACTCCGATGGGGACAAATCCTTCTTCCCCACATCCCAGGCCATTCTCAGGAAGAACTCTGTCTCCAGTTCGCGCCTCTTGATTGGCCCGACATTGTTCACCCACACTCGGCGTATCCCCTTGTCCCACGCCCTTTGCAACTCGTGGGCCATTTGGCGCAAGGGCGTGGACCCGACGAAGAGATACGTCCTGGGCGGCATGGACCAATAGGAACAATGGTAGTACAACCCATGCCCGCCGGAGCGGTTGAGTTCTGGTCCAGAAGGGAAGCGCCTCATGTAACCGAAGTTGTCATCCGACCAGATGACGGTCACGTCCTCGGGCAGATTGAGGCCTTGGTCGTAAAGGTCCAAGACCTCTTTGTACGGAACGAATATCTGCAAGACGTTCGGAAAACGGTGACAACTGACCAAATCCCCTGTCATCCCGCGCACTGCGGCTTCGCGCAGCACAGGATCCGTCGCAGAATCCGTCTGACAAGTATGGATCCTGCGCCCTGCGACTTCCGCGCAGGGCGCAGGATGACGGACAGAGTGGTCAGTAGTCAGTGATCCCCCAACTGATCCAGACCCCAGTTCCTCGGACAAGATTGAACGCTGCTCTGCGATGAGAGCGCTCAAGAGGTCGCCCCTGGCACGTGCCTTCTCCGACTCCGAGGCGTCGCCGCCGTCAATGACAGCGGCGGTCAACCCCGAATCGTGGATGCCACGCATACCCAGGGTCCAGGACATCTCGGAGTCGGAACATTGTGCGACACGCTCCCGCCAATACTGCAAGAGATTTTCATGGTTGCGTCCGGGAAGGGATGCGTCGTACTCCACAGGCTCGCCCTGGGCCTGGACCCATGCTTCCCACTCATGCACATTGTTACGACCCAGAATGTCACAATGGCTCGTTCCGATGACCACACCCATCTCAGAGGCCAGTCTCACATTGGCTGGATTGGCATGGAAAGAGTTGACGTGCATTGCTGGCCAAACGTAGTTGCCCTTGAGCCTCAGTACGAGGTCGAAAATGTGCTCATAGGTCGTCGGCCCGATCCCTCCATCACTCGTGTGCAGCCTGGCCCAAGCATCCAGCTCCTCCTCATCGTTGATGAAGATCCCTCGATACTCGACCGAGGGCCAGTCGACGACCCGCGTTCCCCAGTCGAGGACGACACGGGAGCGGCGTCGCACAGGCACGTCGGCGAACCAGTGCCAGGGGGACACTCCCATGGACTCGGCCAAGTCGTACACCGCGTACATGGTCCCGCGCGGATCAGCGCCCACCAGGTACACCGCATGCTCACGAACCTCGATCAGAAATCCCTCTGCCCGCCATGCCCCATCCGTGTCGCGGAGTCCACTCAGATCGAGGTCATCGGGCAAGACAGACGAGCCCGCGCAGCCCACCACGACCCGCGCCTGGGGCTCGGGCTCCACGACCTCTGCCTCTTGCGCGGAACTCACGACGACCGCCGTACACCCGCACACCCTCTCGAAGTCATGGGCCAATTCACGCACTGCCCGCAACACACAGGCCGGCTCGTCAGGAGACACAGCCAGACCCACGTAACCGCCGCTCTCGGCGAGCACGAGTCCCCCATGTACATCTTCACTGACCATCACCATGATTCCACCAGGGTAGGCGAGTCTGGGCCGATGTGCAAACGTCATCCTTACTGACGCCCGATTACCTCTAAGAAAGTGAGAGGACGCCCACATGTCCGAGTCCATGCAGAAGCATTGATTTGTCGGCCACCTGGTTCGTCATCCTGCGCAAGCGAAGCGCTAGTCGCAGGATCTACGCCTGTGAAATGGATTCTGCAACTACGCGCAGAATGACGCTGGGACCTTGTCAGTATTTCCATAACGATTTGATAACGGTTGACACTTCTATCGCGCCGAAGGGAATGATCCAGTTGACAAAGTATGAAAACGTTAGCACTATGGAGTCATCAAGATACTCGATGATGAGGAGGCATGGTGAGCCTGAGCGAACTCCAACACCTCGCCCGCACGCGGAAGGAGCCGAGAGTCAAGCAGGAGACTCCCGACAACAAGGCCGCGCTCGTCTTCCTCGCTCCCTGGATTCTGGGAGCAATCGTCCTCACCATCGGCCCGATGGTCGCTTCCCTGGGCCTGTCCTTCACGAATTACAACCTGCTGCAATCCCCTCGCTGGATCGGGGTCGAAAACTTCCTTCGCATCCTGACCGACACCAGGCTCCACCGTTCCTTGATCGTGACCCTGCTCTATGTCGTTATCGGCGTGCCTGGCCAGCTCATCGCGGCCCTCTTCCTTGCCCTCATCCTCGACCGGGGCATGAAGGGACTCAGCTTCTACCGCTCGGCCTTTTACCTGCCCAGCCTGCTCGGCTCTTCGGTGGCCATCGCCGTTCTGTGGAGGTTGGTCTTCGGCGGTGACGGACTGTTCAACACTCTTCTCGGAGTGATCGGAATCACATCCACAACAAGTTGGATTGGCAGCCCTGACACTGCCCTCGGCACCATCATCCTGCTGCACATTTGGACTTTCGGTTCGCCCATGGTCATCTTCCTCGCCGGATTGCGCCAGATTCCGACAGAGTTGTACGAGGCGGCCGCCACTGACGGGGCGTCGACGTGGCAGAGATTCCGGTATGTGACAATTCCTCTTCTCACCCCCATCATCTTCTTCAACCTTGTGCTTGCGGTCATCAATTCTTTCCAGGCCTTCACCCAAGCCTTCATTGTTTCTGGTGGCACGGGCGCCCCCGCCGACTCGACGCTGTTTTACACCTTGTACCTTTACACACAGGGTTTCGGTTCGTTCAGAATGGGATACGCCTCCGCCTTGGCCTGGCTGCTTGTCATCCTCATCGCAGCGTTCACTGGGCTGAACTTCTTCCTCTCCAAGTTCTGGGTGCATTATGAAGACTAACCTTCGGCGCCGTCTCTTCTCGGTTCTCAAACATGCATTGATGATTCTCGTCGTCATCACCGCCCTTTACCCCATCATCTGGATGATGGTGTCCAGTCTGCGTCCGGACGGTTCGATATTCTCCAACCCGTCGCCCATACCGACGACCTTCCACTGGCAGAACTACGTGTACGGGTGGCGGGCCCTCGGTGCGCCCTTCTCGCGTTACCTCATCAACTCCCTCATCGTGGTCGTCGCCGCCATCGTGGGCAACCTCATCACCTGCACGATGGCCGCTTACGCCTTCGCCCGCCTGAAGTTCAAGTTCCAGAAGCCTGCGTTCGCTTTCATGCTGCTGACCATCATGATTCCCATCCATGTCGTCATCGTGCCCCAATACATCATCTGGGCACAAGCAGGGTTGGTCAACACCTTCTGGCCGCTGGTCATACCGAAGTTCCTTGCCACCGATGCTTTCTTCATCTTCCTCATGGTCCAATTCATCCGGGGCCTGCCCAAGGAACTCGACGAAGCCGCACGCATCGACGGGGCCGGACACGGGCGTATCTTCCTGCAAATCCTCCTGCCTCTGATGACTCCGGCCTTGGCGACCGTGACCATTTTCACTTTCATCTGGACCTGGAACGACTTCTTTGTTCAGATGATCTTCCTGACGGACCCCAAGTTGTACACCGTCCCCATCGCCCTGCGCTCTTTCATCGACGCGCAATCCTCCTCGTCCTACGGAGCGATGTTCGCCATGAGCACCATCTCCGTCCTCCCCCTGCTCCTCATCTTCGCCTTCGGGCAGAAATACCTCATCCAAGGCATAGCCACAACCGGTCTCAAATAGGCCGACACCCAGAAAGGAAACACAATGAAAATCACTCGACTAGGGGTTGGGCTCATGGCAACAGCCATGGCTCTCGGCCTCGCCGCCTGTACGACGCCAGATCCGACCACGAACGATTCCAGCCAACCGGCGTCCGCCGCCAGCACAACCGCCGAGCAGGTGACCCTGAGGTTGTATTGGTGGGGAGGCGACGCCCGCCACGAACGCACCCAACAAGCAATTGATGCATTCATGGTGAAGCATCCGAATATCACCGTGCAACCGGAGTTCTCGGACTGGGCTGGATATTGGGACAAACTGGCTACCTCCACAGCGGGCAACAACTCTCCCGATGTGATCCAGATGGACCAGTTGTACCTCGCGTCGTACGGCGCGCGTGGCACTCTGACCGACCTGAGCACGCTGCCCGAACTCAACACGTCCAACCTCGAACCGGCGGTGCTGGGGATGGGCCAGTGGGATGGCGCACAACTCGCTATGCCCATTTCGACAGCCTCCTTCGGACTCATGGTCAACCTGGACATCCTGGGAAATCTCGGCATCACCCTTCCCGACACGACGAAGTGGACGTGGGATGAGTTCGCCACCTTCGCCAAGTCCATCACCGACGCTTCTGGCGGCTCGGTCGCTGGTACTGGCATCATGAACAATGAATACTCTCTCCAGCTTTTCGCCCGTCAGAAGGGCGACCAATTGTTCAGCGACGGTGACATCGTCATCAAGCCCGAGACCCTGGCCGCTTACCTGCAACTGGGACTCGACCAATCCACCTCGGGAGCCGCACCCTCGGCTTCCCATATCGCTGAGACTGCCTCTCTGGCCCTCGACCAAGGCGATTTCTCCACTGGCAAGCTCGCCATGTCCTTCACCCAGGCCACACAGATTTCCGCCTACGCCAAGGCGTCCGGCGCGAACATCCAGCTCGTCCAGATCCCGAGTTTCGACTCCAACAAGGCAAAATACGAGTATTTCAAGCCCGGCATGTACTGGTCGGTCTCTTCACAGAGCAAGCACCCCCACGAGGCAGCCATCCTGATCGACTTCTTGGTCAACGACCCTGAAGCCGCCACGATTCTCGGCACCGAGCGTGGGTTGCCCGCCAACGCGAAGATGTTGGATTCGATTTCCTCGACTCTGACCGCAGATGAGAAGAAGGCTGTGGAGTACACGGCGTCGCTGACTCCGCTTCTGGGCGAAGCCCCGTCCATCGTTCCGAATGGCGCCTCTGCCATGGACTCGATCATCGCTCGGTATGAGCAAGAAGTCCTCTTTGGCAACCAGTCCGCCGCCGATGCAGCCAAGGCCATGATCGCCGAAGTCGCGCAGTCCATCAAGGACGCTCAGTAAGACGAACAGTTGCGGGGGCGCGAGGTCGAAAGGCCGGACGCCCCCGTTTGGGCAGTACTGCCAAACCCATGTCGTCATTCTGCGCAAAGTCGCAGAATCCATTTACCCAACATGGGTCCTGAGACTGGCGCTGCCCTGGCTGTCAGCGCTCAGGCGTGCTGTCTCTGATCAGGACTCGCGCGTCCACGGCGAGGCGCACCGGTTGAGGCCCTGCGGCCCCAACAGCCAAGTCAACGGCAGCCACTCCCGCTTTCGCCAGCGACAGGTCAACAGTGGTGAGGCTGGGGAGGACATCCGAGGAGTTCAGGGCGTTCCCGAACCCTGCCACCGCCAAACCTGACCCTGGCTCGATTCCGGCTTGCCTCATCGCCCTCATCGCCCCAATCGCCAGCATGTCCGTGGAGGCTATGACCACATCGATGTCGTTCGAGGTTTGGATAAGGGCAGCCATCGCGGCTTGTCCCGCTTCCCGCGAACCCGATAGGACCGGCTCGGGCGAGTGGTCGATCCTCATCCCCGTCTGCCTCGCCGCATCCGCGATTCCTTCCAGCCAGGCTCGCCCGGCTGTGGAATCACTGTCGTAATCGATGAGGCTCGCGTTGCGATACCCCCGCTCAGCCAGTGCGACCACAAGGTCATATGCCCCAAGTCTTCGAGGAAGGACGACACTGTCATGGTTCAACTCATCATCGCCGACGACGACCACACGTCCGCCAGAACGCACGTACCTGCCCAGTTCCACGTCCAGAGCCTCGTTGGCCGCTGGGGGTCCCAACCGCGACCCAGCAAGCAACATGGCCTGTGGTTTCATCTGCCTCAGCCGATGGACGACCCTCACGCTCTGATCGACGTAC